>NZ_CP145809.1:3540115-3861944 GCF_038049925.1 Georgenia sp. M64
CGTGAAGGACGGGTCGAGGTTGGACATCGGCTCCTGCGGCACGTAGGCCATCCGGGTGCCGCGCAGCGCCTGCATCTGCGGCTCGGAGAGCCCGACGAGGCTGCGGCCGTCCAGCTCGAGGCGTCGGGCCGAGACGACGGCACCGGGCGGCAGCAGGCCGAGGATGGCGAAGGAGGTCTGCGACTTCCCGGAGCCGGACTCGCCCACGAGGCCGAGGACCTCACCGCGCTCGACGTGGAGCGAGACGTCCTCGACCACCGTGGTGCCGGTGCCGTCTGCGCCCGGGTAGCGCACGCTGAGGTTGGCGACGTCGAGGAGCGCACCCTCGTGGGTGGGGGCCGCGGCGGCCGAGCCGTCGTCGTCGCTCGCGGCGACGACCAGCCGGCCGTTCCCGGGCCGGGTGCCCTTCGCCCAGGCGCTCTTGGTGGTGCGGGACGCGCCGAGGGTGTCCGCGAGCGCGGCGCCGAGCAGCGCCAGGGACATCACGGTCAGTCCGATCGCGACACCGGGGACGACCACCAGCTCGGGGGCGCGCTGGAAGTTCTGGAACGCGGAGCTGAGCTCCCCGCCCCAGCTCGGCCGCTCGGGGTCGCCGAAGCCGAGGAACTCCAGGCCGGCCTGGACGATGATCGCCATGCCGAAGATGAAGGACGAGCGCACGAGCACCGGGCCGAGCACCACGGAGAGCACGTGCCGGAAGATGATCCGCGGGTCGGTCAGTCCCGCCACCCGTGCCGCGTCGACGTAGAGCTCCTGGCGGACCCCGATGACGGCGCTGCGGGTGAGGCGGAAGAGGTCGGGCGAGGCCAGGACCCCCAGGGTGATCATGGTCGGCGCGAGCCCGCTGCCGAGCGAGGCGATGACCACGATGATGATGAGGATCTCGGGCAGGGACATCAGCAGGTTCGACACCCAGCTGGCCAGCCCGTCGAACCAGCGCGAGTAGTAGCCGGCGAGGAGCCCGGCCGGCACCCCGCACAGCACGGCGGTGACCACCATGATCGTGCCGGCCTGGAGGCTGACGCGCCCGCCCCACAGGATCCTGCTGAGCACGTCGCGGCCGCTGCCGTCGGTGCCGAGCGGGTGAGCGGCGCTGGGCCCCTGGAGGGACTCCGACAGGACGACGAGGTTGGGGTCCTGGGGGGAGAGCACCGGTGCGAGGAGGCTCGCGGCGACGATGGCCAGCAGGACCGAGGCGGCGGCGACGCCGACGGGGTTGCGGACGAACGTGCGGGCGCGGCGCAGGGTGGGCGACGGGGCGACGGCGGGGACGCTCATGCGTGACGCACCTTCGGGTTGAGGGCGGCGTAGAGGATGTCGACGGCGAGGTTGACCAGCACGACGATGACCACCGTGAAGAGCAGGACGCCCATGATCACCTGGATGTCGCTGTTGCCGCTGGCGTTGATGGCCACGGCCCCGATGCCCTGGAGGCCGAAGACCCGCTCGATGATCGCGGCCCCGCTCATGGCCGCGATGAACTGCAGCGAGAGCATCGTCAGCGCCGGCGGCGCGGCGTTGCGCAGCACGTGGGCGAGGAGGATCTCGCGCCCGGCGAGGCCGCGGCTGCGCAGGGTGCGGACGTAGTCCTGGGAGTAGACGGTGATGACCGAGTTGCGCAGCTGCTGGGCGATCGCCGCGATCGAGCCGATGGACAGGGCGATGACCGGCAACGTGATCGACAGGAGCCAGCCCGTGGGCGAGTCCTGGATGTGGGTGTACCCGGTGGCGGGGAACCAGCGCAGCTGCACGGCGAACACGAGAGCGAGGATGATCGCCACCCAGAAGTTCGGGAGGCTGAACCCGAGCACCATGACCACCTGGAGGACCCGGTCGAGGAAGCCCGGGCGGACCGCGGCGAGGAGACCGAGGGCCACACCGAGCACGGCGGCCACCACCACCGCACCGAGCGCGAGGGAGACGGTGACCGGGAGGCGGGTGACGAGCAGGTCGACGACCTCGACGTTCTGCGCGGTGGAGACCCCCAGGTCGCCGCGCACGGCGTGGCCGAGCCAGTCCAGGTACTGCTCGACGACCGGTCGGTCGAGGCCCAGCTGCTGGCGCCGGGTCTCGACCTGGTCCTCGGTGGCGTACAGGCCCAGGGCGCCCCGTGCCGGGTCGGTCCCGGTGAGCATGAGGAAGAAGAACATTCCCGTGACCACCGAGAAAGCCAGCAGCACGCCCGTGGCGAGCCGTCGTGCGATGAAGCCGAGCACCGTCGCCCCCTTCTGTCGGAAACTGTCGTGGAGCGGGTGGGCCGGGCTCGCGCCCGGCCCACCCGGGGTCGGTCACTCCGCGGGGGCGAAGAACCGCAGGCTGGGCATGAGCTGGGCCTGCTGCATCGTGACCTCGACGTCGTCCGAGGAGAGGTAGATGTTCTCCTGGGTCACGACCGGGGCGAACCAGGCGTCCTCGACCAGGTGGGTGTTGAGCTCCTGGTAGAGCGCGGCCTGCTCGTCGCCCTGCGTCGCGGGGATCTCCTCGAGGAGCCGGGTGACGGTCTCGTCGGTGTAGCCGAAGTAGTTCCACAGCGAGGTGGGCGTGAGCTTGTTGAGCACGTCCGTCCACGCCGGGATGTTCGTGGAGAACGAAAGCATGAACGCCGGCTGCGACTGCAGGGTCTCCAGACCACCGTTGGCGAACCCGTTCACCGGCACCTGCTCGACCGTGATGCCGACGTCGGCGAGGTACTGGGCGACGATCGGGACGAGCGGGGACATGAAGCCCTCGGAGTAGGAGACGGGGATGGAGAACCCGTCGGCGTACCCGGCCTCGGCGAGCAGCTCGCGGGCCATCTCCGGGTCGTAGGGGTAGCGCTCGTTGAGCTCGTCGACCCACGCCTCGCTGGCGGGGTTGAAGGTCTGGGTGGAGACCTGTCCGAAGCCGCTGTAGTGGGTCTCCAGGATGGCCTCGCGGTCGAGGGCGTAGTTGATCGCCTGACGCACGCGGACGTCACCGAGGGGCTCGGAGACCTCCCCGCCGCGGTCCTGGAGGATGATGCCCTGCCACTCCCCGGGTACGGACTGGACGGTGAGCCCGTCGGCCTCGGCCTGCGGGACCATGTCCGAGGTTCCGTACATGAACTGGATCTGGCCGGTCGTCAGGGCGTTGTACCGGGCGGAGAACTCCTCGTAGGGCCGGATCTCGAGGGTCTCGAACGGGTAGGCCTCGGGGTTCCAGTAGTCCTCGCGGGCGTCGAACTGGTAGCTCACGCCGCCCTCGGAGTCGGCCGCGTCGAGCACGTAGGGCCCGGTGCCGACGGGGTTCGTCGCGATCTCGCCGGACTCGATGACGGCGGGGCTGGCCATGTACCCCAGGTACGTGGCGAGCGCGGCGAGCAGGCCCGGGCTGGGCTCGCTGAGGGTGAGGACGACGGTCGTCTCGTCCACGGCCTCGATGCTCTCGATGGCCTTCGCGGCCTCGGAGGCGCTGCCGGCGCCTGCCTTGCGGGCCTCGAGGTTGGCCTTGACCGCCTCGGCGTCGAGCGCCGCGCCGTCGCTGAAGGTGATGCCCTCCTGGAGGGTGAGCGTGAGCTCGGTGAGGTCGTCGTTGTAGGAGTAGTCGGTGGCGAGGTTGCCCTCGATCTGGGAGTCCGCCGTCTTGCGGAGCAGGGGGTCGTAGACCGCCTCCGCGTAGTGGATGACGGCGCCCTCCTTCATCTCGCCCGGGTCCCAGGTGAGGACGTCGCCGTTGTTGCCCAGGACGAGGTTCTGGGCCTTCTCGGCACCGGCGGTGCTGTCGGCGCCGCCCTCCTCCTCGTCGGCGGGGCTGTTGCTGCACCCGGCAAGTGCGAGCGTCGCGGCGAGGGCCGCGGCGAGGACTGAGTTTCTGATCGGCACTGGTGGTTCCCTTCTCGGTGATGCGTGGGCCACGCCGGTCGGCAATGGTCGGGTCTTCTTGTGGTGGTGCGGCGTACGTGCGGAGGGTGGCGGCTCAGGAGATCCCGAGCTGCTGGGTCAGGACGAGGGCTGCGGCGCCGCGGGTGACGATCTCGTCGCCGAGGGCGGTCATCCGCAGCTCGAGGTCGCCGTGGAGCTCGGCGAGGGTGCGCAGACGGATCGCCTCGATCGTTGCGGCGGAGAGCCGGCCCTCGAGGAGCTCCGCCGGTCCGCTGAGGACGATCTCGGAGATGTTGAGGGCGCCGACGATCGGTGCGAGCGCCCGACCGAGCACCTGCCCGGCGCGAGCGAGGACCACCTCGCGGTCGGCGGCGGTGCCGGCCTCCTCCAGCGCGGCGGTCAGACGTGCGGTGGCGAGCCAGGTCTCCAGACAGCCGGTCTTGCCGCACGCGCACTGTCCACCGCCGGGCTCGTCGACGACGACGTGGCCCACCTCGCCGGCAGCGAAGCGGCTGCCGATGACCGGTGAGCCGCCGAGGAGCAGTCCGGCTCCGACGCCGTGCCCGATCTTCACCAGGAGCGTGTCCTCGCTGGCGCCGCCGAAGCTGTGCTCGGCGAGGACGGCAACGTTGGCGTCGTTGGCCACGACCACCGGGAGGGAGAACCGCTCCTCCAGCGCCGCCCGGAGGTTGAGGTCGTGCCAGCCGAGGTTGGGTGCGCTCATGACCACACCGGCGAGGTCGACGATGCCGGGCGAGCCGACGCCGATGCCGAGGACGCGCCGTCCGGCCTGCCCCAGCAGCCCGGCCACGAGAGTAGCGACACGTTCGAGGGCATCGGTGCCCGTGGCGCCGTCGAGCTCGACCTCGGCGCGCGAGAGCACCTGGCCACCGAGGTCGAGCACGGCGCCGCGGAACAGCGAGTGGTCGCTCAGGTCGATCCCGACGATGTGGGACGCGTCGCGGCTGAACTCCAGGAGGGTGGCTGGCTTGCCCGGCCGGCTGCCGCCACGAGGCCCGACCTCGGCCACGAGCCCGTCGGCGAGGAGGTCTGCCACGAGGTCGGAGACCGTGACCCGGGTGAGGCCGGTGCTGCGGGCGAGGTCCGCCCGGCTCTGCGTGCCGTCGCGGTAGAGGGTCTGCAGGATCAGGGCCCGGTTGTGCGGCCGCGCCTGGCCTGGCAGCACCTTGGCGCTGATGCGCAGGCGCCCGCCCACGAGCCCACCGGCCGCCACGAAAGGCGTGGTGCGGCGCCCCTCGGGGACCGTCGGTGAGCCGCTCGTGGTCTGCATCACATTAGTAAAGACGCTTCACAAACCTCTTGGCAAGGGGTTTGTTAGGACTGTTTACAAGATCGTTACATCCCGATGTGTCCGCGATGTCCGCGATCGGCTCTCCGATGGCGCCGAGGCAGCGTCCCCGCGACACGCACCGCCCAGTCGGTCCGCGACTCCTGCGCTCGACGTGTTCACGATCTCCGGCGCCGGCCCGCTCTACGCTTGGACCACACCCCTGGGGAGGTCGGGATGAGCGAGCAGCCCACGCAGACCGAAGACCCTGGCGCCGACGGCGCGCCGGCGGAGTCCGGCGCGCACACCGCGCCGGAGCGGGAGCACTACGACGTCTTCGACCAGCTCATGGACGCCGTCGCCGCGGGCGACCTCACCCAGGACGCGGCCATCGCGATCTACCGTGACCTCAAGCCGGTTGCGGTCCAGGAGGTCATCCCCGGGACTCCGCACCGGCACGAGCTCATCGCCAACACCGGCGAGGAGTGGTGCATCGACTGCGGCGGCCCGGCCCGCGCGTGCCCGGTGGGCAACGGGGCGCCGACCGAGGGTGAGGAGCAGCCGTCCGCCAACGATCCCTTCGTCGCCGAGTGAGAGCGGTGTGCGCAGGTTGCCAGGGTGGTGGTGAGACACCTCTGTTGGCTTCCGTGCAGATCGGATGAAAGATGATTGATGTCGAGATCGGTCTTACGCCCAAGGGCCGGCGTGCGTTCCCGTTGGAGTTCCGGATCGAGTTCCTCGCACAGTGGGACGCTTGCGTGGAGTACGGGGCGAAGATGCGACTGCTTCGTGAGCACGCGTTGGCCCGCAAGACGGTCTCGCGTTGGCTCCACGCCCGGGAGAGCGGGCAGTGGCAGGCGGCGATGGAAAGCGCGACCCAAGGGAGTTCGAGTCGGGTGGACAGTCAAGATCGGGCCGAGCTGGCCCGGTTGCGGATCGAGAACGAGGCCTTGAAATCCAAGGTCGCTCGCTCCGAGGCCGCACAGGAAATACTCGGAAAAGCATTCGAGCTCTTGCAGGGGATCAACACGGGCTCGACCGAACCAGCAACACAGATCCCCCCGTCGCTGATGAGCGCGGACGAGTACGCGCAGTGGCTCAAGCGACACAGACTGTCTTGATCGAGACCATCCAGGCGCTGAGCAGGGCCGGGATGGCGGTCACGCCCGCCTGCCGGCAGGTCGGGCTCGCCCGGGCGACGTACTACCGCCGCGATCGCGGGTATACCCACTATCGACCGGTCAAAGATCCGGTGGCCCACCGCGACCGGGTCCAGCCCGCGGCCCTGAGCCAGAAAGAACGCGATCAGATCGTCACCGCTCTGAGCAAGGAAGAACACGCAGAGCGTTCCGTGGTCCAGGTCTACTGGGCCGAGTTCGACGCCGGCACGATCGCCTGCTCGCAGCGCACGTTCTACCGTGTGGCGGCCGCTCATCACCTCGTCGGGGACCTGCGCCCGACGAACCGCCGTTCACCGTCGTCACGGCGGACGCCCGCCGTCGCCGCGACCCGCGTCGGGGACCTTTGGTCCTGGGACGTCACCGAGCTCCGCGGACCCGGCCGCGACCGCTACTTCCTCTACCTCGCCCTCGACGTCTTCTCCCGCTACCCGGTCGGGTGGTGCATCGAGCACTCCCAAACCACCGAACGGGCCCGGGAGATGTTCACCACCGCGATCCACGACCACGGGCCACCGCGGACTATCCACGCCGACAACGGCTCGATCCAACGCGCCCACGACCTCATCGCGGACCTTCACAAACACGGCGCAGTAACTTCCTACTCCCGGCCCCGCGTCAGCGACGACAACCCATTTTCCGAGTCCCTGTTCAAGACCATCAAGTACGACCCCACCTGTCCCGAACAATTCCAGAGCCTTGACCACGCCCGGGAATGGACACAGAACTACCTCCACCAGTACGCCACGACCCATCGCCACAGCGCCCTGGGCCGCCACACCCCGCACAGCGTCCACACCGGAACGGCCCACCAGATCCACCAACAACGCCAGACCCAGCTCGAGGCCTACTGGAACGAACACCCCAACCGCTTCCGGCGCCGCCCCACCCCTCCACCGCTACCCCAAACAACCGGAATCAACACACACCTGCTGTCTCAGCAAGGTTGACAACTACCGTGTGCGGGGATCGTTCGGCAACTGAGTGATCAGCCGCGACCTGCTCGACCCGGCACCGCTCTCAGGCCTGGCCGGACAGCGCGTCGACGAACCACGACGTGATTGTCGTGGGGTGCGTGATCGCCGTGCCCACACACACCGCGTGCGCCCCGGCCGCGAGCGCGGCGGCGGCCTGCGCGGGGGTGTGGATGCGCCCCTCGGCGATCACGGGCACGCTGACAGCCGCGACCACCTGCTCGAGCAGCTCGAGGTCCGGGCCGTCGGTCCTCGGCCGCTCGCCGGTATACCCGGCAAGCGTGGTCCCGACGAGGTCCGCGCCGGCGTCGGCCGCGGCAAGAGCGTCCCCAAGCGAACCGCAGTCCGCCATGACGAGGACGTCGCTGTGCTCGCGCAGCGCTGAGATCGTCTCGGCCAGGGTGCGCCTGTCCGGTCGCGGGCGCTGCGTGCCGTCGACGGCGACGACGTGCGCCCCGGCCTCGGCGACCCTGATCGCGTGCTGCAGCGTCGGGGTGATGAAGACCCCGTCGGTGCCGTCCTTGACGAGCCCGATCACCGGGACGTCGACCGCGGCGACCACCTGGCGGATGTCCTCCTCGCCCTGCGCGCGGACGGCGGCGGCGCCACCCGCGACGGCAGCCCGGGCCACCTGGGCCATCGTGCGCGGGTCCCGCATCGCCTCGCCCGGGTAGGCCTGGCAGGAGACGATCAGCCGCCCGCGCATCAGCTCGATCACGTCCATGCCCGCTCCTCCACCAGGTCCCACGCCCCCTTGGCGGCTCCCACGATGGCCGCCTCGTTGCCAAGAGCCGCCCGCAGCAGCGGGATGCCGGCGAGCGGGTCGATGAGCTCGGCCCGCAGGGTGGCCTCCATCGTGTCCCACCACAGCTCGCCGGAGCCGGCCAGCCCGCCGGTCACCAGGACGGCGTCCGGGTCGAGCACCGTGACGATCCCCGCGGTGCCCCGGCCGACGGCGGTGGCGGAGTCCCGCACCGCGCGGACCGCAGCCTCGTCGCCGGCCACCGCCCGGGCCACGACGTCACGCGCGTCGGGGCTCGCCGAGTCACCGCCGAGGGCCAGGTACCGACGGCGCAGACCGGGGCCGGCGCCGATGGCCTCGAGGTGCCCGGTCCGTCCGCAGCTGCACCGCAGACCCTCCGCACCCGGGACCGGCAGGTGCCCGATCTCGCCGGCCACGTGGTGGGCGCCGCGCAGCGGGATCCCGTCGAGGACCACCGAGCCGCCGACGCCGGTCCCGACCGCCACGACCAGGACGCTGCCGAGCCCGGCGGCCGCGCCGACCCAGGCCTCCCCGCTCGCGTGCGCGTCGACGTCGTTCTGCACGTGGACGCCGACCTCTCCCAGCTCGGGCGCCAGCCGCGCTCGCAGGCCGTCGGCGACGGCGGTGCCGGTCCAGCCGGGCAGGACGTCGGTGGCCGAGACGACCCGACCCCGGCCGACGTCGACCACTCCGGCCGTACCGATACCGACGCCGAGGATCGGTCGGCGGCCCCCTGCGTCGCCGGCCGGTCCTGTCATCCGGGCCAGCTCGAGGACGAGCCCGGCGACGGCGTCGAGCACGGCACCCGGCCCGTCCGCCGCGGGTGTGCGCACCTCGAGCACGTCCCCGAGCGTGCCGTCGGCGGCGACGCACGCCCCGGCGATCTTCGTGCCGCCGAGGTCGATCCCGACCACCGCTCGCTCCATGCCTGCTCCCACCCGCTCCTCCTCCACCGCCGACCGGGGGCGCGGCGCCACGCGCCACACCCCCGGCCCTTGCGGATCCGCTCGATCCGTCGCCGATCGTCGACGTCGACCGGACCGCCCGGCTCTACCGTCGCACGGTCACGGTCAGCGGCTCGCTCACCGTCGTCCCGGCATGGTTAGTGAGCTCGACGACGTACGTGTACGCGCCCAGCCCCTTCCCGCTGACCGCGGCCGAGACCTGCTGCGCCGACGGCGTCGCCGCCTCGAGCTCACCCTCGGCGATGACGGCCCCGTCCTCGAGGATCCGGTACGACGTCGCGTTAGTGCCCCACCACATGTTCGCGGTGACGGTGTAGTCGCCGTCGCCGTCCTTGCGGTTGTCGTGGCTGAGCACCGGCGTGCCGGGTCCGGCGTCGGTGACCTCGACGGTCACCGAGGTCGTCGCGGTCGCACCCTGGGAGTTGATGAGCTCGCCGGTGTAGACGTACGTGCCGTTGACCCGCCCGGTGACCGGGATCCGCAGCGACTGCGCCTCAGGCGTGTCGAGCGACAGGGTCTCGGCCGCGATGAGCTCGCCGTTCTCGTAGAGGGTGAAGACGCTGCCGTTGGTGCCCCACCACAGGTCCATGAGGACCTCGAAGTTCCCGTCGTCCAGGCCGGTGGCCCAGCCGCTGGTCGAGCGCAGGTCCGCCTCGCCCGGCGCCTCGGTCTCCTCGTCCGCCGGGACCTCCGGGACGACGACGACGGCGTCGCACGCGGCCTGCTCCTCCTCGGTGGGGGTCCACCGCAGCCACGCGAACTCCGCCTCGATCTCGGCGGCGGCGGTCGCCCCGCGCATCGCGAACGGCCCGACGCCGACCGGGGCCAGGGCCCCGAGGTCGTGCGAGCGGCCCCACGGCTGGAAGGTCTCGCCGTCGACCGACACGCTCGCCGAGACGGCCGTCCCGTCGCTGCTCAGCCGCAGCCAGAACGTCTCGCCCAGACCTGCCGGCGGCGCGAGGGAGTCCGCCGAGGTGTTGATGTCGCTGCCGTTGACGCGCCGGATGAACTCCAGCCGCGGCCCGAACGAGCCGTGGACGAGGTCGAGCTTGGCGTAGTTGGCGTCGTCGCGGTACAGCAGCAGACCGGCCTGCTGGAACCTCTCGGTGGGCGAGACCCTCACCTCGGTGGTCACCTCCCAGGCGCCGTCCGGCACCTGTTGGAGGAGCAGCGGCGCCCCGTTGACGCCGGAGTGGTAGGTCGGCAGGACGAGCGAGCCGTCGCGCAGCTCGTGCCGGCTGGCGTCGGCGCGCACCCGCACCGGCCACAGGTCGGCGTCGAGCTCGGTGCCGTCGAACTCGTCGGAGTCGACACCCGCACACTGCTCGCGCAGCGGGTCGGGGTCGGGCACGGGGTCCGGCGGCCGGACGGCGTCGGGGTTGAGCTTGGCGTAGGCGATGGTCGCGCCGAGCCGGTCGCCCGCCTCGTAGAAGAGGTACGTCCCCGTCTCGTCGGTGACGATCTCGGGCGCTGCCACGCGGCCGGTGTCCTCGCCCACGCCGCTCGCCTTGTGGAGGGTCAGGGTCGGGCCGGTCTCGGTGAGGGTCGGGTCGACGGTCCGTGCGTGGATCTTCCCTGACGACGCGTGGTAGATGACGTAGAGCTGCCCCTCCCACTCCCAGAGGTTCGCGCTGGAGACGTTCTGCCCCTCCTCGGCGCCCGGGACGACGAGCGGCTCGGCGCGCACGTCCCAGTCGCGTCCGTCCACGGACTCCGCCACGCGGATCCGGCGGATGTTCTCCGGGGTGTTGTCCATGTAGAACATCGCGTACTCGTAGGCCGAGGCCTCGTCCGGGTGCTCGAAGACCCGCGCGTAGGACGTCTCGGAGGTGCCCGGGCCGCCGTCGGCGTTGGTCACCGCGACCCCGCCGTACTCGAAGGTGACCCCGTCGGTGGAGGTGGCGTACCGGGTGGTGCTGTTCTCACCGTGGAAGTACAGGAACAGCTTCTGCTCGGTCGGGTGCCAGAAGGCCTCCGGGGTGGAGACGTGCGAGACGGTGTCGTAGTGCGGCAGCCACGTGTTGGCGATGAGCGGGTTGCCCGGGTGCTCGGTCCAGGGACCCTCGAGGGAGTCGGCGTACATGAGGACGACGCCGCCCGGCGCGTCGTGGGGGGCGAGGTAGAGGTACCACTCGCCCAGGGGGTCCGCGAGGTGCTCGCCCGCGTGGAAGACGCTGGGGAAGATGTACTCGTCCGTGGGGTTGTAGAGCATCTCCTCCTTGTCGGTGATGATGCCCTGGAACTCGAACACCGGCAGGTCGTCCTGCCCGGGTCCCTCCTCGGCGCCCGCGGCGCCGGCCATGCCGGTCACCGCCAGCAGCGCCGCGCACAGCGTCGCCAGCGGCGCCCAGACCCTGCGACGTTGTCGTGTCCTCATCGGTTGACCTCCGTTCCGTCCCGCTTCCTCGCGGGACTCGTGCGGCCCTCCGGCGGGCCTGTGGGAGGCCTCGCGACGGAGGTGCCGGCGCGGTCCCGCCGGCCTGCGTCACTCAACTGAGTCATACGTAAAACAGCAAGACCCTTCCCGACGTCGATCCGCGCTTCCCAGCGCTGCGCTCGGTCGGGGCCCGCCTGCGGCCGTCAGATCCGGATAGATCTCAGCACTGCAGACCCTTGTCGTTTTACGCAAAACCTGATTCGCTCCCCTCCATCGACCACGGAAGGACCCAAGGATGAGTCCGAGGACCCGGCGGGCCACACAGGCCGACGTCGCCCGCCTCGCGGGCGTGAGCCAGACGACCGTCTCCATGGTGCTCACCGGCACCGGGACGGCGCAGCGCCGCGTCAGCGACGAGGTGCGCGAGCGGGTCCTGCGCGCCATCGAGGTCACCGGCTACGCGGCCAACCCGTTCGCCCAACGCCTGGCGGGCGGCCGCACGAGCATCATCGGGGTCTACACCTACGAGTCGGTCTTCCCCCACTCGGCCGGCGACTTCTACCACCCGTTCCTCGAGGGCGTGGAGAACGAGGCCGAGCGCGCCGGCGTCGACCTGCTCATGTTCACCTCCCTCTCCGGCGCCGAGGGCCGCCGCCTCCAGGCCTCCGGCGGCCTGGGCCGCCTGCACGTGGCCGACGGGTGCGTCCTCCTCGGCCGGCACAGCCACACCGAGGACCTCGCCGAGCTGCTCAAGCAGGACTTCCCCTTCTCCTTCGTCGGGCGCCGCGAGGCCCCGGGCGGCAAGGTGCCCTACGCCGGCGCCGCCTACGACCTCGCCACCCAGCAGGTGGTGGAGAACCTCCTGCTCCTTGGCCACCGCCGCATCGTCCTCATCAGCGAGTACACCGACCACGAGTCGGTCAAGGACCGCGCCCGCGGCTACCGCCGGGCCATGGCCCGCGCCGGTCTGCAGCCCGTCACGTTCGACGAGCCGGACCTCGGCTCCGGCGAGCTCCTCGACGCCCTGCGCCACGCCGGCGTCACCGCCGCCCTGGCCTCGTCCGACCTCGCCGCCCCCCTGCGCCGCGCGGCTCTGGCCCGCGGCCTCGACGTCCCCGGCGACCTCTCCATCGCGCGCCTGGGCGACCCCGAGCACCCCGACACCGAGGACGTCGACTGGTCCGGCTTCCTCATCCCCCGCCAGGAGATGGGCGCCGAGGCGCTGCGCGTCGTCCTGCGCCAGCTCACCCCCATCGAGGGGGACGAGGACCTCCAGGTCCTCATCCCGTGCGCGGTCGTCCCCGGGACGACCGTCGCGCGGCACACGTCCCCGGCCGGCCGGCCGGCACCCAGCGGAAAGGCATGAGCGTGCACGAAGCACACACCCAGGTCCTCGTCGTCGGCGGAGGCCTCGGCGGCGTCGCGGCCGCCCTCGCGGCGGCCCGGCACGGAGCGTCGGTGATCCTCACCGAGGAGTTCGACTGGCTCGGCGGCCAGCTCACCTCCCAGGGCGTCCCGCTCGACGAGCACCCCTGGATCGAGGACTTCGGCTGCACCGCGTCCTACCGCCAGCTCCGCGACGGCATGCGCGACTACTACCGCCGCAACTACCCCCTCACCCCATCCGCCTACGCCAAGCGGGACCTCAACCCCGGCGCCGGCTGGGTGAGCAAGATCTGCGTCGAGCCCCGCGTCGGCGTGGCCGTCCTCGACGAGATGCTCGCGCCCCACCGCTCGGGTGGCCGGATCCGGGTGCTCCAGCCGGTGCGGCCCGTGGGCGCCCGCACCGACGGCGACGCCGTGCGCGCCGTCGTCGTCGAGGACGTGCGCACCGGCGAGCGCACCACCATCACCGCCGACTACGTCGTCGACGCCACCGAGACCGGCGACCTGCTGCCGCTGACCGGCACCGACTACGTCACCGGCTTCGAGTCCGCCGCCGAGACCGGGGAGCCCAGCGGTCCCGCGGAGGCGCAGCCGGAGAACATCCAGGCCGTCAGCGTCTGCTTCGCCATCGAGCACCTCGACGGCGACCACACCATCGACAAGCCCGACCAGTACGACTACTGGCGCGGCTACGCCCCGGACTTCTGGGGTGGGAACCTCCTGGGCTGGGCCGCCCCGCACCCGCGCACCCTCGAGGTGGTCGAGCGCCACTTCGAGCCCAACCCCGGCGACGACGCCCTCGCGGTCTTCGCCGACCAGAGCCTCAACCCCGGCGACGGCAACCTGTGGACCTTCCGCCGGATCGCCGCCAAGGACCTGTTCGAGCCCGGCACCTACCCCAGCGACATCACGCTGGTGAACTGGCCGAGCATCGACTACTTCGACGGCCCCCTCATCGACGTCCCCGCCGACGTCGCCGCCGCCCGCCTCCACGACGCCAGGCAGCTGAGCCTGTCGATGCTGTACTGGATGCAGACCGAGGCCCCGCGCCCCGACGGCGGCAGGGGCTGGCCGGGGCTGCGCCTCCTGCCCGAGGTCATGGGCACCGCCGACGGCCTGGCCATGGCGCCCTACCACCGCGAGGGCCGACGCCTCCGCGCGCTGGAGACCGTGCGCGAGCAGGACGTCTCCCTCGCCATCCGCGGCGAGGGCGGCGCCCGCCGCTACCCCGACAGCGTCGGCGTGGGGATGTACCGCATCGACCTGCACCCCTCCACCGGCGGCGACACCTACATCGACGTCGGCGCCGAGCCCTTCGAGATCCCGCTCGGTGCCCTCATCCCCCGCACCACCACCAACCTGCTCGCCGGCTGCAAGAACATCGGCACCACCCACATCACCAACGGCTGCTACCGCCTGCACCCGGTGGAGTGGAACGTCGGGGAGGTCGCGGGCGTCCTGGCCGCCACCTGCCTGCAGGACGGCACAACCCCCCACCAGGTCCACGCCGACCCCGCGCTCGTCGAGCGCCTGCAGTCCCGCCTCGTCGCCGACGGCGTCGAGCTCCGCTGGCCGGAGCACGTCCGTGGCTACTGACCGCACCACCGCACCGCACCCCCTCCAGCCCCGCACCCCCGACCGCCGCCGCCCGGCGCCCGGTCACGCCAGAAGAGGAGTTCTCATGGTTCAGCGTCGAACAGTCCCCGCCCTCGCCCTGCTCATGCTCGGCGCCGGCACCCTCGCCGCCTGCTCGTCGGGCGGCGACGAGGGCGGCACCGGCGGCGGGTCCGCCACCGAGGCCGCCGCGGGCCCGGTGGACCTGCGCATGACGGTCTGGACGGCGAGCGAGGACCACCTCGCCCTCTTCGACGAGATCGCCGCCGAGTACGTCGAGGAGAACCCCGACACCGTCTCCTCGGTCACCTTCGAGTCCGTGCCGTTCGAGGACTACACGACCACCCTGACCACCCAGCTCGCGGGCGGCAACACCCCGGACCTGGCGTGGATCTTCGAGTCCAACGCGCCCGAGTTCGTCCAGTCCGGCGCCCTGGCCGACATCCAGCCCACCCTGGAGGAGGCCGAGGGCTACGAGTTCGACGACATCCTGCCCACCGCCCTGGACCTGTGGTCCTCGGACGAGGGGCTGCACGCCTACCCGTTCTCCAACTCGCCCTTCGTCATGTTCGTCAACACCGACCGCATCGCCGAGTCCGGCCAGGACAGCCCGGCCGAGCTGGTCGAGTCGGGCGGGTGGACCTTCGACGCCGCCCGGGAGATCGCCGCCGCCTCCACCGAGCAGCTCGGCGGCTCCGGCCTCATCGTGCGCGACTTCAACTACAGCCTGTGGGAGAACCTCGCCACGGTCTGGGGCGGTTGGGGCGCGGCGCCCTGGTCGGAGGACGGCACCCAGTGCACCTTCACCGAGCCCGAGATGGTCGAGGCCATGACCTGGCTGCACGAGGCCACCTTCGCCGACGGCGCGATCCCCGGCCCCGGCACCAACGCCGACTTCTTCGCCGGCGACGTCACCATGACCATCACCCAGATCTCCCGCGCCTCCTCCCTCGACGGCAGCTTCGAGTGGGACGTCGTCCCGCTGCCCGAGGGCCCGTCGGGCCGGCAGAACGTCATCGGCCAGGCGGGCATCGGCGTCTTCGAGAACGGCGCGAACCCCGAGGTCGCGGCGGACTTCCTCGCCCACTTCACCAGCCCCGAGAACGCCGAGAAGCTCGCCACGTACTTCCCGCCGCCGCGCGAGTCCCTCCTCACCGCCGAGACCCTGGGCGCGGCGAACCCGCTGCTGAGCGAGGAGCAGCTCGAGGCCGTCGTCATCGGCGGCATCACCGACGCCACCACGAAGCCCGCGCACGCCAACTTCGCCGAGCTCCAGACCACGGTCCGCGGCGAGCTCGACGCCCTGTGGAACGAGGGCGCCGACGTCGAGGCGGTCCTGGGCGACGTCTGCGCCGCGGCCGAGCCGCTGCTGCAGGACTGATCCATGGCGGTCCTGGCCACCGGCCTCCGGGCGGACCGGCGTCAGCGCCGGTCCGCCTGGCGGCGCCGAGACGCCGCCACCGGGCTGCTCTTCGTCAGCCCCGCGGTCCTCGGCTCGCTCGCCTTCGTCATCACGCCCCTCGTGGCGGTGGTCTGGTACAGCCTCCACGAGTGGAACGTCCTCGCGGCCACCTTCACCTTCGAAGGTGCCGCGAACTACGAGCGCATGCTCGCCGACAAGTCCCTGCACGCCTCGCTCGCCGCGAGCGGCTGGTTCTCCCTCGGCCTCGTCGTGCTCAACATCTCCCTGGCGCTCGGGCTCGCCGTGCTGCTCAACCAGCGCCTGCCGGGCACCACGTTCTTCCGGGTCGCCTTCTTCTCCCCCGTGGTCGTCTCGCTCGTGGCGTGGACGATCGTGTGGGGGTTCCTCCTGCAGGTCGACGGAGGCATCAACTCCGCCCTCGGCGCGATCGGCATCGACGGCCCCAACTGGCTGCGCGGCAACGTCACGGCGATGGTCGCCGTCGTCGTCGTCCAGGTGTTCAAGAACGTCGGCCTCAACATGATCCTGTTCCTCTCGGCCCTGCAGTCGGTGCCCGAGGAGATCCAGGAGGCGGCCACGCTCGACGGCGCCGGCCCGTGGCGGCGGTTCGTCTCGATCACAATGCCGATGATCAGCCCGACGATCCTGCTCGTCTCCATCCTCACCATCGTCGGGTCGCTGGAGACCTTCGCCCTCATCGACGTCCTCACCCAGGGCGGCCCGGGGAACTCGACGACCGTGCTCGTCTACTACCTCTACCGGCAGGCGTTCGAGTTCAACGAGTTCGGCTACGCCAGCGCGATCGCGGTGCTGCTGTTCGCGATCGTCCTCGCCCTGACGCTGCTGCAGTGGCAGACCCGAAAGCGGTGGGTGTTCCATGAAGTCTGACCAGACCGTCGCCCCCGAGCGGCCCGCGGCCTCCCCGCCGCCGCCCGCCCCGGCGACCGACCACGACGGGTCCGTGCAGGCCCGGCGACGCCGGCCGCGCCGGCCCGGCCGGTGGGTCCTCGTGGCCGTCATGGCGGTGCTCTCCGTGCCGTTCCTCTTCCCGACGTGGTGGATGGCCACGTCGAGCATGAAGACGACGAGCGAGATCCTCCGCGTCCCGCCGACCGTCTGGCCGGCCACGCCGTCGCTCGAGCCGTACGTCCAGGTCTTCGCGCTGCAGCCGTTCGCGCAGCAGTACTGGAACTCCCTCTACATCGCGGCCGTCGTCACGATCGGGACGATCCTCGTGGCCTCGCTCGCCGGGTACGCCTTCGCCCGGATCCAGTTCCCGGGGGCGAACCTCCTGTTCATCCTCGTGCTCGTCGGGCTGCTCATCCCCACCGAGGTGACGATCGTCCCGCTGTTCCGGATGGTGAACTCGCTCGGCCTCATCGACACGCACTGGCCGCTCGTCGTCATCCCCATCCTCGGGGCGCCGAGCGTCCTGGCCACGTTCATCATGCGGCAGTTCTTCCTGGGCCTGCCGCACGAGCTGGAGGAGGCCGGCCGGATGGACGGCCTGAGCCGGTGGGGCATCTTCTGGCGCATCGCCTTCCCGCTGGCCCGCCCGGCGATCGCCGCGGTCGCGATCTTCACGTTCCTCAAGTCCTGGAACATGTACCTCGAGCCGATCGTGTACCTCTCGAGCCGGGAGAACTTCACCCTCCCCCAGGCCCTGACCCAGTACGTCGACGCCTACGGCGGGCCCATCTGGAACGTCCAGCTCGCCGCGACGACCCTCACGGTCATCCCGGTGCTCGTGGTGTTCGTCGTCGCGCAGCGCCACTTCATCCAGGGCCTCGCCCAGACCGGCCTCAAGGGGTGATACCGCCCTTCTGCGCGTGACCTGAGATCCGCCCGACCCACAACGAGGTGAGGTTATGACAACCCCAGGTTCGCTCCGAGGCCGCATCGGCGTCCTTCTCACCGCCGCACTGGTGGCCGCGGCGACGGCGCTGCCGGCGTCCGCCGCGACGGCCGCGCCGGCGCCGTCAACCGCGCCGGCCGCGCCCGCCACCCTGCCCACCACCGCGCCCGACGGCGCATCCACGTACCCCGTCATGCCGCAGGACCCCACCGCGGTCGTGCTCGGCAGCGCGGAGTTCCCCGTCCACGGCGACGGCGTCGGCGACGACACCGCCGTCATCCAGGCGGCCATCGACGAGGCGTCGCGCCGCGGCGGGGAGAACTGGCTCGGCAACATCGTCGGCGGCGCCCGCGGCCTCGACGTCGGCGACGGCGGCGGCCTGGTCTTCGTGCCCGAGGGCACCTACCGGGTCACCGACCGCATCGACGTGCGCGCGAGCGTCCGGCTCATCGGCTTCGGGCAGACCCGGCCCGAGTTCGTCGTCACCCCCGGCACGCCCGCATACGCCGGCGAGCCGGAGTTCGTCTTCGCGGCGGTGCGCCGACCCTTCGTCGAGGGCGGACCGGTCACGTTCGGCAACAACGACACCTTCGCCACCGGCCTCGTCAACGTCGACATCACCGTCGAGGAGGGCAACCCCGGAGCGGTCGGCGTGCGCTTCGGCGGGGCGCAGATGTTCCTCCTGCAGGACGTCGACATCGACATGGGCGACGGCCACGCCGCCGTCGACCACAACGCCAACCTCCTCCAGCGGGTCAACGTCACCGGCGGCCGGTACGGACTCCTCGCGTTCGCGGCCTCCCCCGGCTGGCAGACGACGATCGTCGACTCCACCTTCACCGGCCAGTCCGAGGCCGCGATCCTCCTGCACACCGACGCCAAGCTCAGCATCATCCGCAACCGCTTCACCGACATGCCGCGGGCGATCGAGGCCACCCCGGGGCAGACCCAGCGCCTGTACGTGCAGGACTCGGTGTTCGAGCGGGTCACCGGCCCGGTCATCACCCTCAACGACTCCGAGTCCGTCCCCGCGCCGGAGGAGCCCGAGCTCGTCCGCGGCCAGAACCAGCTCAACGTGGTCAGCAGCGGCGTCGTCGACTCCGGCCCGCTGCTGCGCACGATGCCCAGCGCCCGCACGTGGACGCTGCCCGAGGCGTCCTACCTCGTGCGTGAGGCCACCCTCGGCCTGCGGGTCGAGGACGCGCTCGGCGACGACGAGCGGCGCAGCGACGAGGTGCTCCTCGACGCGCAGGCCCAGGCGCCGCAGGCCCTCGAGCCGCTCCTCACCACCGACATGCCGCTGCCGCCCGACAGCGGCACCTGGGTGAACGTCGCGGAGTACGCGGCCGAGCGCGGCGTCACCATCGGCGCCGGCACGGACGACCACGCCATCTTCCAGCAGGCGCTCGCCGAGCACGACACCGTCTACGTCCCCATGGGCAGCTACGTCCTGTCGGACACCCTGATCCTTCGCCCGCAGAACGACCTCATCGGCCTGCACCCCCGCCAGACCTGGCTCACCATCGAGGACGAGTCCCCGGCGTTCGCAGACCCCGACGCGCCGCGCGCCCTCGTCGAGACCCCGCTCGGCGGGCGCAACGTCGTCAGCGGCCTCGGTCTCGACACCGCCGAGACGAACCCCGGCTCGGTGCACGTGCGCTGGCGCTCCGGCGAGCAGAGCCACCTCTCCGACGTCACCACCCAGTTCGTCAAGTGGGCCCCGGAGGAGACGGCGCCCGGCGATCCCGCCCTCGGCGACCCCGGGTACGACCACCGCGGCGACTACACGTACAACTTCTGGGTCGACGGCGGCGGCGGGACCTTCCTCAACCTCTGGGCCGTCGCCGGCTACGCCGAGAACGGCTTCCTCGTGGAGGACACCGCCGTGCGCGGCCGCGTCTACGAGATCTCCGTCGAGCACCACCGCCACCGCGAGGTGGTCCTGCGCGACGTCGCGAACTGGGAGCTCCACGCCCTGCAGACCGAGGACCACATCTACGGCTGGGAGTCCCAGGCGGTCGAGCTCGACGGCGTCCGGGACGTCCTCCTGGCCAACACCGTCCTCTTCCGGGTGGCCACCGTCCTCGGCCCGTACCCCTACGCGATCGGCGTGCGGGACTCCAGCGACGTCGTCGTGCGCGGCACCCGCGGCTACCGGCCCACCAACGTCGGGAACACCCGGTGGGGCGCGACCATCCGCGACGTCGAGACCAGCCGGGAGGTCCCCGAGCTGGAGGTGGCCTACCTGGCGGTGGACGCCCCCGGCCGGGAGGCCACCAGCACCGGCGTCTCGGTCGCCGCGGCCCCGGTCCAGCTCCTCCCCGGGGACACGGCGGAGGTCGGCGTCGAGCTCACCAACGCCGAGCCCGCACCCCTGGACGTCGTCGCCGTGACCGCCGAGGCGCCCGACGCCCTCGAGGTCACGGTCCCGTCCGCGCCCACCGTCGTCGGTGGCGGTGAGACCCTCGCGCTGCCCGTCTCCGTCACCGCGGCGGAGGACGCCGCACTCGGCACCGACCACGTCGTCACCCTCACCCTCACCGTGAGTGGCGGCGGCGGTACCACCGAGATCGAGGTCCCGCTGGCCGTCCGGGTGGGCGGGGAGAACCTCGCCCTCGGCGCACCGGTCACCGCGAGCTCGGTCCTGTCCACCAACGTCGCGATGAACGCGGTGGACGGCCTCACCACGGGCGGGCGGTGGATCTCCGGCAGCGGCGACCCCGCGCCCACCCTCACCATCGACCTCGGGGCACCGGCCGACCTCTTCCGACTCGTCCTGTACAGCGGCGTCACCGGATCCACCGCGCTGCGGGTGGACTCCGTCGAGGTCGACGGCCTGGTCGGGGACACGTGGCGGCCGATCGGCCGGCTCACCGGCAACACGGCCAGCCCGGCCACGATCCGCCTCGACGACGCCGACGGCGTCTCCCAGGTCCGCGTGCGTTTCACCCGACCGAGCCCCACCGACGGCCTCGCCCGCGTCTTCGAGACGGAGGTCTACGGCACCCGCTGACCGAGCCCGACGCCAGCCCGACGCCAGCCCGCTCGACGAGAGGCACACCCATGCGCTCCGCCCTGTCCCTGACCGCCGCCGCGGCCCTGGCCGCCTCGGCCCTGACGGCCCTGCCGGCCGCCGCCGCTCCCGACCACGCCGGACCGCCGCCGTCCCTCGGCGACGTCGCCGTCGTCCCGCTCGACGACCGGCCCTTCCCGGCCGTCACCCCGGTCGAGATCGCCGCCGCCGGCGGCCACACGGCCCTGACCCCGGAGACCGAGCTCCTCGGGGAGTTCTTCACCTACGGCCAGGCCGACGCCGTCGGCCAGTGGTGGTCCGAGACCGCCGCCGAGGCCGACGCCTCGGTGGTCGCCCTGCCGATGATCGCCTACGGCGGCCTCGTCGCCTCGCGCACGTGCGCCACCGACCTGACGACGGCCCGCGAGCGCCTCGAGGTCCTCGAGGACGTCAAGGCCGCCGACCCCGAGCACCCGGTGTACGCCTTCGACGTCATCCAGCGCCTCACCATCGAGCCCACCAGCGGCTACCCGGGGATGTACTCCGGCCCGGTGCGCCGCTGGGCCGAGCTCATGGACCAGGTGGAGAACCTCGGCCGCGAGGACCTCCGCGCCGCCTACGAGGAGGTCGCCGCCGAGATCCCGCAGGAGATCAAGGACGACTACCTCTGCGCCCGGGCCCGCAACCACGAGGTCAACCAGGACATGGTCCGGGCGGCGGCCGCCGGCACGATCGACTTCCTCGTGCTCGGCCAGGACGACGCCAGCGAGTTCGGCCCGCACCGCGCGGAGAAGGAGGCGCTCGCCGCGCTCGTCGCCGAGCTCGGCGTGGGCGACCGCGTGAAGATCTACCCCGGCGCCGACGTCCTCGGCGCGCTCCTCACCGCCAAGCACGTGGTCGAGCGTCTCGGCGTCTCCCCCACCGTCGACGTTCAGTGGTCCCGCACCGCTGGCGACGAATGGGTGGCGCCCTACCAGGACATCCCCTACGGCGAGCTGGTGGACGAGTACATCACCACCCTCGGCGCCCAGCGCTCCGACGCGTCCGACGCCGACGTCCTCCTCATGGCGAACACCTCCGGCGCCGGGTCGCTCGAGCCGTTCGTCGACGGCGTCCACGAGGCCGTGGCCCGGGGCCGGCTCGTCGCCGTCGGGGACGACGCCGTCGCCGGTGTCGTCGACCCCGAGCTGCGAAACCTCCTCGCCCCGCGCATCGACCTGGCCGAGCTCGGCGGCTGGTCGGGCTGGAACGTGGGCATCTCCCTGTCGCAGTCCGTGGTGCGCGCCGCGCTGCTCGAGGCGAGCCGGCAGGCACCGCTGCTCGCCGGCGACGCCGACACCAACGGCGCGCCCGTGCTCGCCGCCCGCGAGGCGCTGCTCACCCGGGCGGCCGCGGCCCACCAGCGCCTGCTGTTCGAGGAGCTCGTCCACACCGACCTCTACCGCAACCACGTGCGCACGGACGTGCGGGACCTCGCCGTCGCCGCGGGCGACGACCCGCAGTACATGACGACGTCGTTCGAGAGTGCCAACGCCCTCGCTGTCGAGCGCACCGAGCCCCTGGCGCGGGAGCTCTTCGCCGAGGAGTTCGCCGGGGTGCCGATGCGCCTGGGCAGCGACGGCCGCACCGAGCACACCGCCGTCGTGGCCTCGCTCGACGCCCTGGGCCTGCACCTGGGCTGGCCGCGCTACCAGGAGCTCGACGTCTTCCCCGAGATCACCCTCGAGGACCGTGCACCGGCCGCACCGGTCTCGGTGGCCCTGCTCCCCTGGTCCACCGAGATCCGCCCGGAGGCGGCGGTCGAGCTCGGCCTCGCCGCGGTGCTGCGCAACGACACCGCCGCCCCCGCGGAGGTGACCGTCGCTGTCAGCGCCCCGCAGGGGTGGACCGCGCCGGCGCCGGCGACGCTCACCCTCGACGCCTTCGAGGTGGCCGACGTCGACCTCGCGGTGACGACGGCGCCGCTCGCCCCCGAGGCACCCGCGACCGTCGAGGTCGTGGTCACCGCCGCCGACGGCACGAGCGTCACCGCCGCGACGACGGTCGTGGCCGTGTGGCGCAACGTCGCCCTCGCGAGCTCGGGCGGCTCGGTCGAGGCGTCGGGGTGGTGGAACCAGTACGCCCCCGAGCGGGTCATCGACGGCAACACCGCCTCCGTCGCCAGCCGGTGGATCACCGACCCCGCCCCCGCGCACTGGCTCGAGGTCACCTTCGCCCGGCCCGAGCCCGTGGACTCGGTGGGCCTGTACCAGTACAACGGATACCTGCTGAACGACTACACGATCTCGGCCCTGGTGGACGGCGAGTGGCAGGTGGTCAGCACCGTCGTCGGCAACACCGAGGTCGCCCCGCTGCACACCTTCGGCGCCGTCGAGACCACCGCCCTGCGCCTGGACATCACCGGGACCCGCGACAGCCGGGTGCGCCTGTACGAGGTGGAGGTGACCTGCCGGACCAGCACGCTCTGCGACTGACGGAGCCGGCCGGCCCCCCTGATCAGGGCCTTCCCCACCCGCGCCCGGTGCGCCGCCTGTGCGGCGCACCGGGCGCTCTCGTACCGACACGCCGCGGCGGCGGTCCAGCACCTACCGAACCGGCGCGTGATCCGCGAGGATGTGGGCGAGCCCTTTGGAGATGCCCATGAGCCTGCGCGCCGCCCGCGGGACCCGAGCCGCCGCCACCACGGCCGCGCTCCTCACCACGATCGCCGTCGCGCCGGCCGGCAGTGCCGCCGCGGCCCCGGTGACGACGGCGTACATCGTCACCCTCGACGAGGGCACGGACGCTCGCGGGATCGCCCGGGCCATGCAGGTCGTTCCCGAGCACGTCTACACCGAGGTGCTCGACGGTTTCGCCGCCGACCTCACCGCCGGGCAGGTGCGGGCGCTGCGGGAGAACTCGCACGTCACCGGCGTCGAGGTCGACCACGTCGCCCGGGCCGTCGAGCCCGAGTCCACGGCACCGGCCGGGACCACCACGACCGCAGCCACCGCAGCCGCCGTGCAGCCGCTGCCCGCCTCGGGCGAGCTGTGGGGCCTGGACCGCATCGACCAGCTCGCCCTGCCTCTGGACAACACCTACGGGTACGACGAGACCGGCGACGGCGTGACCGTCTACGTCATCGACACCGGCATCGACACCGCCCACTGGGACCTCGGCGGCCGGGCCACCAACGTCTACGACGCGTTCGGCGGCACCGGCCAGGACGAGAACGGCCACGGCACCCAGGTGGCCGGCATCATCGGCGGCGAGCTCTTCGGGGTGGCCAAGGAGGTCACGCTCGCCGGCGTGCGGGTGCTCGACGCGAACGGCGACGGCGCCTACTCGGGCGTCATCGCCGCGCTCGACGTCGTCGCGCAGACCTCCGCCCGCCCGGCCGTCGCCAACCTCTCCCTCGTCGGCCCCTACAGCCTCGCCCTCAACCAGGCCGTCAGCCGCCTGTCGGACTCCGGTGTCGCCGTCGTCGTCGCCGCCGGGAACACGAGCGTCGACGTGGCCGGCCTCAGCCCGGCGTCCGCCCCGGCGGCGATCACCGTCGCGGCCACAGACCGCTACGACCGCCGGGCCTCGTACAGCAACTACGGCAGCGCCATCGACCTGTACGCCCCGGGCACCGGCATCGCCTCGGCCACGCTCGACGGCAACGCGGTGATCGCCAGCGGGACCTCGATGGCCGCCCCGCACGTCGCCGGCGTCGCCGCGCTGTACAAGGGCCGCTTCGGCGACGTCCCCTCCGCCGAACTCGCCGCGCAGCTCACGGCCTCGGCGACGGCGGGGGCGGTCCAGGTCAGCGACTCGCTCATCAGCCAGGTCACCCCGAACCGGCTGCTCACCACGTTCGCCGTCACCCCACCGACCGAGCCGACCAGCGGGTTCTTCCTCTCCGACACCCTCGACGGCACCGTCCACACCACCTTCGAGTACGGCACGGCCACGGACATCGACGTCTACACGGGCGACTGGGACGGCGACGACGTCGACACCCCCGCCTACCGGCGCGGCAACACCTTCTACCTGCGCAACGCCAACACCGCGGGCGACCCGGACCAGGCCGTGGCCTACGGCCGCGTCGGCGACATCGTCTACGTCGGCGACTGGGACGGCAACGGCACCGACACCTTCGCCGTGCGCCGCGGCAACACCTTCTACATCTCCAACACCTTCGCGGGCGGGGCCGCCGACGTCGTGGTCCGCTACGGCCGCGTGGCCGACGAGGTCCTCGTCGGGGACTGGGACGGCAACGGCACCGACACCCCGTCGGTGCGCCGCGGGAACACGTTCTACCTCAAGAACGACTTCACCGGCGGGGCCGCGGACGTCGTCCTGCGGTACGGCCGCACCACCGACGTCGTCCACGCCGGCGACTGGGACGGCGACGGCCGGGACACCCTCGCGGTCCAGCGCGACAACGAGTACTTCATCAAGAACGACCTCACCGGCGGCATCGCGGAGGTCACCTTCCGCCTCGGCCTCGCCTCCGACACCACGCTCGTGGGCGACTTCGACGGCGACGGCCGGGACACGGTCGGCTACCACCGCCCCTGACCGGACCCGGCCGCACGGGAGCGGCCCGCTCCCCCTGCGTGCAGGCCACTCCCGTGTGCTCGACGGCCGTGCGTCAGCCCGCGAGCGCCCCGGCCAGTGACGCCCGGAGCGGTAGGCCCGGCAGCAGCATCGCCTGCGTCGCGTGGTAGATGTCGGCCTTGCCCGGGCGGATGGTGGCGGCCGGCTGGTTCGCCGGGTCGAGCTCGTGGTGCCACGACCCGCCGACCCGGTCGACGAACGCAGCCTGGGCGTACTCCCACCACGCACGGTAGTGCTCGGCGTAGCGGTCCTCGCCAGTGGCGTGCCACAGCGCGGCGGCGGCACCGAGCGCCTCGCACACCACCCAGTGCAGCCGCTGCCGAATGACGGGCACCCCGGACCAGTCGGTCGTGTAGACGAAGCCAGGGGCGCCGTCCACCGACCAGCCGTCGGCGACCGCGCGGTCGAACAGCGCCCGGGCGGCGCCCACCAGGTCCGCGCCGGCCGCACCCTCGACAGCGGCCGGGCCGGTCCCGACCGACGCCGCACCGCCGGCCGCACGCACCCCCGCGTCCACCTGCAGCAGGAGCCGGCTCCACTCGAACCCGTGCCCGACCGTGGCCCCGTAGGGCTTGAACGGGTCGGTCAGGTGCTCGCGGTTGTGCTCGAGCAGCGGCCGGAAGCCGGCGTCGAAGTGCTCCGGCAGGCGCCACCCGTGCGCCGCGGCCACGGCCACGACCCGCTCGCTGATCCGCCGCGCCCGCTCGAGCCAGACCGTCTGGCCCGTCGCGTCGTAGGCGGCGAGGAACGCCTCGACCGAGTGCATGTTCGCGTTGGCGCCGCGGTAGTCGCTCAACCGCGAGAAGGAGGCGTCCCACTCCTCGACGACGACGCCGAGCTCCTCGTCCCAGAACCGCTCCTCGACGACGGCGAGCGCCTCGTCCAGGAGCTCGGCCGCCCCGGGCTGGCCGGCCACCAGCGCGCTGGAGGCTGCGAGGACGACGAACGCGTGCGGGTAGGACCACTTCCGGTCGTCGACGACGACACTGCCGGTGGCGGGCCCGCCGGCCTCGACGGCGGTGAACCAGCCGCCGTGCGCGTCGTCATGGAACACCGTTCGCAGCGAGCGCACCCCGTGGTCGACGAGCTCGGCCGCGCCGGGCACCCCGAGCAGGTGCCCGAGGGCGTACGTGTGCGTCATCCGCCCGGTGACGTAGAGGAAGGCGGGCATGCCGGGCGTCGGCCGGCCGGCCACGTCGAGCCAGCCGAACCCCCCGCCGGGCAGGGCGGCGGCCCGCCCGAACTCCAGCAGGCGGCGGGCCTCGGCGGCGAGGTCGTGGAGGGGGAACGCGTCCGCGGAGTCGGTGATCGTCCTCAGCTCCCCGTGAACGTCGGGTCGCGGCGCTCGGTGAACGCGGAGACGCCCTCGGTGAAGTCCGCGGTCCCACCACTGGCCGCGCCGGCGAGCCCCTCGAGCGCCATCGCGGCACCGGCGGAGCCGGCGTCGACGGCCTGCTTGGCCATCTGCACCGCCACCGGGGAGCGCGAGGCGATCTCCTCGGCCAGCTCGCCCGCCGCGGCGAGCACCGACGCCCGCGGCGCGAGCGACGTCGCGATCCCCCAGCTCGCGCAGCGGGCCGCGTCCACCGGCCGCCCGGTGAGGATGAGCTCCTTGGCCCGCGCGGGCCCGACGAGCTCGCGCAGCCGCCACGTCCCGCCCCAGCCGGGCACGGTGCCCAGGCCCACCTCGGTCAGCCCGACCGTGGCGTCGTCGGCCACGACCCGCAGGTCGCAGGCGAGGGCGAGCTCGAGCCCGCCGCCGTAGGCGTTGCCGTCGACGGCGGCGATCGTGGGCTGGCGCAGCGCGGCGAGCCGGTCGAACACCTGGTGGCCGCGCCGGGTCCAGGTCCGCCACATGTCGGTGGCGCCGAGCCTCATGAAGTGCTTGATGTCCGCGCCCGCGCAGAACACGCGGTCCCCGGCGGAGGCGAGGACGACGACGCGCACGGCTGGGTCCGCGTCGATGCGGGCGAGCACCTGCTCGAGGTCGTCGAGCATCGCCATGGTCAGGGCGTTGAGCTTGGCGGGCCGGTCGAGCATGACGGTCGCGACCGGACCGTGGCCGATGACGACGACGCGACCGTCCGCCGCGCCCCGGCCGTGCGCGGCGCCCGTCGCACCCGCGGCGCTCACGTCGCCCGTGGCGCTCACGTCACCCGTGGCGCTCCCGTCACCCGGACCATCCGCACCGGGCCGGCTCACCGGGTCACCTCGACCTCGAGCTCGGGCCGGGGCCGTGCGGCCCGGAGGTCGAAGCCGTGGGCGTCCTCGACGAAGAGGTCGGCGTCCATGAGGCGCAGGTCCTCGGCCACCAGCAGCGGGATGGCCGCCCGGTCGAGGACGTCGCGCTGCAGGTCCACCCCGGGCGCGATCTCGACGACGGTGAGCCCCTCGTCCCGCAGCTCCAGCACCGCCCGTTCGGTCACGTAGACCACCCGCTGGTCACGTGCCCGCCCGGCCCGGCCGGAGAAGGACACCTGCGCCACCTCGGGGACGAACTTCGGCACCGGGCCGTCGGTCACGATCTCCAGCCGCCCGTCCCCGACCCGCAGCTCGCGTCCACGCCCGGCGGTGAAGTAGCCGGAGAAGACGATGACCGGCGCGTGGGCCGTGATGTCGGCGAACCCGCCGATGCCCGCGGTGACGTGCGAGTGCGCCGGCAGGTGGGAGACGTTGACGTCCCCGGCGGCGGAGACCTCGAGGAAGGACAGCAGGGAGACGTCGATCCCGCCGCCCGCGAGGAGGGTGAACTGGTCGGCGCTCTGCATGATCGCGTGCGGGTTCAGCGCGGAGCCGAACGCGAAGTCGGTGAGCGGGAAGCCGCCCACGGGTCCTTGCTCGAGCACCCACGTCATCTCGTCCTGGTGCTGGGCCTCGAGCACGACGCGCGGCACACCGGCGGACAGACCGAAGCCGAGGTTGACGATGTCGTCGCGGTGCAGCTCGCGGGCGGCGCGCCGGGCGATGACCTTCTCCGGCCCCCAGGCGAGCGGCTCGATCTCCTCGAGCGAGCGCATCTCCTCCCCCGACAGTGCGGGGTCGTACTGCGTGTGGGTCGTCTGCATCTGGTCGGGCACCACGACGACGACGTCGACGAGGATGCCGGGCACGTGCACCCGCGCCGGCGGGAGCTTCTCCGCGACCTGCCGCTCGACCTGGGCGATGACGAGGCCGCCGTTGTTGTGGGCGGCGTAGGCCTGGTCGAGGGCACCGAGGCGGCTGGCCTCGTGCTCGTAGCTGAGGTTGCCCAGCGGGTCGGCGGTGGTGGCGCGGATGATCGCCACGTCCACGGGCAGCGCCGGGTAGAACAGCCACTCGGCCCCGGCCACCCGCTCCACCGAGACGAACTCCGGGGTGGCGGCGTTCATGCGCGCCCCGCCCAGCGCCGGGTCGGCGTAGGTGCCCCGGCCGACGTCGGTGAGCACGCCGGGCTGGCGGGCGGCGGCGGCGCGGTGCATCTGGAACATCACGCCCGAGGGGATGTTGTAGGCCTCGACCTCCCCGGACTCGATGAGCCGGCGCACCAGCGGCGGGTCGAACCTCGACGGCCCAGAGGGCAGGCTCCCGGCGAAGAGGCGGCGCAGCATCCCCGGGCGGGCGATGTGGTCCACACCCTTGATGCCGTACATGTCGCCGGCAGCGATCGGGTGCAGCGAGGTGAGCGCCCGCGGCGACCCGGTGGCGGCGAAGCGGTCGCCGAGCGCCTGGAGCACCCGGTCCGGGCAGCCGAGCCCCGAGGACGAGGAGACCGTGACGGTGGCCCCGTCGCGGACGAGGGCGGCGGCCTGGTCCGGGTCGAGGACGAGGGGGGTGCGCATGGGTGCTCCTGAGCTGGACGGCGATGTCTGCGAGGACTGTAGATCGATCCACCAGCGGACGCAAGCCCCCCACCCTTCGTCCGACCCAGGCCCGCCGGACGCGCTGACGTCCGCGCGGTTCCGCCAATTCTGTGCCGCGCGGCGCTCCGACATGGCCCCCAGCGAGCCCACCCGCCCGCGCCACCCGGACGAGACCGAACCGTGACCTCAGCGACAGTTGACGCATCTCAGGTGCCGCATTAGCGTGACCGATCTACCATGAGTGTGGGCCTCTCGGCCCATGCGTCACGAGGCCTCGACCGAGGCCGCACCCGATTCCGTCGACGACGACCGAAGGGCCAGACACCATGCGCAGCACCATCCTCACCACCCGCCGGGCACGAGCCGGAGCCGCCGTGGCCGGCCTCTCCCTCGCCCTGCCGCTGGCCGCCTGCGGCGGCACCTCGGGCGAGGCCGAGGGTGACGGCTCCGCCGCCCCCGCGGGCGACGGCGAGACCTACACCCTCATCGCCGGGCACCAGCTCGCCGCCGACACCCCGTTCGACGAGGGCCTGGACGAGTTCGCCAGCCTGGTCGAGGAGAAGACCGAGGGCCAGGTGACCGTCGAGGTCCACCCCAACGCCGAGCTCGGCACCGAGACCGACATGTTCCAGGCCATGCAGAACGGCACCATGGACGTCGCGATCGTCGCCCCCGGCTCGATCGCCGAGTTCGTCCCGCAGGTCTCGATCCTGTCGATGCCGTTCCTCGTCACCAGCCGCGAGCAGCGCGACGAGATCATCGAGGGCCCCATCGCCGAGGAGCTCGCCGCCACGATCGAGGAGACGTCGGGCATCGTCCCGATGAGCTACTTCGGCGGTGGCGTCCGCCAGATGTTCTTCACCGAGCCGGCCGAGTCCCTCGACGACATCCAGGGCCGCCTCTTCCGCGTCCAGCCCTCCGAGGTGCTCACCGACGCGTTCGGTGCCGTCGGGCTCGAGCCCACGGTGGTGGCCTACAACGAGCTCTACAACGCCCTGCAGACCGGCGTCGTCGAGGGCGCGGAGAACGAGTCCGTCTACATCGACAGCCAGAAGTTCTACGAGCCGGCGCCGCACATCCTCCAGACCAACCACGAGGTCACGATCCGCCCGCTCATCATCGGGTCCCAGACGCTCGAGCGGCTGCCCGAGGACCTGCGCGAGGCGGTCCTCGAGGCCGGCGAGGAGGCCGGCGCCTTCGAGCGTGAGCTCGAGGCGCAGGTCGACGACGAGAAGCTCGCCGCCCTCGGCGAGATGGAGGGCGTGACCATCACCGAGGTCGACACCTCCGGCGTCGAGGAGCAGGTCCGCCCGGTGTGGGAGCAGTACGCCGCCGAGTGGGGCGCCGAGGACATGCTCGAGCAGATCCTCGAGCTGCGGCAGTGACGACCGTCGCCGACCGCCTCTACCGGCTCACCCTGGGGGCGGTCACCCTCCTCCTCGGCGTCCTCACCGTCGTCGTCTCCTACCAGGTGATGGGCCGGTACGTGCCGTTCATCCCCCGGGCGCTGTGGACCGAGGAGATCGCGCGGCTCTGCCTGGAGTGGCTCGTCTTCCTCGGCGCAGCGCTGGCGGTACGGCGCAACGAGCACTTCATCATCGACGTCGTGCCGGCCCGGTACGAGGCGCGGGTCGCGCGGCCGCTGCAGGTCGTCATCCTCGCCTTCCTCACAATCGCGGCCGTGGCGATCTTCCTCGGCGGGCTGGCGTTCGCCGAGACCGGGGCGACCCGGACGTCGACGACGTCGGGGATCCAGCTCGTGTGGGCATTCTCCGCGGTGCCGGTCGCGGCCGCGGTGACGCTCGTCTTCATCGCCGAGCTGGCCCTGCGGACCTTCCGGGGCGAGTCGGTGGCGGCGTTCGGCGACCGGCTCGTGGACGAGACCGCCTCCACCTCGGGCGTCCGCGGCGTGGAAGGGGCTGGTGAGTGATGGCAACCGTCGCGATCTCGCTGCTCGTCCTCTTCGCCGCGATCGCCCTCCTGCGTGTCCCGATCGCCTACGCGCTGATCCTGGCGTGCCTGCCGTTCTTCCTCTCCAACGACCGGCTCAGCAACGAGCTGCTCGTGCAGCGGATGTACGGCGGGGTGGACTCCTTCATCCTGCTGGCGGTGCCGTTCTTCGTCCTGGCCGGGGCGATCATGAACGCGGCCAAGGTCACCGACCGGCTCCTCGCGCTCGCCCACGCCCTCGTCGGCTGGGTGCGCGGCGGCCTCGGCATGGTCAACGTGGCCACGTCGATGGGTTTCGGCGGCGTCTCGGGCTCCTCGACGGCGGATGTGGCCGGCCTCGGCTCGATCCTCATCCCGCAGATGGTGCGGCGCGGCTACAGCTCGGGCTACGCCGTCGGCATCACCGCCGCCTCCGCGGTGATCGGCACGATCATCCCGCCGAGCATCCAGATGGTCGTGTGGGGGTCGCTGACCAACACCTCCATCGGCGCGATGTTCCTCGGCGGCGTCATCCCCGGCATCCTCATCGGCGGCGGGATGATGCTGGTCGCCTACATCGAGGCGCGGCGCAACAACTACCCGGCTGAGCCACGGCTGCCGTTCTCGCAGGTGCTCAAGGCCTTCCGCGACTCGGTGCTCGCCCTGGGCATGATCGTCATCGTCCTGGGCGGGATCGTCGGCGGGTTCGTCACCGCCACCGAGGCCTCCGTGCTGGCGGTCCTCTACGCGCTGTTCCTCGGGCTCGTGGTGTACCGGACGATCTCCCTGCGGGACCTGCCGCGGATCTTCCGGGAGAGCGCGCTGCTCACGGCGCTGCCGCTGTTCGCCCTGGCGGCGGCCGCGGTCTTCGCCTACCTGCTGGCGTTCTACCGGATCCCGTTCCTCTTCGAGGACGTCCTCGCCGGGGTGCCCGGCTGGGCGATCCTGTGGGTGGTCGGGCTGATCTTCCTGGTGCTGGGCACGTTCCTCGACGCGCTGCCCGCGATGGCGATCATGATCCCGGTGCTCGCCCCGGCGGTCACCGCCGCCGGCGTCGACCCGGTGCAGTACGGCGTCGTCGCGGTCATGATGCTGGCCTTCGGGCTCATCACGCCGCCGTACGGGCTGTGCCTGCTGCTGGCGTCGAAGATCGGCCGCATCCCGGTCATGCGCGCCGTGGGGCCGATGCTGCCGTTCGCGGCGGTCATCGTCTTCACGATCGTCCTGGCGATCCTCGTGCCGGGCGTCGTGCTCTGGCTCCCGGGCCTGGCCGGCTGACCTCTCGACGACGAAGCCCCGCTGCCGAACGACGGCGGCGGGGCTTCGTTGCTCCAGGCGGGACCCGTCAGCGGCGCGGGCGCCAGGACAGCGTCGACGCGCGCAGCCGCAGCTCCGGCTCGACGAGGCGCACCTGCGCCGGCCCGGGCGCACCGATCTGCTCCATGAGCAGCGCCGCCGCCTGCGCCCCCACGGCCACCGGGCGGGTGGCCACCGAGGTCAGCGACGGGGTGAGCCAGCCGGACATGACGATGTCGTCGAAGCTGGCCACGGCCACGTCCTTGCCCGGCACGAGCCCGCGCCGGTACATCTCGGCGTACATGCCCATGGTGACGACGTCGGAGAACCCGACGACGGCGTCGGCGAGCCGGCCGTGGTCGAACACCTGCGCCATGGCCCACTCGCCGGCGTCGGAGTAGTTCGTCGCGGTGGCGGTGCGCTCCCCCGCGTCGAGCTCGACCCCCTCACCGAGCCCGCGCCGCAGCCCATCGATGCGCTCGAGGCGGGCGGAGGAGTGGGCGGGCCCGCCCACCAGCTGCACCGAACGCACCCCGATCTCCCGCAGGTGACGCCCCAGGGCGGCGCCCGCGGCGACGTTGTCCGGCCCCACGTAGTGGTGGTCGTCGCCGAAGTGGCGCATGACGAGCACCAGCGGGGTCTCCGACCGTGCGGTATAGCGATCTACCTTTGCGGGGTCGGAGTCCTGGGCGGGGTGGAGGAGGATGCCGTCCACGTGCCGCTCCACCATCGTGGCCAGCAGCTCGGCCTCACGGGTGGCCTCGTCGTGGCTGTGCCCCACGAGGACGGTGTAGCCGCCGTCGTGGAGGTCGGACTCGAGCGCCATGACCAGCTCGGAGACGAAGGGGTTGCGGATCTCGGTGACGATGATGCCCAGGGTCATCGACCGGGTGCCGCGCAGGCCGGCGGCCCGGCGGTCGTAGACGTAGCCGAGCTCCTCCATCGCCTCGCGCACCCGGGCGCTGGTCGCGGCGGAGATCCGCCCGCTGCCGCGCACCACGAGCGAGGCGGTCGCCCGGGAGACCCCGGCGCGCACGGAGACGTCGTTGAGCGTGACCCGCCCCATTGCTGCTCCTTCCGACCGCTCGATGCTACACTCCGTTAGATCGATCTACCAAGGTCGTACGGACCGGACCACCACGCGACGACGCGGCAGGAGCCCCGATGCCACCCACCTTCCTCGAGCAGGACCGCCTGCCCCTCGCGGGCGTGAAGGTCCTCGACCTCGCGCACCTCATGCAGGGCCCGTGGGCCGCGGAGATGCTCGCGGACCTCGGCGCCGACGTCGTCAAGATCGAGCACGTCCACGGCGGCGAGCGCGGCCGCGCCTCCGGCGCCGTCACCGCCGGCGGGCACAGCGCGATGTTCCTGGCGATGAACCGCAACAAGCGCTCCATCGCCCTGGACCTCAAGCGTCCCGAGGGCCTCGACGTCGCGCTCGACCTCGTGGCCCAGGCGGACGTCCTCATCCAGAACTTCCGTCCCGGCACGATGGAGCGCCTCGGCCTCGGCTGGGAGGACGTGCACCGGTTCAACCCGGCGCTGGTGTACTGCTCGGCGTCGGGCTACGGCCCTCGGGCGGGCGCGCGGCCCGGGCAGGACCTCCTGGCCCAGGCCCGCTCGGGCGGGATGTGGCTCGCCGGCACGGCGGACTCCCCGCCCGCCCCGGCAGGGCAGTTCATCGCCGACGTCCACAGTGCCTCCATGCTCGCCCTCGGCGCCCTGGCCGCCCTCCACGAGCGCTCGCGCACCGGCCGCGGCCGCCTGGTGGAGGTCGACCTCGTCGGGGCGATGCTGCACCAGATGACCCAGGAGATCGTCGCCGACGACCTCGCCCCGGGAGCCCGCCGCGGGCCCGTCCCCTCGAGCCCCTACATGGAGGGCCCGTACGGGGTCTACCGCACCGCCGACGGCCACCTCGCCCTGTCCATCTGCCCGGTGCCCGAGCTGGCCCGGGCGCTCGGCCGGCCGGCACTCGCCGAGGCCTTCCCGACGGCGGAGGACGCCGCCGCCCGCCGCGACGACCTCGACGTCGCCGTCGCTGCCGTCCTCGCCGAGCGCACCACCGCCGAGCTCCTCGACCTGTTCGAGAGCCAGGGCATCTGGTGCGCGCCGGTCAACGACCTCGCCGCCATGCGCCGCGACCCGGTGGTCGGCTGGGAGGACCGGCACGTCCGGGTCGCCCACCCCGAGGCCGGCGAGATCCTCCAGGTGCTCAACCCGCTCTCCCTCGACGGCGCCCGGCTGCCCGTGCGCGCCGCCGCCCCGCTGCTGGGCGAGCACACGGACGAGATCCTCACCGGTCTGGACCGCACCCCCGAGGAGGTGGCCCGGCTGCGGGCCGAGCGCGTCGTGGCGGGGGTGGCGCGGTGAGCGAGCAGCCCGAGACCGCGGTGAGCGGGCAGCGCGAGGCCCCGGCGAGCGGGCAGCCTGAGCCCCCGGTGACCGGCACCCCGCAGCCCGGGCGCCTGCCGGCGCTCGGGGCCACCGCCGCGTTCCGCAAGACCGTCACCGAGGCCGACGTCGTCCTCTTCGCCGGGATCACCGGTGACTTCGCCCCGCAGCACGTCGACGCCGACTACATGTCCCGCCACCCGATCGGCGAGCGGGTCGCCCACGGGATCCTCACGCTCGGGATCGCCTCGACGGCGGCGTCGGCGCTGTGCGCGCAGGAGCGGATCGTGGCCGTCTCCGCCGGGTACGACCGGCTGCGGTTCCTGCACCCGGTCCTGCTCGGCGACACGGTCGAGAGCCGCTACGAGGTGGTCGAGGTCGACACCGAGCGGCGTCGGGCCCACGCCCGGGTCGAGGTCCGCAACCAGCGCGGCGAGATGTGCCTGGCCGCCACCCACCTCCTGTACTGCTACTGAAGGAGCTCCACCGATGATCGACCAGCTCGACACGTTCGTCACCGACGTCCTCCGCCCCCGCGCCGCCACGATCGACGAGACCGCCGAGTTCCCGCAGGACGTCATCAGCGCCGCCGCGGAGATCGGCCTGCAGCGGGTGCTCATCGGCGACGACGGCCGGCTCGACCCGTCCCGCGCCCCGCTCGTCCACGAGATCTCCGAGCGTCTGGCGATGTACTCGATGGCCTCGGCGGTGGCGATCGCCAACGCCCACCTCACCACCTACCTGCTGCTCAAGTACGCCCCGGCCGAGCTCATCGAGAGGTGGGTCGAGCCGACCCTCGCCGGGCAGGTGTTCGGTGCGTTCGCCATCACCGAGGCGCACGCCGGGACCGACGTGCGCGGGATGGGCACGGTGGCCCGCCGGGACGGCGACGACTACGTCCTCACCGGGGAGAAGTGCTGGGTGGGGTACGCCCCGAACTGCTCCTACGCGATCGTCCTGGCCAAGGAGGGGACCGGCGAGCGCGACGCCCCCATGGTCGCCCTCGTCGTCGACACCGCCTCGGCCGGCGTCACCCGCGCGGCCGGCCCGGCGTTCGACGGCCTGCGGGGGATGTCCAACGGCTCCCTCGCCTTCGACGGCGTGCGGGTGCCGGCGTGGTCGCGCCTGTCCTCCGACGGCTTCGGCGGGATGATGGACGGGCTCAACCTCGCCCGCATCGACGCCGCCTCCTACGCCTGCGGGCTCCTGCGCGGGGCACTGGTCGCCTCGACCGAGCGGGCCGCGAGCCGCACGGCGTTCGGCCGCCCGCTGGGTGACCTCCAGGCCATCCAGGCCAAGATCGGCCGGATGGCCACCGACTACCAGGCCGCCCGGGCGCTGACCACCCGCGCCGCGGCGTCCTTCGCGGCCGGCGACGGCGGGGACCAGGACGCCATCTCCATGGCCAAACTGTTCGCATCCGAGGCCGCCCGCCGCAACACCGACGAGGCCGTGCAGATCCACGGCGCCGAGGGCGTGGTGCGCTCGTCGTGGGTGAACCGGCTCAACCGCGACGCCAAGGTCACCCAGATCTTCGACGGCACGTCCGAGATCCACGAGACCATGCTCGGCCGGCGCGCGGTGCGGCTCACCGCCGCCGGCGGCGACCTCACCGCGTTCCTGGGACGCGACCAGTGAGCGCCTCGAGCGCGGCCACGGGCGCCGCCCTCGCCGGGAAGGTCGTCCTCGTCACTGGCGCCACCGGGGGCATCGGCTCGGCCACGGCCCACGCGGCCGCCACGGCCGGCGCCCGGGTGGCCGTGCACCACCTGCGCGACGCCGAGCGCGCCGACGCCCTCGCCGCCGCCCTGCCGGGCGCGGGGCACGTCGTCGTCGAGGCCGACGTCACCGACCCCGGCGACGTCGAGGCGATGGTCGGCGCCGTCGTCGACCGGGCGGGGGCCCTGGACGTCCTGGTCAACAACGCCGGGATCATGGAGGACCAGCCGTTCCTCACCATGGACCTGACGGACTGGCGGCGCACGACGTCGGTGGACCTCGACGGGGTCTTCCTGTGCTGCCGCCACGCCGGCGCCCGCATGTGGGAGGGCGACGGCGGCGTCATCGTCAACGTCGCGTCCCAGCTCGCGTTCAAGGGGGCGGCCGGGTACGCCCCCTACGTGGCCGCCAAGGCCGGCGTGGTGGGGCTGACCCGCTCGCTGGCCCGCGAGCTCGGCCCGCGGGTGCGGGTCTGCGCGATCGCGCCGGGGCCGGTCGACTCCCCCATGACCGCGCCGTACCAGGACATGGCGTGGATCGCCGAGCGGACCGCGCCGCTGGTCGCCGGGCGCCTCGCCGACCCCGCGGAGGTGGCGGCCGCGATCGTGTTCCTCGCCTCCGACGCCGCGTCGCTCATGCACGGGCAGACCCTGCACGCCAACGGCGGCGGGGTGCTCGCGTGACAAAGGTGCTCCTGCCGACGGCGATCCCGCTCGATCCGGAGCTGCCCGACGGCGTCGTCGCCGTTCCGTACGACCCGGCCGAGCCGGTGCCCATCGAGCACCGCGATGCCGAGGGCGTGGTCATCTGGGGCAACCCCCGACCGCGCCTGCGGGAGATGGCGACGGACCTGCCGCGGCTGCGGTGGGTGCAGTCCCTCGCCGCCGGGCCGGACGCGGCCCTCTCGGCCGGCTTCGCCGACGACGTCGTCCTGTGCGGCGGGGCCGGCCTGCACGACGCCCCGGTCACCGAGCACGCGCTCGCCCTGGTCCTCGCGCTCGTGCGGCGGCTGCCCGCCGCCGCGCAGGCGCAGCACGAGCACCGCTGGGCCCGCGAGCTCGGCGGTCGCCAGCCGCTCCACCCCGGCCGGCCGGTCACCACGCTCATCGGGGCCCGGGTGGTGCTGTGGGGGTTCGGCAGCATCGCCCAGCGCCTCGCCGGGGTCCTCACGTCCCTCGGCGCCGAGGTCCGCGGGGTCGCGCGCAGCGCGGGCACGCGGGCGGGCTACCCGGTTGCGGACGTCGATGACGTCGAGAACGTGCTCGCCGGCGTGGACATCCTCGTCCTGCTCCTGCCCGGTCTGCCGGAGAACGAGAAGATCCTCGACGCGCGGCTCCTGTGCGCGCTGCCCGCCGGGGCGTACGTCGTCAACGTCGGGCGCGGCAGCACCGTGGACGAGGACGCCCTGCGCGAGTCGCTCGCGTGCGGCTGGCTCGCCGGCGCCGCCCTCGACGTCACAGCCACAGAGCCGCTCCCGGCCGACTCACCGCTCTGGGACGCGCCCAACGTCGTCATCACCCCGCACGCGGCCGGCGGCCGGCCGGTGGGGGCGGACGAGCTCGTCGCCGCGAACCTGCGGGCACTGGTCGACGGCGGGCCCGTGCGTAACGTCATCGACCGCTGATCTGCAGGCGAGTAGCTGGATTTTTCTGCCACCTACTCAATCACTCGGTGAGCCATTGTCGGGGAATGCCGAGTCCGCGTCTCGCGGGCGGACCCGGTCCAGCCTGACTGGCTGAGGTTAGTTCATCCCGGCATCGGACCTCACCCACCTAACTACCAACTTTAAGGCGCTGGTCAAGCTGCCGAACTTGAGTCGAGACTGCGGCTTCTATAGTGGCACAATCTCGAGGCTATCTCCGTATACGAAACTGCCGTCCTTTATGTGGCGACGAAGAGGAAAAATAACCTCATATTCACTCACATACCCGGATGTGCCATCACGCGCGTAGATGCGCACAATGAGGGAGTTTTCTTGGTCGTTTGCCCAAAGGGTGTCGAGGTCGTCATGGAAGCGGATCCGGCGCGCATGTCGAGCCTCCGTGTCTCCCTTGCGCTTTCCCGGGAGAACAGAGCCTGGCGTGGAGTGCAATCGTAAGGGCTTCAGGACACGCACCTGCCCCTCGGGCACCTTTCTGGGGTGGTCTAGGTACGCCAGGGCCTGGAAGTCAACGGCGGCGCGTTTGCTCATATTGACTACCTTGATTCGGAAACTGTTTCCCCCGCTATCTCGTGGCGTACGGGCTATCTCGGTAGAAATAATCAGTTTCGGCCGAATTCTCTTCATGGCACCAAGGAAGACAACTGAGGCAACGAGGCTCGCCATCGACCCCAGACCGAGCGAGAGTAGGACGTCAGAACCGGTCATGTCCGCAACTGTAGGGGCTTGAGCAGCGGAACTTGTGGGTATCGCCATGCGAAGTGGAGCGGAGTGGCGTATGGTGCGTCCACAGGCATCGCGGAGAAGAAGGAGTCTCGATGTTCTACTTCGATGAGGAAGAGGAGTAGCCATTTGGCGGCTGCCTCTATCTAGGACAACGAGTATGGGCCAGGTCGACAGTTGACTGTCGACCTGGCCCATACTCGTCACTCAAGGCGCCCAGATCCCTCCGCGCGGAGCGTAGCTCAACACGTCAACGCTGTAGACCAGTCGACCTCGCACAGTCGGACCGACTGGTGCACTGAACTCTCAGCCCCCTGCTCGTGCCTCAAGCGTGGAAGGTACCGCCGACCAAGTAAGTAGTGACGGAGGTGGCCACTTATCGGCAGTGGGCGGGAAGGCCCGAAGTCGCCTCTACGCCGACGAGCTCCGCTGCTGCGCGTCCGTCGCCCCGAGCGCGTCCCGCACCTCGGCGCGCCCGCGCCGCTCGGCGGCCCGGTCCTGCGCCGCCGCCGCGCGCACGGCGGCGTCCCGCTCGACCTCGAGCACGTGCCGCTCCCCCGGTCCGACCATGGAGAAGTGCGGGTGCTCGCTACGCGAGTAGTGCACCTCCACGTCCCACGTCTTCCGCGCCCACAGCGCCGCAATCACCGCCACGACGAGCGCGGCGATCGCACCCACTCCCACGGACCAGCGCGGCCCCCAGGTGTCGGCGATCCACCCCACCAGCGGCGAGCCGATGGGCGTGGTGCCCATGAAGACCATCATGTACAGGCTCATCACACGCCCGCGCATGGCGGGCTCGGTGGACATCTGCACGGTGGCGTTGGCGGCGGTCATCATCGTCAGTGAGCTCAGGCCCACCAGGGCGCTCGCCGCCGCGTAGAGCTCGAACGTGGGCGCGAGGGCCTGCATGCCTGAGGCCACCCCGAACCCGAACGCCGCGATGATGACCAGCCGCACGCGCGGGCGCTTGCGGCGGGCGGCCAGCAGCGCCCCAGCGAGCGAGCCGATCGCCAGAACCGAGCCGAGCACGCCGTACTCCTCGGCGCCCCGGCCGAAGACCTCGGTGGCCATGACCGCGGAGGTGAGCTGGAAGTTCAGGCCGAGCGAACCCACGATCCCGACCACGAACAGGATGACCATGATGTCGCTGCGCCCGCGCACGTACGCCAGGCCGTCGCGCACCCGGCCCTTGCCGCGGGGCGAGTGCGGCAGCTCGTGCAGCTCACCCACCCGCATGAGCCCGAGCGCCAGGATGGTCGCGGCGAAGGTGACCGCGTTGATGACGAACACCCACCCGGTGCCCACCGCGGCGATGAGGAACCCGGCGACCGCCGGCCCGATGAGCCGGGCGATGTTGAACGAGGTGGAGTTCAGCCCGACGGCGTTGGGCAGGGAGTCGGCCGGGACCATCTCCGAGACGAAGGTCTGCCGCGCGGGTCCGTCGAACGAGGTCACGGTGCCCAGGAGAAATGCGAAGACGTAGACGTGCCACAGCTCGGCGGCGCCGGCGAGCACGAGCGCCCCCAGGGCGCCGGCGAGGACGCCTTGCAGGGCCTGGGTGGTCATGAGCAGCTTGCGCAGCGGCAGCCGGTCGGCCAGCACGCCCGCGTAGGGGCTGAAGATCAGCACCGGCAGGAACTGCAGGCCGGTGACGACACCGACGGCGAACCCGTCGTTGTCCGTCAGGACCGTCAGCACCAGCCAGCTCTGGGCGACGCGCTGCATCCAGGTGCCGACGTTGGCCACGAGCGCCCCGGCGAACCACAGCCGGTAGTTGAAGTACCGCAGCGAGTAGAAGGTGCGCGTCATCCCTCGGTCATCCTCCTCAGGATCTCGGCGGCCCGGCCCACGGTGTCCCGCTCGTCCGTGCTCAGCCCGGCGAGGGCCTGGTTGAGCCAGGCGTTGCGGCGCCGCTTGGTCTCGGCGACCACCTCGCGGCCGGCGTCGGTGATCGTCACGACGACGCCGCGCCCGTCCGTCGGGTGCTTGGTGCGGGCGACGAGCCCGGCCTCCTCGAGCGCGGCGACGGTGCGCGTCATCGACGGCGCCTGGACACGCTCGCGCTCGGCGAGCTCGCCCGGGCTCAGCGGCCCGACGTGGACGAGCGCGGCCAGGACGGCGTACTGGGACTCGGTGCACGAGGAGACGAGCTCGCGGCGCAGGCGGCGGGAGAGTCGCAGGGTGGCGACGCGCAGGTTGGTGGCGAGGTCGGGCGCAGGAGAAGTCATCGGTCCTTAGCCTAGGTCATTACCTCTGCTAAGTAAACCGCAAGACGGCGTGAGGCCGGCTACTCCCCCACCGTCGTGTCGAGCAGGTCGAACGTCTCCGCCGCCCACGGGAAGCCCCACGTGAACAACGCGTAGACGACGGCGGCCGCGAGGACCAGCGCCTCGACCGCTTTGAGCCAGCGCGGCCCGGGCAGGATCCGCCAGATGGTCGCGTACATCAGCTCGTCTCCAGCTCGGCCGGCTTGCCCTCGGACCGCGGGATCCACCCGGTCAGCTCGGCGTGGGTGATCCACCGCTCGCGGGTGCTCCACAGCGGGTGGCAGGTGGTGAAGGTCAGGAGCCGCTGCGTGGGCTCGGCGGCGGGGTCGCCCGGAACGGGGGCGATGACGTCCACCTGCTGCGGCAGCACGATGTAGTCCTCCCGCACCTCGTAGATGAGCCAGGCCTCGGCGGTCTCGACGATCACCGGGTCGCCCTCGACGAGCTGGTCGACGTTGTGGAACGCGGCGCCGTAGCTCTGTCGGTGGGCGGCGAGGGCGAAGTTGCCGACGTCGCCCGGCATGGCGGTGTCGGGGTAGTGGCCGGCGGCGCCGGTGTTGAGGACGTCCATGCCCACGCCCTGGGTGATGGGCACCCGGTAGTCGGCGCCCCACCGCGGCACGTGGAGGGTCGCGAAGCCCTCACCTTCCCCGACCGGCGCCACGGCCGGGGGCGCGTCGGTACGCGGCTCGGCAGGGGCCTCGACAGACGGCGTCTCGAAGCTCCGCTCGATCTGCTCGACGGCGGCGGCCTGGTCGTCGCTGACCGCGACGTCGGTCCACCACACCTGCCAGACGACGAAGAGGCCCAGCAGGAGCCCGGCGGTCAGCAGCAGCTCCCCGACGAAGCCGATCAGGGCGGCCACGGGGCCTCGCCTGCGCGCAGGACGGGCGCGACGCTCCCGGCGAGGCGGCGCCTCAACTGCTGTCATACGAAGAGAAGGTAGATGAGCACCGCGGTCGCAACCACCATCACCCCGAGAGCCACGTACTCCACCCGCCGCCAGAAGCGCATTCTCTCGTTGTACGACCGTCGCCTGTTCGCCATGCCCGTATCCTCCCAGGTTGCGGAGGCAATTCTCCACCTCGCCCGTCCCAAAGGAATTCATCGTGCCCGAACCGTGATTTCGCTTCCCCTATTCGGGGGAGGACCTTAGGTACGACCTCCGGCGATCCGGCGCCGATAGCATGACGGCAGCCGCGTCGGTCCCACGAGGGTCGGCGCGATGCCGGAGACACAGGTGGGCGGGGACCATGCAGCGACTGACCGGGATCGAGCGGAACTACGCGTGGGGGTCCTTCGAGGCGATCCAGCGGCTCCTGGGCAAGTCCCCCACGGACCGCCGGGTGGCCGAGCTGTGGTTCGGCGCCCACCCGGACGCCCCGGCCCTTCTCGCCGACGCCGAGGACGGCAGCGCACCGCGCGACCTCCGCTCGCTCATCGAGGCGGACCCCGAGGGATGCCTCGGCGAGGATGTCGTCTCCCGGTTCGGCCCCCGGCTGCCCTATTTGCTCAAGCTCATCGCCCCAGCCAAGCCGCTCTCCCTCCAGGTGCACCCCAGCCTTGAGCGCGCCCAGGAGAAGTTCGCCGAGGAGAACGCCACGGGGATCGCGATGGACGACCCCCGGCGCAACTACCGGGATCCCAACCACAAGCCCGAGATGGTCTTCGCGCTCAACACGTTCGAGGCCGTGTGCGGGTTCCGGGCGCCGCGCCGCGCCACCGAGCTCCTCGCCGACCTCGACGCCCCGCTCGCCCGCCGCCTCCGCGACCTCCTGCACGCCGAGCCGACGGCTGTCGGCGTGCGGTGGGCGTTCACGTCGTTGCTCGACCCCAACACCCGGCCGACGCCGGGCGAGGTTCAGGAACTGGTCGCCGCCTGCGCCGCCCGCCTCGACCGTGGCTCCCCGTCACCGCGCGCTGACTCCACCGTCGTGCATCTCGCCAAGGACTTTCCCAGCGACCCCGGGGTCGTTGCCACGCTCCTCCTCAACCCGGTCACTCTGCAGCCCGGCGACTCCCTGTTCATCCCTGCCGGCGGGGTCCACGCCTACCTGCACGGGCTGGGCGTGGAGATCATGGCCTCGTCCGACAACGTCCTCCGGGCGGGCCTCACCGAGAAGCACATCGACGTCGACGAGTTGCTCGATTGCGTCGACTATGTGGCCGCTCCCCCGATCCGCCCGGCGCCGGAGATCTTCCACGGGGCGACTCGGGTCTACTACGCACCCGTGGACGACTTCGAGCTCTCGGTGACGGATCTGGCCGACGAGAACGGAGAGCCGCACCACCCCCTGCCGGGGCGCGGACCCCGGATCCTGCTGTGCCTGGACGGCGAGATCGAGATCTCGTCGACCTCGGGCACCATCCCGCTACGCCGCGGCGAGGCAATCTTCGTGCGGGCCGACGAGGGACGACTCACCGGCCATGGTCGCGGACGGATCATCCAGGCGGACGTCCCGTAACTCTGCGCCGCACGAACCGCGTTCGTGGTGATGTCCCGATATTGCCTGCGCGAGTACGTGCGAACAGGTCGCGAAGCGCTGCCGAACAAATAGGCAGGACGCATCCCCACTTCTTGTGATGTGTGGCAAATCCCTCGGACCGAATACTGACCCGCGGTTCCGTAAACGAGCGGGCGGCCCCTAGAATCAGGGCTGGTTCGATCTGGCCGGGGGGCCGCACAACCGCACGGATTCGCGGTACCGAGGGAGCACGTTCGCAATGCCATCCATAGTCGCGCTTCGGCGAATGACGATGATCCTCTGGGACGCGCTGGCATGGATCGGTGCAGTCATCCTGGTTGTCGGCTCGAGGTATGACTTCGCCCTCTCGGATGCCCAGTGGGACAGACTCGCCATCTACACGGCCAGTGCGATCGTCCTCCAGGTCGGCGTTGGCACCCTCCTCAAGCTCTACCGCGGCAGGTACCGCGTGGGCAGCTTCGAGGAGCCGGTCGCTCTCGCGGCATCGACGCTGCTCGTTGCCGGCGCCCTGGGGCTCATTTTCTACCTCTTCGGGTACGGCGACTTCCCGGTTGGGATCGCGATTCTCGTGCCGCCGGTGGCCGCCATGCTCATGGGCGCCGCGCGGTGGCTCTACCGGGCGTGGGGCCTTCGTTCGCGCCCCGTGTCGCCGAACGCGGAACCGGTCCTGGTCTACGGCGCCGGCGACGCCGGCAACCAGCTGCTGCGTCTGCTCAACCGGGACGGGAACTCGCCCTACCGCGCAGTCGGTCTCATCGACGACGATCCGGCCAAGCGCAACCTCACCCTGCACGGCGTGCCGGTGCTCGGGAGCCGGTCAAAGCTGCTGGAGACCGCGAGCAAGACCGACGTCTCCACCGTGATCATGGCCATCTCGGACGCGAGTCCTGAGCTGATCAGTGAGGTGTCGGATCTCGTCGAAGGCTCTGGCCGAAAGTTCCTGCTGCTGCCGCCAGTGGGCGAGATGATCGGCAGGCAGGTCAGTCTGACCGACGTGCGAGAGGTCGAGATCACCGACATTCTCGGCCGCCGCCAGGTCGAGACCGACCTGACGGCTATCGCCGACTACGTCACCAGTAAGCGCGTGCTGATCACCGGCGCCGGCGGGTCGATCGGCTCCGAGCTAGCCCGTCAGGTGCACAAGTTCGGGCCGTCCGAGCTCATCCTCCTCGACCGTGACGAGTCTGCCCTGCACGCCGTCCAGCTCTCGATCTACGGCAAGGGTCTGCTCGACACCCCGGACATGGTGCTCTCCGACATCCGTGACAAGGACGCGCTCCGCGAGATCTTCGAATTCCACAAGCCCGAGGTGATCTTCCACGCCGCCGCACTCAAGCACCTGCCAATGCTCGAGCAGTACCCGCTCGAGGGCTGGAAGACCAACGTCCTCGGCACGCTGAACGTCCTCGACCTCGCCGCCGAGTACGGCGTCGGCCAGTTCGTGAATATCTCCACGGACAAGGCCGCGAACCCCACCAACGTCCTCGGCCGGACCAAGCGCGTCGCCGAGGAGCTCACCTCCTGGTACGGCCTCCACGCCGACGGCACCTACCTCTCGGTCCGCTTCGGCAACGTCCTCGGCTCCCGCGGCTCGATGCTGCACACCTTCCAGCGCCAGATCCACGACGGCGGCCCCCTAACGGTGACTCACCCGGACATCACCCGGTACTTCATGACGATCCCCGAGGCCTGCGAGCTGGTGATCCAGGCGGGAGCCATCGGCGACGACGGTGAGGTCCTGGTGCTCGACATGGGCGAGCCGGTCAAGATTCTCGACGTCGCCAAGCGGCTCATCACCCACGCCGCCAAGGACGTCGAGATCGTCTTCACGGGCCTTCGGCCCAACGAGAAGCTTCACGAGGAGCTCTTCGGCACCGACGAGGTGGGCGAACGTCGCGAGCACGACCTCATCACCCACGTGTCTGTGCCGCCCCTCGCACCGAGCGAGCTCGACCCCACCTCCCTGGGCCGACTGCCTGGCCGCCGTGTCCGGCCGAGCTGGCACAGCATCCGGGTCGCAGCCACCGAGGACGTCGACCCCGACCAGTACGAGAGCGCAACATCCAGGCGGTTCGGCACGCACTGAGCAGCCCAGCGCGCATATGGGAGACTCATCTCCGGCATGAAGCAAATGGGGGACAGGCTGTGGAACTGAACGAGTACATCGCGATTCTTCGCAAGCGATGGCTGAGCGTCGCGCTCATTGCCCTCGCAACGCTATCGGCGACCGCTGCTGTCACGCTCGTCATGACGCCGACGTACAGTGCCTCGAACCGTTTGTTCTTCGCGGTCGAGGCTGGCGACACCGTCTCGGATCTGGCCCAGGGATCGACGTTCACCGAGCGGCAGATGACGTCGTACGCCCAGGTCGCAGAGTCGCCGCTGGTCCTCGGGCCGGTGATCGACGAGCTCGACCTGGATACCAACACCGACGCGCTCCGCGCCGCCCTCAGCGTCACTGTCCCGCCGGAAACGGTCATCCTCGAGATCACCGCCACGGACGAAAACCCAGAGCGTGCCGCTGACGTCGCAAACGCGGTGGCGGAGGAGCTCTCCGTTGCGGTCGGGGGGCTCGCCCCCGACCGCCCGGACGGCAGCGAGGCCGTTCGAGCTACCGTCACCACTCCGGCCACCGCACCGTCGCAGCCTTCCTCTCCCGACGTCACTCGAAATCTCGCCCTGGGGCTGGTGCTCGGACTCATGCTTGGCGTCGGCGCGGCGCTGCTGCGGGAGATGCTCGACACCAAGGTCCGCGATGAAAAAGACATCAACGCCCTGACGGACACGGCGGTGATCGGCACCATCGGCTTCGAGACCGAGGGCGACAAGTACCCCGTCTTCGTCCACGACGATCCGCAGGGTCAGCGTTCGGAGGCGATCCGCCGCCTGCGCACCAACCTCCAGTTCGTCGACCTCACGGACCGTCCCCGGTCGATCGTCGTCACGTCCTCAGTCCCGGGTGAGGGAAAGACGACGACCGCGATCAACCTCGCCCTCGCACTCGCTGACGCCGGTGCACGTGTGATCCTCGTTGACGCAGACCTGCGCCGCCCCTCCATCGGCGAGTACATGGGTCTGGAGAGCCGCGTAGGCCTCACCACCGTGCTCATCGGCCGGGCGGAGCTCGCGGACGTCGCCACGCCGTGGCGCAACACGACGCTCGACGTCGTGCCGTCCGGTCAGGTTCCCCCAAACCCCAGCGAGCTGCTCGGGAGCCGGGCCATGGCCGCCCTGCTCGATCAGCTCACCGGCTCCTACGACACGGTGGTCATCGACAGTCCGCCGCTGCTGCCCGTCACAGACGCAGCCGTGCTGACGAAGCTGGCGGGTGCCGCCCTCGTCGTGGCCGGCGCCGACCGGATCCAGAAGGCGCAGCTCCGCGAGTCCCTGGGCAACCTCGAGACGGTCGACGGTCGTGTGATCGGCATTGTTCTCAACAAGGTGGAGCAGAAGGGCCGGGACCGCTATTACTACACCTACGACTCGTACGCCACTGACGACGCGCCGTCGAACGGCACGCGCCACGCGATCCGGCGCCAGGATGCGGCTCCGCGGGCAACCTGGCCCGGAAAGCCGCTGACCCAGAGCCAGCGGCCCTAGGCATTTCGGCCGCACCAGCCGTAGAGACACGAAGGCCCTTACGAGACATCGTCTCGTAAGGGCCTTCGTTATCGAGGCCGCTGGCCTGTCAGGCGCGAACCTGACGGCGCGCGAAAGCAAGGACGCCGGCACCGGCCGCGAGCAGGATTGCGGAGCCGATCACCAGCGGGGTGCTCGAGCTTCCCGTGTCGGGCAGCGTTCCACCGACGGCGGGCTCGTCGCCGGGTGTGGCGTCGTCGTCGGTCGGGTCGCCGACGACCACCTCAGACTCGAGGACCACGTCACCGGCCGCATTCACGCCAGTCAGTTCGTAGACGGCCTCCTCGCGCAGGGTGACCTCGAAGACGGAGACGCCGTTAACGGTAGCCTTCTCGAGCGACTGCGAACCGGCGATCTCGATGGCGGAGTCGGGAACGTTCGCCGAAGCGATGGTGAGGCCGAACAGGGCGTTCTCGTTAGGTCCCTCGAGCGTGACATCGAAGGGCACGCCCTGGGCCACCGAGCCCGGTACGTCGGCGTCGTAGTCGTCACCGGTGTAGGCCATCGCGGCCGTCGGTGCAAGAAGGATGGCCGCGGTTGCGGCGGTGGTGCTCAGAGCGCGTCGGTACATCGAAGTTCCCCCAGGGTTTGCTGCATGTGGACGGTGGTGTCCCCGAAACAGTATCAACTCAACCGGGCTAAGAAGAAGTCCGCGCAACGAATTGATCGACATCTGGACCTGGGGTGATGCGGGCCATGGGTTCGCCGAACTGCCGAGGACCTGACTCGAGGGTGAATTCGAGGTCAATTGACTCACCAGGCTTCAACGTGACCACGTTGGTCCCAACCATGAGGCCATCGTGGATGTGAGTGCGGAACCGGCTGTCCGGATCTGTTGATGTCGCGGACAGAATTCGCCCGTTGGTCGGGGCGTAGACCGAGATCTCCGAACGAATCGTGCCGACCGGCACCACATCTCCTCCGCCGGTCAGCGACGGTGGCAGTGACTCCACCTCCGCGGGGACCTGGGACGAAACGGTCACCGTCACCGTCAGGATCTGCGAGCCGTCCGCCCGCATCTCAACTGCTGCGACTTCGGCGTGTACCCCCTGGTAGTAGGCGATCTTCGCACCGCTGGTGTCGTGGACGTAGATCCCGACCAAAGGGGAGTTACCGACCTGACCTCGGAGCTCGCCGCTTAGCACTGTCCCCTCGAGCATTTCCTGCTCCTCGTGGACTGAGGACCACACCATCAATCTGCCTTCATCCGCCATCTCATCAAGGGCAGCGATCGCTGCGGTTGGATCGACGGGTCGCAAGACCAGCGCATCGAACACGGACGTAGCCGCCGAGGCGAAGAACGCGTCTTGGGCGGACGGATCGCTGACCTGCTTATAGACCTGGTTCAGCAGCAGTTGGGAGGCGTTGTCTGCCGTGAGTTGCTCCCCGGTTGGTAGCACTACCGAGCCGGTTGCGCGGAGCAGCATGCTAAGCGCCACTGGATCCACGGCAATGACACCGTCGACTTCAAAGCCCGTACTTGCGCGCCAGAACTCGCGTGCCAGCTGCGCCGCACGCGGGAAGTCAGGGGTCGACGTGACGTTGCCAGGAAAACGACCGATCTGCGTGCCGAACAGACCGCGCTCCGCACGGGTCAACTCCAGCACCGGCACAGGAGCGCTACCGACCTCCACCGCCGATCGTGACTCCACGAACGTGATCGCCCCGTCGTCGGCTCGCAGGTGGACATAGGAACCGGGAAGCCCACCCAACGCCCGCGGCTCGGAGTTGTTCTGAACGAGGAGAAGGTAGTCACGTGGCCCCTCGCCGCCCAACATGGGCGGAAGAAGCCGAACGGCACGGGAGCCCGTCGCCGTTAGCGCCGCTAGATCGTTGACCTGGGCCGTCAACCCGTCGACCGCAAGACCCAATTGTGGGAGCAGCGGTTCAGTATCGATGGCTCCGAGGGCAGCCTCCGCGGCCTGAGCGCTGCGATCTGCCGACACGACCCTGGCTGCGGAGTCCGAAATCGGGTCTAGGTCCACGCGCCCGCCAACAGGAGCCAGTCCTGCGGGATCAAGAACCCCTGCAACGTCGACGAGAGCACCCAAGGCGTTGACCGCCAGGTCGTCCACCACCACTGTCAAGATTTGCACCGTCCGCACGTCGTCACCGATCCACGGCAGTTCACCCGCCAGATCCCAGTGTGGGCCTTGCGTTGCGCGCCGCGCCGCCTGCGTGTCGTTCGTCAGCAGACTGACGGTCCGGAGGGCGACTTCGTCGTCCCCTGCAAGCACCTGCTCCTTGAGAGCCTGCACCGCGACCGCGCCATCTCGCAGACCACGATATGCGGCGACCGCATCCCACGCGAGAACGACCGAGAAGATCCCGACGACGACGCTGGCCCCCGTCAGGATGCCGGTGAGTCCAGCACTCCAGGGCGACGGATGACGATCTCGCAGCCGGGCAGGGCGGGCGTAGGCGGTTCGCCGCCCCTCCCTACCCCGAGAGGGCCCCATCAAAGGTGGTCACCGCAGGCGACTAGATGGCGCGGAACCTGCGCTTCGAGGACAGCGGGAGCCTTCATTTGAGACACACGAAGATCCTAAACGGCCCCGCCGGTCACAACCGTCTCCGGGTCGACCATCGGCTCATGTCGCGACCCGCACTCGTGAGGGACCTCCTCCGCGCCGCTTGCGGCCATACATGCTGCACCGGCTATATGTGGCCCGTTCAACAGGCCGCCCCCCTGCCGTGCTAGACCTGCATTTCGTTATGCTGTCGTCAGCAACTCCATCGGCGCCTCACTGTCTGACTGTGCCGAAATCGCCGCACGAAAACCTGGGGGCTCCCTGTGTCAATAGACGTGCCACTGCGTTCGGCGGTGGGCCTGGGCGACCCGGGATACGGGCGGCGGGCGAGGTGACGGTGCTGATCATCGGCGCTGCAAGCCTCCTGGCGACGGCGGCCACGGCGCCCCTCGTGCGCGCTCTCATGCTGAGGCGAGGCATCATCGACGTGCCGAACCAACGATCCTCCCACGACCGACCCACCCCCCGTGGAGGCGGTGTCGCGTGCGCAGCCGGCATATTCTCCGGTTCCAGCCTGGCGGTCTGGTCCGGGATGAGCGTTCCAATCCCTGCCGTTGCCGCGGCGTTGCTTCTTGCAGCTCTGGGGCTCCTTGACGACAGGTTTCAACTCGCGGCCATGCCCCGACTGGCCACACAGGTCATAACCGGCGCACTCTTCGGAGCCACGATCGGAGGCATCGATTGGGTCATCGGCGGCGCGATTTTAATGCCTCTGCTCGTGAACGTCGTCAACTTCATGGACGGCATCAACGGCATCACCGCCCTGACATTGCTTGCCTGGGGAAGCGCAACTGCTATCGGCGGCAGCGTCGTTGGCGTGGAGCCGCTCTCTATCCTTGGTGCAATGACGGCCGGCGCCGCGCTTGGATTCCTCCCCTTCAATGCTCCTCAGGCTCGCATTTTCTTGGGGGACGTCGGCAGCTACCTGTTTGGCGCCCTTGCTGCTACGGGAGTCATGCTCGGCACAGCGGCCGACGTCCCGCTCACATACTTGGTAGCACCGCTTCTGATTTATGTGCTCGATGTGACGGTTACGCTAGGCCGTCGAGCGATTCGCGGCCGCAGATTGCTGGACGCTCACCGAGAGCACACTTATCAACGCCTTGTCGCATTGTATGATTTCCCCCACATTACCGTAGCAATATCCGTCGCACTACTCTCGCTAACCGTGACCGCGGGATGGGCGAGCGGTAGCGCCCCGGTAGCGGTCCTAGCCACTGCAGTCGCGATTTCCATCTATTTCCTCCCTACTATCGGATGCTTCAGGACCGGATTGACGCACTGCGCGCGAAAAGCCCGGCACCTCCACGCGGCGCCAACGCAAAACGGCGAAAATTCAGTCAAGGCGCAAACAAGGGACCGGGGCAAGAATTGTGGAAACTGAGCCAGCTTGGCAGCACTCGGACGTCACGCGGCTGCGGCTGGGAATTCTTGGCGCAAGTGGCTTCTTGGGACAGGCCATCGTAGACTTCGCCCGTAGTCGTGGTGCCGTAGTAACAGAGATCAGCGCTCCGCGGCTCACTTTCCATGGCCCCAGGCGACCGGATCTTCCAGCAATCGACCGCTTCACTCCAATCATCTCCGCGCTGGCAAGTAAGCTTGCGGGCCTCGATGCTGTAATAAACGCGGCCGGCATCTCAGACGCCGGATCAGATGATAGCGACGAACTATATGGCGCCAATAGCCTCCTTCCATTAGCGCTCGCTCACGCGTGCGCGCAGGCGGCAGTTCCTCGTTTCATCCACCTAAGTTCATCGGCAGTGCAAGGACGGGGCATTCTCGACGAGTCGAACTCCAGGTTCTCCTTTTCTCCATACTCGCACAGCAAGGCCCTAGGAGAACTTTGGCTCGAAAAGACTTCGAACATTGAGACGGTCTGTTTGCGCCCCACATCTGTGCACGGCCATGGTCGCGCCGTGACGCGTAGCGTAGTTCGCCTGGCCGCATCTCGTACCTCGTCGATAGCCGGAGGCGATGAACGTGCCACACCGCAGACCCGCGTCGAGACCGTCGCCGCAGCAGCAGTCTTCATCGCGGGCTATCGGGGCACGCCCCCCAAAATCGCACTCACACCCGATGAAGGGCTCACGACGGCCTATTTTCTAGAACTGATCGGCGGAAGGAAACCCACACGAATCCCGCACCTAATCGCGAGCGGCACACTTTCGATTGCCCGGGCACTAGGCGGTCGGAGCCCAAGACTTTCGTCAACCGTACGTCGCCTCGAGATGCTCTGGTTTGGCCAGCGTCGCGTGCCAGGGTGGCTTAGCCAATTCAGTGGGCTGGTTGGACCGATTGAAGGTTGGCAGCAACTGCGAGTCAACAGAACCTCGCGGGACCGCCCTCGTGTTCTATTCGGAGTCACGACCGGCCTATCTGTGCGGGGATTTTTTACTGGCCAGCACGCATTCCTATCGGAATGTGGCTGGGACGTGTTCCTTACATGTTCACGTGACGGAGATCCAGGCGAGTTTAGCCGTCAGGAAGGTGCGGAGTACCTCGAACTAACCGCTTCACGTAATCCCAATCCAGTTGGTGACGCACGGACTCTTGTCCAACTGATCAAACACATCCGGCGCGTCAAGCCAGACGTTGCGGTCTGGGGGACGCCAAAGGTAGGCATGCTCGGTGCCATCGCATCCACGGTCACACGTACACCCTCGATATACGTTGTACATGGTCTCCGACTTGAAACAGCCCGCAAAGGCCTACCCCAAGCGACACTCCGATTCGCAGAACGTCTCGCGTGCAGCCGTGCAACTACCGTGGTGGCAGTTGGAAACCAACTTCGAGAGCGACTGATTGACCTCGAGATAGCCCCAGCACAAAAGATCTCCGTACTTCAAAATGGCTCAGCCAACGGAATCCAGACAGACGCGGCGAAGGTCTTGCGGCACACAGACAAGGGTTTCGGCGTCGTGGGTTACGTTGGCCGCGTTACGCCGGACAAGGGCCTTTGGGATCTCCTCCATGCGTGGCCGCAGGTCAGGTGTCGACATCCATTGGCACAACTCTGGGTCATTGGTGCGACGGAGAGTGACGCCGAGTCAATTCGCCTTGCCGTAGCCCTAGAGTCGGAAGACGGCATCTCGCTGCTAGGTCACAACACTTCAATGAACGAGCTGTACGGGGAGCTTGACATTCTAGTACTACCGAGTCATCGCGAAGGGTTGCCAAATGTTGTCCTTGAGGCTGCGGTTGCTGGTGTTCCCGCAATCGCGACAGATGCGACTGGAGCGGGCGAGTCGATTATTTCAGGGCGAACGGGGTTGATCGTGGGCATGCGCAGACCGCGCGAGTTGGCTAACGCGATTGACTCACTACTTTCCGATACGGAGTTGCGCCTCAGAATGGGAACAAAGGCCCGAGAATACGTGCTTAACACATACGCCCAGAAACCCCTGTGGTCCTCTTGGGAACGGCTAATTCGATCGACCGGCGAGGTCGGAAATCTTAGTAGTAAGGGGATTTGACCGATGCGTGTGGCTGTGGTTGCTCTCGGAAAGATTGGTCTTCCACTGGCGGTGCAGTTTGCCGAGGCCGGGCACGAGGTGATCGGGGTGGACGTGCAGGAGGCGGTGGTGGACCTGGTTAACGCGGGCGTCGAGCCGTTCCCGGGGGAGAAACACCTGCAGGAAAAGCTTTCGGTGCTCGTCGACGCGGGGCGGCTGCGCGCGACCGCGAAGTACGGTGATGCCATCCCAAGCGCGGACGCAGTGGTTGTTGTGGTGCCGCTCTTCGTGAACGACGAGACGTGGGTGCCGGACTTTACGTGGATGGACGCCGCGACGCGGTCGCTGGCCGAGCACCTCACCGCAGGGACTTTGGTCTCGTACGAAACGACCCTGCCGGTTGGGACCACCCGGACCAGGTGGAAGCCACTGATCGAGGAGATCTCCGGCCTGAATGAGGGAGAAGACTTCCACCTGGTCTTCTCCCCGGAGCGGGTGCTTACCGGGCGCGTGTTCGCTGACCTGCGCCGCTATCCCAAGCTTGTGGGTGGACTGTCCGAGGAGGGCACCGCGCGGGCGGTGGAGTTCTACGAGGCCGTCCTGTCCTTCGATCAGCGTGCAGACCTGGCCCGGCCGAACGGGGTGTGGGACATGGGCACCGCGGAGGCGGCAGAGATGGCGAAGCTCGCCGAGACTACTTACCGGGACGTCAACATCGGGCTGGCGAACCAGTTCGCGCTATTCGCTGACAAGGTCGGAATCGACGTGTATAGAGTAATCGAGGCGTGCAACTCCCAGCCATATTCCCACATCCACCGTCCCGGGATCGCGGTGGGCGGGCACTGCATCCCGGTCTACCCGCGCCTGTACCTGTCCACCGACCCTGACGCGTCGATCGTGCGCACGGCCCGCCAGTCCAACGCGGGCATGCCCGCCCACGTGGTCGCCCGGGCAGCGGAGGTCCTGGGGGACCTCACCGGGCTGCGAGCCCTTGTTCTCGGCGCCTCCTACCGCGGCAGGGTCAAGGAGACGGCGTTCTCCGGTGTCTTCGCCACCGTCGACGCTCTGCGGTCACGCGGGGCAGTCGTGACGGTGCACGACCCGATGTACTCCGACGACGAGCTCGCCGCCCACGGATGGGAGCCTTACCACCTCGGCGAGAACGTCGACCTGGCCATCGTCCAGGCCGACCACCCCGAGTACGCCGCCCTGACCCCCGCCGACCTGCCCGGTGTCCGGCTGCTCTTCGACGGCCGCGGCGTCACCGATGCCGCCCGGTGGATCGGGACCCCGCGCCTAGTCATCGGCGGCGGGCAATGAGTGACGCTGAAGCGACTCGGATCGTGGAGAGCGCGGACGTCTCGTCCAAAGCAGTGATCGGAGCGGGGTCGTCGGTGTGGCACCTGGCTCAGGTGCGTGAGGACGCCGTGCTCGGGGAAGGCTGCGTCGTCGGGCGCGGCGCCTACATCGGAACTGGCGTACGGATGGGCAAGAACTGCAAGGTCCAGAATTACGCACTCGTATACGAGCCGGCCGAGCTCGCCGACGGGGTCTTCATCGGTCCAGCGGTGATTCTGACGAATGACACCTTTCCTCGGGCCGTGAACCCGGACGGGTCGTTGAAGTCGGCCCATGACTGGGAGCCAGTCGGGGTAGCGGTGGGCGAAGGGGCGTCGGTCGGCGCACGGGCGGTGTGCGTCGCTCCGGTACGGATCGGCGCCTGGGCGATGGTCGCGGCCGGCGCGGTGGTGACGAGGGATGTCCCGGCGCACGCCCTGGTGGCCGGCGTGCCAGCACGGCGGATTGGCTGGGTCGGGAAGTCCGGGATCAGGCTTGAACCGGTAGGGGAGAATCGCTGGCGGTGCCCGCAGACGAGGCAGCTGTACGAGACGTTCGAGGACACAATCAGAGAGGTACGGGGCTGATGAAGCTAGAGATGATTCCCGCGGCGAGGCCAATCATCGGGGAGGACGAGCGGGTCGCGGTCGACCGGGTGCTCGCCTCGGGGATGGTGGCCCAGGGTCCGGAGGTGGCGGCCTTCGAGACCGAGTTCGCCGAGTACATTGTGCAGGGGCGGGAGTGTGTGGCGGTGAACTCCGGCACCTCGGGTCTGCACCTGGGGCTCCTCGCGGCCGGAATCGGGCAGGGGGACGAGGTCATCGTGCCCTCGTTCACTTTCGCCGCGACCGCAAACTCCGTTGCACTGACCGGCGCCACGCCGGTGTTCGCGGACATCGAGCCGCACCACTTTTGCTTGTCCCCGGCCGCGGTGCGCGCGGCGGTAACGGAGCGGACAAAGGCGATCATGCCGGTGCACTTGTACGGGCACCCGGCGAACATGCCCGAACTCCTCGCAATCGCCGAGGAGTTCGGGCTGATGGTGTTTGAGGACGCCGCCCAGGCCCACGGCGCCTCCCTGTACGAGCGACGGGTCGGCACATTCGGCGACTTCGGGATGTTCTCGCTGTACCCGACGAAGAACATGACCTCCGGGGAGGGTGGGATGGTCTCCTGCGCCACGCCCGAATTTGCCCGGCGGGTTCGGCTACTGCGCAACCAGGGCATGGACCGCCAGTACGCCAATGAGATAGTCGGGTTGAACAACCGGATGACAGACATCCACGCCGCGATCGGCCGGGTTCAGCTAACTAAGCTCGACGCCTGGACTAAACAGCGTCAGGACAACGCCGCGTTCCTGGACGGCCACCTCCAAGGTGTTACCACCCCGTCGGTCGCGGCGGGTGCTATGCACGTCTACCACCAGTACACGATCCGCATCCCCGGTGCCGCTGGGGCAGAGCGCGACCGAATCGTGACCGCGCTGCGCCAAGAGCACCAGGTCGGATCCGGGGTGTACTATCCAATCCCAAATCACCGCCTTCAGTCCCTGGCCGAGTATGCGCTGGGTCTAGAGCTTCCGGAGACAGAGCGCGCGGCAGCAGAGGTCATCTCGTTGCCGGTCCACCCCTCCCTTAGTACCGGGGACCTCGAGCGGATCGTCTCCGCCGTAAACATCGTCGTGGCGAAGGCAGGTGCCTGACGTGGGCGAAAGCAACGGCGCGCAGCACCCTACGATCCGGGTGGGCCTGATTGGGCTGGGCTCAATGGGCCGCCACCACGCCCGCGTCATACGGGAGACGCCAGGGATGGAGTTAGTCGCGGTCGCCGACCCGGCCGGAGACCGGTTCGGCGTCGCCCGGGAGCTGGCGGTCCTACCCGACGTCCACGCCCTCATCGACGCCGGAATCGACGCAGCGATGGTCGCGGTCCCGACGATCTACCACGAGGACGTCGCGTTATCCCTCGCGGCCGCAGGGGTGCACACAATGGTGGAGAAACCCATCGCGCACACCGCCAAGGCCGGCCAGCGCGTCGCGGACGCCTTCGAGGCCGCGGGTCTAGTTGGCGCGGTCGGCTACGTCGAGCGGTGCAATCCCGCCCTGCTTGAGATGCGCCGCCGGATCGCGGATGGGGAACTGGGCGAGGTTTATCAGATCGCCACCTCCCGACAGGGCCCCTTCCCGGGCCGCATCTCCGACGTTGGGGTGGTCAAGGACCTCGCCACCCACGACGTAGACCTCACTGCGTGGCTAGCCCAGTCCCCGTACCACAGCGTCTCGGCGCAGGTCACCCACCGCTCTGGGCGCGACCACGAAGACATGGTCGTCGCCGTCGGCCGCCTAACCAACGGGGTGATCGTGAACCACCTGGTGAACTGGCTCTCCCCCCGCAAGGAGCGCCAGACCGTTGTCACCGGCGAGCGCGGTGCCCTTGTGGCGAACACTGCGAGCGGCGATTTGACATTCTACGCCAATGGCACCACCGCCACACAATGGGACGCCGTCGCCGCCTTCCGTGGCGTCTCCGAGGGTGACGCCATCCGCTATGCAATCAACAAGCGCGAACCTCTCCGCGTCGAGCAAGAGAACTTCCGGGACACAATTAACGGCAATACCGCCACCACCGTGAGCATGTTCGAGGGCGTCCACACCCTCACCGTCGTCGAAGCCCTTCTCGAGTCGAGCCAGAACCGCGCAATGCCCATCGAACCCGCGACCTACTCTTCGAGGAACCAAGAGGTCTCGCCCTAGCAGGACACTCCCGGGTCAACGCGAGAGACAGAGCATGCCACCCACAACCAACCACAGGACGAGAGTGCACGTACTTCTACTTTCGAACATATTCCCCACGAGCGTTTCCCCTAATGGCGGAACCTTTATCACCGCCCGAATTCGCGCCCTGCGAAACGAGGGTGTTAGGACTACTTCGGTAGCAATTCGTCCCACCCATGTCGGGTCAGCGCGTTTGCTCAGAACGGTCCTTCGTCGGGACAGTACATCGCATCCTCTCGGTGACTTTACTGACTTGCCAGTCCCAGTTGGCCTGCGAGACCTCCTCTCGCTTCGAACGTTCCCGTCGAACCAGATCCTAGAGTCAGCAGCCGACGCGCTCGAAGCCCTCACCAAGGATGGCGATTTTGACCTCGTCCACGCCCACGGAATGTATAGCATTCCCGCAGGCGCCATAGCGCAACGCTTCGCCCGTAGGCGCAATCTACCTTTCGTCATCACGGCCCATGGGAGCGACATCAACCGGCGAATGCCTAAAGCGAGCTCGGCCTACTCTCGCATATTGACGTCCGCCGACAAGACCATTTTCGTCAGCTCCGCCCTCCGCAAGCGCGCCATTCAATTGGGGGCAGATTCGACTAATTCGATTGTCATAAACAATGGCGTAAACCTCGACGTATTCAGCATTAACGATACCCCTCGGGAACGCCATCTGAAACAACCGCTGATCCTATTCGTCGGCAATCTGATCGTCGTAAAGGGTGCAGACCGTCTGCCGCCTATTTTTCGTGCCATCAGGGCAGATATACCAAATGCCAGTTTCGCCGTCGTTGGCGACGGACCGTTGAGAAGCCGGCTCGAAACAGAAATGGCCGACCTCCCCGTAGAATTTGCAGGAGCCGTACCACAAGCGGAGGTGGCACGACACTTGGCGAGCGCCGACCTTCTGGTGATGCCCAGTCGCAGCGAGGGATACCCTTGCACCATCCTTGAGAGCTATGCCTGCGGAACCCCCGTGATAGCCACTAGTGTCGGCGGGGTGCCAGAAGCGATACACAACACAAATTATTTGGTGAACGACTCTGGGTCACTTCCAGCGCAGTTCGCGTCGCTCGCCCGCGACGTGTTGCACAGCCCTTCGCCGTACGAAGACCTGCAAAGTTACGCCCGCGCGCGTAGTTGGACCGCAATCGCGCGCCAAGAACTCTCAGTGTATCAAGATCTCGTCGAGTAATGCCCCCTCTCATCCAACCGACCGCCAGGACCTTTCAGTGCGCATACTTATTATTTCGTACCACTACCCTCCTGCTAAAGCGATTGGCGGCGCCCGCGTAGAGGGGTTCGCAAGATCACTGCTAGATGCGGGCCACGATGTCCGAGTTGTCACTGCCGGGCCGTCCGAACCTTCCGACGAGCGTGCCACCGCAATTCCACCTGAGAAAGTGTTCCGAGCTGCCCACTTGCGAAGAAGTAGCCGAGCGCAGACCGTTGCCGATGACCCCGGCGGGAACCCCTCCAAACGTACATCTTCGGCCCCTTTTCGGAAGGCACTGAAGCGCTGGCTTTATCGACTCTATCAACGCGCAATTGCCGTCCCCGACACAGCGGTAGATTGGGCACTCTCAGCTCGAGCGCTCGGTCGCAACATCACCCGCAACTGGAAGCCCGACATAATATTGGTCTCAGGCCCCCCCTTCTCGGCAATAGCCGCCGCAGTCTCGCTCAAGCGACTCACGCGAGCGGCATTGGTGGTCGACTATAGAGATCCCTGGACCCTTGGTGCGTACTATCCATTTGGCGCAGTGAGACGTACTTTCGATCGACAAATAGAACTCTTCCTGGGCGCACATTTTGACGCCATAACGACAGTTTCGTCACCGATAGCTGAACTACTTCACGACCTTCACGGCTTACGGGCGTCTGTTATTTTGAACGGGTACGATGAAGGTGCTGATTCGTTCCCGAGAGAATCCGAAGCGCAGGGACCACTGAGCTCAGCTCGGCTGAACATCCTGTACGTTGGCAACGCCCTATACGCAGGTAGGCGCGACCCTTCACCACTGTTCCTTGCAGCCCGAGAACTTCAACTATCGCCTGACGATGTCAGGATTCATTTCCTCGGCACCGATAGCGATACAGTTCTGCGTTTCCCGGGAGCCCGAGACATAGAGGATCTTCTCGTCTTCCACCCGCCAGTAAGCCATCAAGACTCTCTGGCATTCCAACGACGTGCCGATTTGCTATTGCTGCTCCTATGGAACAATCCGGCCGAGCGCGGCGTCTACAGTGGAAAACTTTTCGAGTATATTGGCTCTGGGAGGCCGGTGCTGCTTATTGGCTATCAAAGGGGTGTCGCGGCAGCTCTGGTTGAACAGGAGCGCTTTGGCTTCGTGACGACCGACAAAGACAGCGTCATAAGAGTGCTCCGCCGCGTCCTCGACGGACCCCAACTTCATTTCCCCGATTCTACAAATGAGCGGAGGAAGAAATACTCCCGCGACAAGCAGAACAAGGCCCTTATCCAACTCGTGACCTCTCTGCACTCAAATAGGCATGCGCAGTAGTCATGAATAGACTTTGGCGGTTCCTGACACATAACACCACTATTCGGAACCTTGGACACGTTTCGGCAGGGAATCTGCTAGCGCAAATACTCGCACTATTGACGGTACCCTTACTGACGCGACTTTACGCACCAGTAGATTACGGCGCCGCTACGCTATACACGGCCATCGTTACCATAGGCGCCGTGGCAGCCACCGCCCGGTATGAGCGCGCAATACCCCTCATCGAGAGCGGGGTACCCGGGGACGAAGAAGTCAACGCGGTGGCACAGTTGGCCGCTCGCGTACTTTTCATCTCATCTGGGTTACTCTTCGTGCTCCTAACATCATTGGTACTGACCGGACACAACCCGTGGGACGATTCACTAGGACAACTTGCGCTTCTCCTACCTCTAGGTGTCACGTTCGCAGGCGGGTTCCAGATCCTGAACTTTCTGGCTATTCGCGATAATGCCTTTCGCGAGATGGGCCAAGCGACGGGTATACGTGCCGTGGTGGCATACGCGGTTCAGTTAGCTCTTGGCCTCATCGCTCCAACACGCTTCAGCCTTGTGGCTGGATCGACCTTAGGGGACGTGGCCTCCACGGTTCGCCTCCTTCGAATGCGACCACGGCTCACAACGCGACTTAACCTGCGGCAACTTGCACCCCACGCGCGTAAACATGCTCGCTTTCCAAAGTTTGAGATGCCGTTTGCACTTGCTAACGCCATCTCGTGGTCGGGCGTTGTCATACTGTTGGAGATCTTCTATTCTACTTCGGAGGTGGGGGCATACGGCGTGGCGTACCGCGTGCTCGCCTTACCCGCCGCTGTCTTCGGAGCGGCCGTCGGGCACGTTTATCTCCGAAAGGCCGCGCTCTTGCGACCACAAGGTGAAGCAGCTTGGGCGCTATACCTGAGAACGCTCCGTTGGATGCTGGTAAGCTCAGTGCCGCTTTTTGTTCTTCTGGCAGTTATTGCCCCCCGAGCCCTTCCTGCCCTCCTCGGTCCAGCCTGGTCGGACGTAGGCGCCTATGTATTAGCGCTCGCCCCGGTAATCTGGGCACGCTTCATCGGGAGTCCGCTGACCGGCGTGTACTCCGTGTATGGGCACCAGCGAATGCTGTTCTTATGGCAATTGGTAAGCCTTGGTGTCACATTGGGTACACTCCTTACCGCAAGCCAGCTCGGTATGGCAGCGCCTACGGCCTTGACGCTCTTTGCCGTCGCGGGAGTCGGTACATACGCACTAATGGGGGTCGGCTCCGCATGGATCGTAAAGAGCAACACGCCTTGACTTCGTTGACGTCATCGGCTAAGTATTGGGGCGGGATTCCAGCCACGGCGCTGCCGCGGGATGTGAGCGAAATGCTTGCACTCGCTTATATTGGCGCAATTCCCTTCGCCATCTATCCGTCCGCCCTTGGTCGTTCTCTTGTAGCCATTTTCTCCGCGCCATTCATGATCGTATGGACGTTAGAGAAACTTCGATCACAGGAACTCGTTCGCGTACGACCATTTCCGATGGCTCTCATCGGACTCTTTTGTGGCTGGGCAGCATTGACGGGCTTTTGGGCTTCCACTGAAGCTCCCGTCTTGTCGGCGGTGCTTTCATTGATGTGGAGTGCAGCGACGACGGTGGCTATAGCTGATGTTCTATCTCGGCTCTGGCTATCTGCACTGGTCAGCTTGAGTGCGGGCGCTATGCTACTTTCCACGATTGTGTTGATTTCCCCTCAAACGATTAGCGGGAGAGCCAACCTCGGCGGAATTGACGAGAACCTGACCTCGTTCGTCCTCAGTGTCGGGGCTGGCGCCGGACTCTTCTTGTTTCAAGCCGTCAAGAGTCGACTAGGTCGCTGGATTGCGGGCGCGGGGCTGCTTCTCATAGGGCTCGCCGTCTTGTACACAGGGTCGCGGACCGGAGTGGTCGCAACAGGATTAATGGCCGTTGCAACCGCGCTGTTTGCCGTATCGAGCGGTTCCGGACGTGGCATTCGAGCAGCGCTGGCGCTTTTCGCGGCCCTGACACTTATCGGCTCACTCGCCAGTTCTTACGACTTGATGCCGCGCCGTATACAGCAGTTCCTAGGTGGCGAAGCGGACGGCATAAACGATTCTGGACGCGGCGAGATTTCAGATCTATTTCTTCGAACCGTAGACAGGTGGTTCATCGCGGGCGTCGGATACAGTTCTGACGCGCACTATTTGGCAGGTACCGAAGGAATATACCGTAACGCGCATGGCATTTTCTGGAAGACTTGGGTGGAGCTGGGCATCATCGGTGTCCTCATACTCAGTGCCATAGTGGGCGCCGCTGTGATTTCTAGCTTTCAGTTGCCGAGTCGCCGGGCGGTCTGGCTGATGATGATAACATTGACTTGTTTTGGCCTAACTCTAGGCGGACTGTCGGTTGACGCTTTCTGGCTCGTCGTGTCTTTTGCCATTGCATGTCCGAGCGGGCACTCAGCATCTGTTTATGCTAGCGACCGGACCAACTTTCCCTCAACCAGCAGACGACATTTTGGATCCACGCGCGAGCAGATGCCGTCCGATTCATGTCTTTAGGCATCGGCAGTGTGTGTGCCGAGTAATTGAGACTCGTACCCGACTTAAGCGGAGGCATCATTATGGCTCAGAGAAGCATTGCTTCCATCAGCCTGGAGCCGGTTCGGGCCGGATCTGCGGCGGAAATCCATCTCGCAGAAGTCGCACGCGGACTCGAGGAAAGCGGCTGGCGGGTCGTTCGCTCGTGGCAGAAGTCAACTCGCTCGAATAAGCTCCGAGCGTTCGAGCTGATAGCATTCCAGTTTCGTTCTGTGCGCATTTTTCGGCATGTAGATATCTTGTATTTTCGGTGGCACGTTCTTGGATTGATCATGTACGCGTGCGCTATTGCGATGCGAAAGCCCTACGTTCTGGAAGTCAACGGAACTGCGGACGACATCGTGCTCAATCATCCGAGTCTCAACATTTTCTCACCGTGGTTGCGGCGCGCTACCCGTTGGCAGATTCGGCATGCGGCGCACGTTGTGGCCGTAGCGCCCGGCTTGGCCGACTGGGTCGACCTTAATAGCGGCGGCCGGGTTCCAGTAACGTTCTTGCCCAACGGAGCGCCGGACGCCATCGTCGGCTTACGTAGCGCCCCAGAATCTCCGCCTTACGTTGTCTTTGTCGGTGAACTGGCGGAATGGCAGGGGGTGGATACTCTCATCGAGGCACGGCGGAGCACGCTCTGGCCAAGTGAGCTCGAACTCGTCATTGTTGGCTCCGGACGGCTCTCTCCGCTCGTGGAGAAGGCTGGCGGCGACGGGATAATCAGTTATTGTGGTCGCCTGGACCGAGATGCCGCCAATAGTGCGATGGCACGCGCCACCGTAAGTGTTAGCCCACAGACGCGCCGAGTAGCGCGTAATCTCTTGGGCGTAACCCCGCTAAAGGTTGCCGAGAGTCTCATGCTCGGCGTCCCGACGGTAGTCTCCGACCTCCCGGGCCAGGCAGAGATCGTCAGAGACGCACCCCATTGCAGAGTCTTCGAAGCTGACGACCCATCATCTCTTGCGCGTGAGATCAAGGCCGCGTCACATGCGTCGCTTCAGGAGAGGGACGAGATCGCCCAGTACGGCATGGAGCGCTTGTCTTGGCGCGGGATTTCTCGGTCCATTTCGGAACTATGCGAGACCGTTCACCTCTCGCGGAGGATTGTGCCGTAGCGCGCACGATAGTATCGCGGTGACTGAATGCCATATGTGATCGCGGCCCGTGGCGGTGTGTGATTTGGTCAACGGGCTGTAGGTCCGAACCTGGGGTCGCTTAGGGCTGAATTCTCCGAATATGTTGCCCTACGTCGCCATTGTGTATATTTTGCGGGCGCGCTGGCGAGGCAGCGGCTGCGCCCGACGAGCCCGACCGCGAGGCGGGCCCTCGATGGCTTCGCGTTGGTGGTGGAAGACCGGCCGGGCGCGCAGGGCTTGGTCATCCGGAACGATTGGGCGACCTGCCGCAGGTCGTGGCAAGTCGCGATGACCGCAGCACCGGTCATCGTCTCGACGGGCGGGTTGACCACCTGAGTTGGCTCATTCGCTTAGCCTCGATCCACCGATGGTCCGCGGCTCGCTCGTTGATGCGGTCGGGACGGCGGTGGTGGTTCTCGGGCGTGGGGTGGTTGCCGGTCTGCCCGGCTTTTCCACTGATGGTCCTCGGTCGTGGGGCGATGGGTCGGGGTTCAGGTGACCCGGGCGCTGCGCGGGAGGACGGCGTCGTAGAGCGTTGTCCAGGCGCTCTGCCAGGGCCAGGCGGTGGGCAGGTGCAGCCGTAGCCGCCGGGCGGAGGTCGCGATCCGGGCGGGGACGTTGATCAGCTTGCGGCGGATCGTCTCGGTCGTTGCCCGGACCAGCGACGGTGCCCTGGTCACCGTGGCGGCGGCGCGGGTGAGGTTGAAGGCCATGACGGCACAGACGAGCCAGGCGGCGTTGGCGGCGAAGACACCGGAGGGCAGGTGTGCCAGGGCGGAGGCCTTGAGGTCGGCGTGGACGTTCTCGATGATCGCGTGGGCCCGGTGGGTCTGGTCAGCGGCGACCGCGCCGAGCGCCTCGGGTGCCGTGGTGGTGAAGAAGGCGTGGAAGCGCCAGGTCTCGAACAGCGTCTCCTGGCCCTGACCCTGCTTGGGGTTCAGGTCGGGGATGCGCCGGACCACGAGCCGGCCGGGGACCTGCTCGGCCTTCTTCTTCGAGGAGAACGCGGTGAACGGGACCTCAGCGACCTCGGCGCGTGAGTTCCATACCCCGGTGGTCTCGTCGTAGATGGCATCGGTGTACCGGATCGCGGTCCACGCATCGGCGTCGATCGTGGCGATGGCGCGTTTGACGGCCGGGTCCATCCGCGCGGTGATCGAGACCTGCGCGCCGGCCTTGAGCGCCGCGGTGACCAGAGTGTGGGAGTAGAACGCCGAGTCGGCCCGCACCAGCACACCACGGCCGGCCAGCCGGCTGCGGCGGATCAGCGCCAAGGTGTCGGTCGCCAGCCGGGCCGCCCCGCGCGGGGAACCCACCGACCCTTTGCGGAGCCGCTGGGCGGCGATCACCGGTGCGACCTGATCGGTGGAGACGGTGGCAAGCAGGGCGTTGAGCCCTCGCACGCCGGAGTACCCGAACGCCGCCCCCTGCTTGGCGTAGCCGTGGACCTCAACGATGGTGTCGTCGATGTCGACCATCACCATCCCCGCGTCCGCCGCGCCGCCGAGCAGGGTGGTGTGCTCGGCCAGGGCGAGGAAGAACCGTGAGGCGACCGCGTCGACCTGGCGGACGTGGCCGAAGGTGAACGAGCGCAGGAACGAGCCCAGCGTCGAGGGGGCGTAGGCACCGGAGAAGACCTTGCCCATGCCGCCGTGGCGCAGCAGGGCCATGTCGTCGATGCTGTCCGCGCCGGCGGCCATGCCCGCGACCAGCGAGGACAGCTTCAGGCCGGCGTTGGCGCCCTTGTCCGTGGGCACGCTCAGCCGCTCGTCGGCCAACTCCCGCAGTCCCGCCCGACGGGCCAGGGCCATCACCGGGACCAGGCCGGCGGCCGACACGAGGTTGGGCTCATCGAACGTCGCGGACACGACCGGACGGGTGTGAGAAAGTTGCATCTACGAGATGCCCTTCTTGAACTGGCGATACGGACCTTCGACAAGTCGTATCTTCCCAGCTCAGAGGGGCATTCTCGCGTTCCCGCGCCTACCCGTAACAGTCAGCCCTCGGTGGATCGAGGCTTAGTGCGTGAGTTGCCCGCTGTGGATCGCGTCGAGGATGGCTTGCTGCTCGGTGGGGATGGCGGGGGCGAAGGTCTGGGTGGCGCCGTTGATCGCGATCGTGGCGGAGCGCAGCGGCCGGAGCTGGCGGATGACGTTGCGGATGGCCAGGCTGGTGCGGGCTTGGACCTCGCGGGAGACCGCCAGTGCGGTGAACACGATGGTCAGGTGGGCCTCGATCGCGTCGCGGGTGCGGTGGAACATGGGGCGGGCGCGTAGGTCGGTCTTGCTCATCCGGAAGGACTGCTCCACGTGCCACAGGTCGTGGTAGGAGCCGATGACCTCACCCGCCGGCATCACTGGCGCGGGGATGTTGGTGACGTAGCCCTTGAGCCCGACCAGTCGCCGGGCCCGTGCCAGGGCGGTCTCGTCCAGGCGGTGCCCGTCGCCGCTGGTCTTGACGAATCGCGGGGTGCGGGCGGCCTTCTCCCCGGCGATGACCGCGCGGGCCCGGTTCTCCTGGAGGGTGAGCGTCTTGTTGTCCCTCGCCGCGCGTTTGGCGGAGTAGGCCCAGACCGCCCGCCACGAGCCAGGGTGAAGGTCGCGGTCCCAGACCGGCTCGGCCCGATGAGCCGGGTCGTTCTCGTTGCGCCGCCCGGTCCTGGGGGTGAGGGTGTCGATGACCTGCCCGTCGGCGAAGGCGTCACCGTGCCAGCGGAAGTGCGAGGCCAGGTCCAGCGGTGCCTTGGTCACCCGGGAGCCGACGATGAACCGCAGGTTCGCCTCGTCTAGCTCGCGCAGGTTGGTCGCGGAGAGCATGCCGGCGTCGGCGACGACGACCATGTCCTCGATGTCGTGACGGGTCTGGAACTGCTTGACGATCGGGATGATCGTGGCGGTCTCTGCCTTGTTGCCCTCGTAGCAGCCGATCTCGAGGGGGAAGCCGTGCCGGTCGACCAGGAGCCCGACGACGATCTGGGGGTCGACGCGGCGTTCCTTGGAGTAGCCGACCTTGCGCAGGTCGTCCTCCTTCTCGGCCTCGAAGTACAACGTGGTCACGTCGTAGAGCACCAGGGAGACGTCACCGCTGCTCACGGCGTGCTCGAAGCACAAGGTGGCGATCTGGTCGCGATACGACCCGCCGACCGCGGCGCGGGCGAGGGTGCGTTTCATCGTGGCGTAGCTGGCCGGGACCCGGCCCAGGTCCGTCAGCACTCGCCCGGTGTCCAGCAGCGAGGTCGGCTCCACGATCCGGGCGATGACCAGGTCGCGGAACACCGCATCGCCGACCGTGTCGAACCCCAGCGCGGTGAACACCTCGGCAAGGGCGTCGAACAGCAGCCGCGAGTCCGTCGAGATGACCCGGCCCGGGCCGTCCCGGCCCCGGTCCGGCGCCGCCTGCGGCGCGTGGAACAGCTCGGCCTCGCGAACTGGTGGGGCCAGCGGTGTCACCGGCGGCGTCGGCTCGATCCCGAGATCGAGCACCCCCTGGGCGGGGTTCGCCAGCAGCTCACGGGCCTGCTCCAGCAGGACACCGAGCTCGGCCTCGGTGTGTGCTGAACCGACATGCCTCACGATGCGCTGACGCCCGTCGGCGTACTCCGCGATCTGCACCGCCGTCGCACCCGACGCCGTGCGCACCCGCCTGATAAACGCCACCCCGCGAGGCTAGAGCGCACCCGCTTAGTGCGTGAAACCGCACTAAACCAACAACATCGCAGCAGGTCAGGGCCCTACTGCCCCTCGGGACGCCCACCCGTGAGCCAAGTCAGGTCGATGGCTTCGCGTTGGTGGTGGAAGACCGGCCGGGCGCGCAGGGCTTGGTCATCCGGAACGATTGGGCGACCTGCCGCAGGTCGTGGCAAGTCGCGATGACCGCAGCACCGGTCATCGTCTCGACGGGCGGGTTGACCACGTAGCCTGCAGCCCGGCGAGTAGACGGGGCCCGGGTCGATGATGGCTTCCGACCTCCACAGGCGATGGTGGGCTGTCCGGTGATTACGCTCATCAGGGCCGCTGGTCTGGTCCGAACTGGAGCACTTAGTCAATGGGAATCCTCAGGCTGCGTCGCGAAGACCGCATCGGGGCGACGGCGGTGTAGATCGGGGACAAGCGCCCTGGGGTGCGCCGGGTCGTAGAGGATCTGGCGTCCGCGCATGACGAACTCGAGCTGGCCGTGCTGGGCGAGGCGCATCTCCTCGTGAGTGCCAACATCCGCGCGCCTCGGGAGCCCTCTGTGCCAACCTGGAGTAAGACACCCGGACAGTCCGGATCGGTGTCGTAGAGGGCGGGGAGGAGTTCCCCAGGATGAGTACGACCATGACGGCGCCGCCGGTTGCGGGGCAGTCTGTGACGATGGACGAGATCCCGGACCCGCAGGTGCCGGAGAAGGCACAGCGGCGGACCTACACGGCGAAGTACAAGGCCGAGGTCCTGGCTGAGTACGAGGCCTGCGACCGGGAGGGCAAGGGAGCGCTGTTGCGCCGGGAAGGTCTATACACCTCCCTGATCAGCGCCTGGCGCGACCAGCGCGACCGCGGCGCCCTCGAAGCTCTCGGGCGCTCCTCGGGTGCTCCGCCGGCCACTGCCGCGGAGAGGGAGGCGGCCCGGCTGCGCAAGGAGAACGAGAAACTCGCCGGCGAGCTCGAGACGGCCCGGAAGGTCATCGAGATCCAGGGAAAACTCTCGGCTCTGTTGGACCAGCTCTCGACCGACAGCAGCAAGAACAACGACGAGCGATGATCGACGAGACGATCACCGAGCTCACGCCCCTGGTGGGAGTCCGGGCCGCCTGCCAGGCGGTAGGACGCTCCCGGGCGACCCACTACCGCCACCACCGCACCACCGCGGTACCGCCGCGCCCGCGGCGCGAGCCGGCCCGCCAGCCCCGCGCCCTGACCGTGGCGGAGGAGCAGGAAGTGCTCAGCGTGCTGCGCTCGGAAAGGTTCGTGGACATGGCCCCGGCCGAGATCCACGCGGTCCTGCTGGACGAGGGCACCTACCTGTGCTCGGTCTCGACGATGTACCGCCTGCTCCGCCGCCACGGCGAGGTACGGGAACGGCGCCGGCAGGCCACCCACCCGGCCCGGGTCAAACCCGAGCTCGTGGCCGACGCCCCGAACCGGGTGTGGTCGTGGGACATCACCAAGCTGCACGGCCCAGCGAAGTGGACCTATTACTACCTGTACTCCATCATCGACATCTTCTCCCGGTACACCGTGGGCTGGATGGTCGCCACGAGAGAGTCCGCACCGCTGGCCGAGCGGCTGCTGATGGAGACCATCAACAAGCAGGGCGTCGACCGCGGCCGGCTCAGCATCCACGCCGACAACGGCTCCTCGATGGCCTCCAAACCGGTCGCGTTCCTCCTGGCCGACCTGGGCGTGACGAAGTCGCACAGCCGCCCGCACGTCTCCAACGACAACCCCTACTCCGAGGCCCAGTTCAAGACCCTGAAGTACCGCCCGGAGTTTCCCCGCCAGTTCGGCTCGATCGAGGACGCCCGCGCGTTCTGCGCCGAGTTCTACAACTGGTACAACACCGAGCACCGCCACTCCGGGATCGGCATGCATCGGCCCATCGACGTCCACCACGGCCGGGCCGCCACCGTCCAGGACCACCGCACCCAGGTCCTGACCGGCGCCTACGCCGCCCACCCCGAACGCTTCGTCCGCCACCCGCCCGCCCCACTGGCCCTGCCCGAGACAGCATGGATCAACCGGCCCGCCCCGACAGAGACGGCAAACTCAACGAATTAAGACCGCTACTGGCTCAAACAGGTTGACAGGTTCCGGAGCGGCCTAACCCGAAAATTCAGGTGAGCCGGCCGGTTGAGGTGCTTGGGCGGGGCCGTCAGGCGGCCATTTCGAGGATGACCTTGTAGCCGAGGTTCTCCAGGTCGTGGACGTGGTTTCTGATGCGTCGGTTGTGGCTGACGTGGATGTCGTAGAAATCCGGACCGAGGTCGGTGAACCGGGCTTGCGGGTCGCTGAGCAGGTGCCAGATGATGGTCAGGAAGGGCCGACCGCGACGATCGCCCGTTTCTTCCCGCGTCGGCGGGCGATGCGCCGGTACCGCTTGCGAGGAAGGTGTTCGTCTTCCCGGCGTCGACGGCGGCCTGGCCCAGGACGCGGGCGAGGTAGTGGTTGCCGTGCCCGGTGGCCCCGTTGCCCTTCTTCTTCCCGGCCGACTCGCTGATCCCCGGGGCGAGTGGGCCCAGGAGGCTAGGTGCGCCGGGGGGAAGCGGGTCATGTCCAGGCCGAGATCGGCGATGCTAGCCTCGGCGGCGACGAGCCGGAGACCCGGGGATCTCATCGATGTGCTGGACCGCCCGGGCGAAAGGGACGAGCTGCTCACCGAGCTGGGCCTCCATGGCGGCGATGTCGGCATTGATCGCGTCGATACGCCCGAGCATGGTCCGCAGCAGGAAGGCGTGGTGGTCGTTGAACCGGCCCTCGAAGGCCTGACGCAACTTCGCGGACTTCTTGCACATGCGCCCCCACGCCAAGTCGGCCAGCATCTCCGGGTCACACTCGCCGGCGACCAGCGCGGCCATCCTCTTGCGCCCTGAGACTCCGAAGATGTCCGAGATGACGCTCGAAAGCTTGATCTGGGCGTCCTCCAGCAACGTCTCCACCCGCTGCGCCTCCGCCGTGCGGGCCTGGACTAGGTCGACCCGGTACTTGGTCAGGTCACGCAGCTACCGCACCGGGGCAGGCGGCACGAAGCTCGGGCCGAGCATCTGCCGTTCGGCAACCTTGCACAGCCACACCGCGTCCAGCCGGTCGGTGTTCGGGTGTCCGGGCAGGTGCTTGACGTCCTTGGCGTTGACCAGCCAGGTCTCGAACCCGGCCGCCTCCAGGACGTAGAACGGGGGTTTCCAGTAGTCGCTGGGTCGCCTCCATCACCATCCGCGTCACCCCCAGACCGGTCCGCCAGTCCGCCAGGGTCAGCAGGTCCGCCGTCCTCGTGGCGACCGTGCGGACCTCCTGCAATCCGCCGCCGGTGCGGGCCCAGCAACCGCGCGCAGCACACCACCTCGCCGTTGCCGATGTCCAGCGCCGCGACGCGCTCGACGATCTGCTCCTCGTCCGTTGCGACCTCCATGACCGTCTACACCTCCCCGTGTCAGGTTCCCGACAGGAGTGGCCATCCGTAGGAGCTGAAAGGGCAAAGAGGAATCTAACCCTCGTGCTCGAAGCAACAGTGACGGCCCCACAACCCAGCTCCCGGCGCCCGACTAACACACGGCCTCGATCGGACCACGGAGCAACGGCGTCGACGGGCGACCACCGCCCCATATCAGCCCGTGACGGGCCGCCACGCCAGGGACGAAGAATGACTAATACCCCACGAAGGAAACACGCCGCCTTCGTCGGCTTCGTCTCGTCCGAGTTCTCCTCTGGGCAGTCCGTGTCCAAGGCTCGATCACCAAGACCGGCAACACCCACGAGGCCGCCTGGCACCACCGCGCCCGCTAAGCCTCGATCCGTAAGTTCGTAGGTGGCCCGGGAGGGCTGGGTGTGGCTGAGCCTTGATCGCCCTTGATGGCTCCGATGGATTGGCCGCCCGGTTCCTCCTGGGGCGCCTTGACTTGCTGATTGAGATGCGCGTCCTGGTCGCTGTTTACGGATCTGTCGGCGGGGTGTTCCTTCGGGCCATGGCATTGCTCGTGTCTCGGAGGAGGAGTTGATGAAGCAACGGATCGCGCTCGGGTGGGCTGGTATCGACGTCGGCAAGGGGCATCACTGGATCTGCCTGATCGACGAGGCCGGCACCACAGTCTGGTCGACGAAGGTGGTCAACGACGAGGCCGCCATCCTCGACGCGATCGCCGGCGTCCTTGGCCACGCCGACGAGGTCGTCTGGGGAGTAGACGTCACGGGAACCATGTCGGGACTGCTGCTGGCACTGCTGGCAGCCCACGGTCAACGGGTGAGATACGTCCCCGGCCGCACGGTGAACCAGATGGCCAGCGCCTACCGCGGTGAGGCCAAGACCGACGCCCGCGACGCCTACGTCATCGCCGAGACCCTTCGACACCGCGGCGATCTACAGGACGTCGAGGTCGCCACCTCGCTGGTGACCGAGCTGCGGCTGCTGGTGACCCATCGCACCGACCTGGTCGGTGACCGGGTCCGCATGGTCAACCGGCTCCGCGACGTGCTCAGCGGCTACTTCCCTGCGCTGGAGCGGTCCTTCGACTATGCCCATAGCCGGGGTGCGCTGGTCCTGCTGACGGGCTACCAGACGCCGCATGCGATCCGCCGGACGGGTCAGTCGCGGTTGCGGGCATGGCTGGTCAAGCGGAAGGTCCGCAGCGCCGACCAGATCGCTGCAGCTGCGCTGGGTGCGGCCAAGGCCCAGCAGACCGTCGTGCCCGGGCAGGATGTCGCGGCCAGCATCGTGGCCGACCTCGCCGCTCAACTCCTGGCGATCGGCGCGCGGATCTCCGACCTCGAGGCCCGGATCACCACCACCTTCCGCACGCACCCCCAGGCCGAGATCATCGAGTCGCTGCCCGGCATGGGACCGATCCTCGGTGCCGAGCTGGTAGCCGCCGCAGGGGACCTTGCCGCCTATGCGAACGCCGGCAGGCTCGCCTCGGCTGCCGGGCTTGTCCCGGTCCCGCGGGACTCCGGCAGGCGCACCGGGAACCTGCACCGGCCAATGCGCTACTCGCGCAAGCTGCGCAGGGTGTTCTACCTCTCCGCCTCAGCCGCCATGATGCGCCAGGGCCCCAACCGCGACTACTACCTCAAGAAACGCGGACAAGGCCACGGGCACGTCCAAGCGCTCATCGCCCTGGTGCGCCGACGCGTCGACGTCCTATGGGCCCTGCTCCGCGACAACCGACCCTTCGAACTCGCCCCACCCTCGCGAGAACCGATGGCCCAAACGGCTTGACAAAGTCATTGAGAATCCACCGACGGGCGGTGGCACGCTCGTTGGTCTCGGTCGGTGCGGGGGCGGTGGTTCTCACGCGTGAGGTGAGGGGCAGCCCCCCGAGCTCGGCTCGCGACCTCACCACCGACCGTGTGGCACCCCATATCGTCTAGCGGACCCCCGGCGGGCTTACAGTTGTGGCATCAGCGCGTCCCGAGCTAAGTGTAAGGAGCAGATACGCTCGTCCTATGAAGATCTTGAGCGTGGTCGGCGCCCGACCTCAATTCGTAAAACTCGCCCCGATTTGCCTCGAGGCCGCGCGGCGCGGCCTCGACCACATTATTGTACACACAGGGCAGCACTATGACCCTAAATTGTCCGAAGTATTCTTTCGGGATCTCGAAATCCCTGCCCCGGACGTTCACTTGGGCGTCGGCTCTGGGTCTCACGGCAAACAGACTGGTGCGATGCTAGCCGCACTAGACGATGTTCTTTTAGAACATCGTCCCGACTGGACCATAGTCTACGGGGACACCAATTCTACCCTTGCAGCTGCAATAGCGGCGTCGAAAATGCATCTCCCTGTCGCGCACCTTGAGGCGGGCCTTCGCTCCTTCAACCGACGAATGCCCGAAGAGCACAACCGGGTCCTCACTGATCACGCAGCGGACCTACTTCTTGCTCCGACTCAAATTGCAGCGGACCACTTGTCGGCTGAAGGTCTGAAGCATCGAACTGTAGTTGTTGGAGACGTCATGACCGACGTATTGCTAAAGGTCAAAGAAGAGGTGGCTGTTCGCAGCGATGCAATCCTCGCTCGTCTTGGGGTAGAGCGTTCGGCCTATTATGTGGCCACGATTCACAGGGCCGAAAACACTGACCATGCAGAACGTCTAAGATCCATAATTGCGGCCCTTGGTGAACTTGACCTTCCGGTCCTACTCTTCGCACATCCCCGCCTGCTCGCAAAAGCACGCGAACATAGCGTGGACCTGACACAGGGAAAATTAGCACTCCATTCAGCTGTAGCTTACCCGACGCTCGTGGCCGCAGTCATGGCATCACGTGGTGTGGTCACCGATTCTGGTGGGCTGCAGAAGGAAGCGTTCCTTCTACGCGTGCCGTGCACAACGGTACGGACGGAGACAGAATGGATCGAGACGGTGGAATTGCGTTGGAATAAGTTGGCGAAGCCCGGTGCCGCACTCATCGCAGCGGCTCAACGCCCACGCCCCTCTGAGACCGACGCAACGCCGTATGGCGACGGCAACGCCGCTGTGCACGTATTAGATGCGCTTGAAACGCGATTGTTCGAGCCCATCTAAGTTCCAGAAAGGCACCCGGAACTGCCGGGGCCGAGGGTGCCGACGTGCTGCTGCCTCGGCGCTGGCCACATAGGAGCGGTACGTTTGGGACGAGTCGGAGCGGGCGGTGGGCGGCGGACGGCGCGGAGGGCTTCGTCTTCACGACCACTGTTCGGGCCGGCGGGTGGTGCGCGCCCGGATCCACTGGATGGTGGCCGAGTATTCAGCACCGCCGCCACGCTCAGCCCGGGTGACCGGCGAGCAGCGCTGGGCCGGCACGAGCGAAGCTTGTGGTCGACGAGCTCGACGCGGCCAACGTCCCGGCAGCCGAGACACGGCCCGGGAAGCCCGACGTCTCTCACGCGTTCAAGGCGGCGCTGATGGCTGGCCTCGCCCTCAGTCCGAGCTCCGCCCCCGCGCTTGCCCCCCGGACGGGCAGCGCGGGTCTACGTAGGCACTCGGCGCCTTCATGTCCGAACGTGGACGCACGTGCGGATCGATGGCGGATTCCTTGCGGAGGCGTCCGGCTTCGCGACTGAGTAGCCCTGTGTCAACCCCCGTTTGCTCGGCTGTCGAGTGTGCGTCGGCGCTTGTTGGGGTCAAGGTTGTTCGTCCTCGCTGCGCTGCGGGCGCTCCACCTCGCCCTCTGGCGCGTGGACGCCTCTGAGCGGTTACGGAGCATGGGAGGGCGGTCTTAGGCGGCTCGGGCGGCCTCGGGAAGGGTGAGAAGTGCCTGGAGTGCGCGGTGGCGCGTGGGGTCGTAGGGCACGCCGTCCTGCCAGCAGTGCCAGATCACGAAGAGCCAGGCCCGGGCCAGGATCCGTACGGTGTGCGGGTGGTCGTGGCCGCGGGCTATCGCGGTGTCGCAGAGGTGCGCGGCCCAGGGGTTGGCGCGGCGTGAGTCGGCGGCGAAGTCGGTGACCGCGTCGCGCAACTGCTTGTCGGCGCCCCAGCGGAAGGTGACCGCCCGGATCTTGCCGGACTGGCGGGTCGAGGGCGCGACGCCGGCGAGGCAGGCGAGCGACTCGGGGGTGGGGAAGCGCGCCCGGCAGTCTCCGATCTCGGTGAGCAGTCGTGCGGCACGCACGGTGCCCGAGCGGGGCAGCGAGGTGAAGATCGGCGCGTCGGGGTGCAGGGCGAGCTGTTCGCTGATCTGCGCCTCCAGGGCGGTGATCTGGGTGCGCAGCACGCGCAGCGCCTCGAGCAGGGCGTGGGTGATCTGGGCGTTGGCCCCGCCCTGGTCGCCGCCCAGGCCGCGGGGGGCGGCACGCAGGCGGGCATGGAGCACCGCGGGGTCGGCCCGTCCGCAGTAGCCCACCGAGCGCAGCCAGGCGCTCAGACGTTTGACGGTGAGCCAGTCCGCGCGGTCCTGGCAGTCGAACCGGTCCAGGAAGGCCAGACTGATCGGGGAGTCCAGGTCGGCGAAGAGCCCGACCGCGCCGGGGAAGACGATGGCCAGGTGGGCACGCAGCTGGTTGGTCAGCCCGATGCGGTGCTTGACCAGGTCCTTACGGGTGCGGCAGGTCTGGCGCAGGGTCACCGTGGCGGCAGCGTCCGGGATCAGCGGACGGAGCCGGGCACGGTCGGTCCGCAGGGTGTCCGCCAGGACGAACGCGTCGAACCGGTCGTCCTTGTTCCCGGCGGAGCCGTACCGTCCCCGCAGGTTCTTGAGCTGGTTCGGGCTGATCACCACGATGGTCAGGCCCGCGGCGAGCAGGACGGCGACGACGGGGCCGTCGGGACGTTCGATCGCGACCTCACCCACGCCGGCCCGGGTCAGCTGCGTGAGCAGGCTGCGCAGGCCGGCGTCGGAGTGCTCGACGGTGAACCGGCGGACCTGGTGCCCGGCGGCGTCGACCACGCTCACCGCGTGGTCATCGCGCGCCCAGTCGATCCCGCCGGTCACGGCGTTGACAGGTTCGGGTGGAAGTACTGGGGCAGACTGCATCACAGCCTCCTCGCTGCTAGCCCAGTGGGGAGGCGCCCTCAACGGTGCCCGGTCGTGCCTGCCGCGTAGCTCACTGATCGGCGCTCACAGGCGCACAGCCCTGTCGACGGTCTGCACGACCCGGGTAACCACCGGATCCCGCAGAACTCAGTCTGGACGTCGAAGCGTCAAGCGAGCAGGGCGGTGAACCGGCGGCACCTCGGACGCATCGGCAGCCCATCGAGAACCACCGACCAGACCAGCGTCCCACCGACGACCCTCTCAACAACTACCGACAGAAAGAGGGTCCACCAGTGAGCGGCCAGCGTATGGCTGCCCCGCCGGTGGGTCAGATCCCGAGCATCTGCTCGATGGGACCGAGCGCGAAGTAGATGACGAACGCGGCGGCCACCAGCCACATGAGCCAGTGGACGCTCTTCACGCCGCCCTTCTTGGCCGCCGCGAAGACGACATAGGCGATGAACCCGGCGCCGATGCCCACGGTGATCGAGTAGGAGAACGGCATGAGGATGATGGTGAGGAACGCCGGGATCGCGATGGCGGCGTCGCGCCAGGAGATCTCGGTGACCTGCATCATCATGAGGAAGCCGACGATCACCAGGGCCGGCGTGGCGGCCTCGTAGGGCACGAACGCCGCGAGCGGGGAGAGGAACGTCGCGAGCAGGAACGCGATGCCGGTGACCACCGAGGACAGGCCGGTGCGGGCGCCATCGCCCACGCCGGTGGCGGACTCGATGTAGCTGGTGTTGGACGAGACGGACGCGGCGCCGCCGGCGGCGGCGGCGATGGAGTCCACCACGAGGATGCGGCGGGTGTGCGGGGGGTTGCCGTCCTTGTCGAGCAGGCCGCCCTCGGCGCCGATGGCGACCATCGTGCCCATGGTGTCGAAGAAGTCGGCGAGCATGATCGAGAAGATCAGCAGCAGCGCGGCGAGCCAGCCGATCTTCTCGAACGCCCCGAAGAGCGAGAACTGGCCCAGCGTGGCGAAGTCCGGCGCCTGGACCGGGGAGCCGTCCAGCGCCGGGACGGTCAGCCCCCACCCGCCGGGGTTGTCCTCGCCGAGCGGCCCGAGGTGGGCGACGGCCTCGATGATCGCGGCGAGCACCGCGGCGGTGACGACGCCAATGAGGATGGCGCCGCGGACCTTGCGGACCATGAGGATCGCGATGACGAACAGGCCGACCACGAACACCAGCGACGGCCACCCGGTGAGGGAGCCGTTGACGCCGAGCTGGAGCGGGGTGCCGCCGGGGCGCACGATGCCGGAGTTCACCAGGCCGATGAGGGCGATGAACAGGCCGATGCCCACCGAGATGGCCACCTTGAGCTGGTGCGGCACGGCCTTGAAGATCGCCTCGCGCAGCCCGGTGAGCACCAGGACAAGGATGATGAGGCCCTCGAGGACGATGAGGCCCATCGCGTCGGGCCACGTCATGCCGGGCATCTGGACGATCGTGAAGGCCAGGAGGGCGTTGATGCCCAGGCCCGCAGCGATCGCGAGAGGGAAGTTCGCCGCCGTCCCCATGAGGATCGACATCAGGCCCGCGACCAGGGCGGTTCCGGCCGAGACCGCCGCGAGGTTCGCCCCGTCCGTGCCGCCGCCGAGGAAGGTGCCGGTGGAGTCCGGGGTGGACAGGATGAGCGGGTTCAGCACGAGGATGTAGGCCATCGCGAAGAACGTGACGATGCCGCCGCGCACCTCCCGGCCCACGGTCGAGCCGCGCTCGGAGATGTGGAAGAACCGGTCGATCGGGTTACGTGCTCTCGGGGGCGCGCTCGGCGCAGCGGTGCTCACGTCCACGGATGCTCCCACACCGCGGGAGCCGCGTGACCGCGCCGTTCACGATGTTCACAGGGTTGTTACGTGGCGGTCGTCGACGGGGCCCGATGACCGGTCGGCGGCGCCTGGCGCGCGGTCCACGGCGGTGAACGGCAGGATCGCGCCGCTGCGCGAGGATGGGGCCCATGAAGATCCTCCTCCCCACCTCCACGCCCCTGGCCCCCGCGCTGCCCGTCGGGGTGGTCGCGGCCACCTACGACGTGACCGACGCCATCCCCGCCGAGCACCGTGACGCCGAGGTCCTCGTGGTGTGGGGCAACCCCGGCGACGCCCTTGCTGCCGCCGCGCGGGACCTCCCCCGGCTGCGCTGGGTGCAGACCCTCGCCGCCGGCCCCGACGCCGTCCTCGCCGCCGGGTTCGCCGACGACGTCGTCGTCACCTCCGGCGTCGGGCTGCACAACGCCACCGTCACCGAGCACGCCCTGGCCCTGACCCTGGCGCTGGTGCGCCGGGTGCCGGCGGCCCTTACGGCCCAGGCCGAGCACCGGTGGGCCGACGAGCTCGGCGGCCTGCAGCCGCTGCGGCCCGAGGGCGCGGTCACCTCGCTCATCGGGGCGCGGGTGCTGCTGTGGGGGTTCGGCGGGATCGCACAGACCCTCGCGCCCGTCCTCACGGCGCTCGGGGCCACCGTGCGCGGGGCGGCCCGCAGCGCCGGCACCCGGGCCGGGTTCGACGTCGTCGCCGAGGACGACCTCCACGCCGAGCTCGCCGCCACCGACGTCCTGGTGATGATCCTGCCCGCGACGCCGGCCACCGAAAAGGCGCTCGACGCCGCCCGGCTCGCAGCCCTGCCCGCGCACGCGTACGTCGTCAACGTCGGGCGCGGGGCCACCGTGGACGAGGACGCCCTCCTCGCGGCGCTCACCGAGGGCCGGATCGCCGGGGCCGCGATCGACGTCACCGCGGTCGAGCCGCTGCCCGCGGAGTCCCCGCTGTGGGACGCGCCGAACCTCCTCATCACCCCGCACGGCGCGGGTGGGCGCCCGGTGAACGCCGACGCGCTCATCGAGGCCAACGTGGCCGCGTTCCTCGCCGGGCGCGAGCTGGTCAACGTCGTCGAGCGCTGAGAGCGCGCTCCGAACCGCGTCGCCGCGGAGGTCGTCAAGACCCCGGGCGGATGAATTTTTCGTGAAGCGCTTCCCCACGCCTGGGCGCTGACGTGCTGAAACACAACAATGGAATTCCTCGCGGGCTTTCCGTGCGCCGAAAGTCACACCAGTCACACGAGCCACACCGGTAGCATCGCGCCCGGTGCAAACTTGCGGACTTCGCAAATGTGCCTTACCGGCTCATGTGCGGGCCGGGCACCTTGTTACCCGGCCGTTCCTGGGGGGACCGTCATGGCTCAGTCCGCTGCCCGACCTTCGCTCGCGCTCCCGCGCCGAGCCCCGCTCGCCGCCCTCACACTGCTCCTCGCCCTCGCCCTCGCGCTGGCCTCGGTGACCGTGGCCGCGCCGGCCCGGGCCTCGACCGCCGACGTCGCGGACCGGATCTTCGCGCTCATCAACGCCGAGCGGGTCAAGCGGAGCCTGCCGCAGCTGCAGCGCATCACCGAGCTCGACAAGGTCGCGCAGCCGTGGAGCAGCCACCAGGCCGCCACCCGCACCATGGCGCACAACCCCTCCTACTCCAGCCAGTACCCCGCCGGCTGGCAGCGGGCGTCGGAGAACGTGGCGTACGCGTCGTCGTCGATCGCCACGGGCGACAAGTTCATGGAGATGTGGATGGCCTCGGAGGGCCACCGGAACAACATCCTCAACCCCTACATCACCCACGCCGGGATCGGGGTGGCCGCGACGTCCTCGGGTGACCGGCTCTACGCCACGCAGAACTTCGCCCAGTACCCCTCGACCGTGAAGTTCGCGGCCGCCACCCCGGTCCAGCGCATCTCCGGGTCGCACCGGTACGCCACCTCGGTAGCGATCTCCAAGGCCACCTACGCGCCGGGTGTGCCGGTGGTCTACCTCGCCAACGGCGTCAGCTCGATCGACGCCCTCTCCGCCGCCTCCGCCGCCGGGCGCGACGACTCCCCCGTCCTCCTCACCCCCGCCGACCAGCTCCTCTCCATCACGGCCGCCGAGCTCGACCGGCTCAACCCCGGCCGCATCGTCGTCCTGGGCACCGGCTCCTCGGTGAGCTCGCAGGTGGAGCAGGCGGCGCGCGCCTACGGGCCGGTCAGCCGCATCTCCGGGCCCGACCGGTACGCCACCTCCGCCGCCGTCTCGGCCGCGTCCTTCGCCCCCGGCGCCCGGGTGGTCTACATCGCCAACGGCGCCACCTACGTCGACGCCCTCTCCGCCGCGCCCGTGGCCGGCCGCGACGGCGCCCCGGTCCTGCTCACCAAGTCCGGGGAGCTGCCCGCGCCGATCGCCGACGAGCTGAGCCGCCTGCGCCCGGGCAAGATCGTCGTCCTGGGCGACACCACCGCGGTGAGCTCCGCCGTCGAGACGAAGCTGCGCACCTACGCCGCGGTCGAGCGTCGCTCCGGGGACAACCGCTACGCCACCTCTGCCGCACTGTCCAAGGCGTCCTTCCCCGCCGGGCTGCCGGTGGTCTACGTCGCCAACGGGCAGACCTACGTCGACGCGCTCTCCGCCGCCCCCGTGGCCGGGATGAAGAACGCGCCCGTGCTGCTCACCACATCCGGCTCGGTCCCGCCGTGGATCCTCACCGAGCTCCAGCGCCTCAACCCCGGGAAGATCGTCATCCTCGGCGACTCCACCTCGATCAGCTCCGCCGTCGCGGACACCCTCGGGAGAATCTGATGACCGCCCGCACCGCCCGACCGCTGCCGCTCCTCCTCGTCGTCGTCCTGACCGCCCTGCTGGGCCTGGTCGCGACCCCGGCCGGCGCCGAGCCCGCCACGATCGTGCGGTACGCGGGCGCCGACCGCTACGCCACCGCCGCCGCCGTCTCGAAGGCGAACTTCTCCCCCGGGGTCGGCGCGGTCTACGTGGCCAGCGGGCTCAGCTTCCCCGACGCCCTGGCCGCCGCCCCCCGCGCGGCGGCCGACGGCGCCCCGGTCCTGCTCGTCAAGCCGCACGAGGTCCCGGCCGTGGTGGCGACCGAGCTCGGCCGGCTCGCGCCGAAGAAGGTCGTCGTCCTCGGCGGGCCGGAGACGGTCTCCGACGCCGTCGCCGCCTCGCTCGGCGCGTACGCGCCGGTGACCCGGGTGGCCGGGCCGGACCGGTACTCCACCGCCGCCCAGCTCGCCTCGACGTTCCCCGCCGGGGTCGACGTCGCCTACATCGCGGCCGGGAAGACTTTCCCCGACGCCCTGGCCGGCGCCGCCGTCGCCGGGCTCGGCGACGACCCGCTGCTCCTCGTGCGCGGCACCACCCTCGACGCCTCGGTGGTGAGCGCGCTGACCAAGCTGCGCCCGGGCCGGCTGGTCATCCTCGGCGACACCAACTCGGTCAGTGCGGAGATCGCGGCCCAGCTCGCCTCGTATGCCCCGGTGAGCCGGGTGGGCGGCAAGGACCGCTTCGCCACCTCGGCGCTGCTGTCCGCCGCGGCGTTCCCCGACGGCGCCTCCACCGTGTACCTGGCCACCGGGACGAACTTCCCTGACGCCCTGGCCGGCGCCCCCGTCGCGGGTCGCGACGGCGGACCGGTGCTGCTGGTGACGCCCACGTCCATCCCCGGGACGGTGGCCACCGAGCTCGCCCGGCTCGGCGCGACGAAGGTGGTCGTGCTCGGCTCCGAGGTCTCCGTCTCGGCGTCGGTGGCTGCGCAGGCCGCGGGACAGGTCGAGGACCCGATCCTCGAGGACAACCCGGTCGTCACCCCGCCGCCGTCGTGGGACGAGATCGGCCGGATCGCCGCCACGTACACCACGCCGGCCGCGAGCAAGGGCGCGGGCAAGATCGCGCTCGACTGGGCCAAGACCCAGCTCGGCAAGCCCTACGGGTGGGGCGAGGAGGGCCCGGACGCGTACGACTGCTCGGGCCTGACGATGCGCGCCTACGAGCGGGCCGGGATCCAGCTGCGCCGGCTCACCCGCGACCAGTGGTACGACACCCGGCGGGTGGCCCTGGACGACATGGTGCCCGGTGACCTGATGTTCTGGTCGAACAACGGCCAGCCGTCCGGGATCTACCACGTGGCCATCTATGCCGGGAACGGGATGCGCCTGCACGCGCCGTCGCCGGGCAAGTTCGTCGAGCTCGTGCCGGTGTGGTCGGGGAACCTGCTGCCGTACGGCGGCCGGATCGGCTGAGGCTGCCCGCGCGGTCCCCGAGCCGGGCGCGCCGAGCGCTCGCCGGCGCCCTCCCCCTGCCGTGAGCGGGGAAGAGGTGGCGGCTCCGAGCGGAGACCGGGGACGTTTCGGCGGCTCCGAGCGGAGACCGGGGACGTTTCGGCGGCTCCGAGCGCCGGCGGGGAGTTGCGGCTGCACTGGGGCGGGGATCGGGTCACTTTCGACGGCCCTGGGCCGTCGAAAGTGACCCACACCGCCGGATCTTCCCGGATCAGCGCTGCGGAGCCGCGAGGACAGCTCCGGTGAGGATTCGACCGACATCGGCGGACGAATCCTCACCGGTCAGCGCCGCCGATCCGGTGCCCGCGCCACCGGTCAGCCCGCATCCTCGGGATGACCGCGCCGTCGGACACTCAGTCCGCGGACGTGCACCCGCACGAGTCCCGGTGCCGCACTTGCGCCGGCACCCGGACGGCCATCGGCGCCGACTCCGTCCCGGCGATCCGCCGCAGCAGCAGCTTGACGGCGACCGCGCCGATCGAGGTGGCGTCCTGCGCCACCGTGGTCAGCCGGGGCGAGAAGGCGTCGGCCCACTCGAAGTCGTCGAAGCCGACGACCGCGACGTCGCCGGGGACGGACAGCCCCCGCCCGCGCAGCGCCCGCATCGTCGCGATGACCATCGTGTTCTGCGCCGCCACAATGGCCGTCGGTGGCTCCGCCAGATCGAGCAGGCCGTCCACGGCGGCATGGGTGTGCACGGCGTCGGAGTCGCCCCGCACGAGCAGCTCGTCGATCTCGGGCAGCCCCGCGGCCGCGAGGCCCATCCGGTAGCCGGCCACGCGCTCCTCGCTCGTCGTCAGCCCGGGCATGCCCGCCACCATGGCGATCCGGCGGTGGCCGAGCTCGGCGAGGTGCTTGACCAGCTGCGCCATGGGCTTGACGTTCTCGCTGCACACGGAGTCGAACCGCGGGTCCGGTGAGCGGTCCACGAGCACCGTGGGCGGCCCGCTGCGGGCCAGGCGGTCCAGCACCTTCCCCGCCCCGACGGACGGCGCGAGGATGAGTCCGTCGAGCCGCCGCTCTCGCAGCGCGGCGACGACCTTCTCCTCGGTGTCCGGGTCCTCGTGCGTGTCGGCCAGGACGATGGTGTAGCCGGCGGCGCTCGCCGCCTCCTCGATCGCGTGGACGACCTCGCCGAAGTACAGGTTCGTCAGCGCCGACATCGCGACCCCGATCTGCTGGGTCTTCGAGCGCACCAGGGCTCGCGCCTGGTGGTTCGGCACGTAGTCGAGCGCCTCGATCGCCTCGAGGACCCGGTCGCGGGCGTCCTGGCTGACGAACCGGGTGCTGTTGAGCACGTGCGAGACGGTCGACGTCGACACCCCGGCCCGCCGGGCCACGTCCGTGATGGTGACCATGCCCCGATGATGCGCCCGGGACAAGCGTTTGCGCAAACGCTTGCGGCGGTGGCCTGTGACCTGCTTCACTCGGTCTACCACGAACGGTGCGGAGGCACCGGCCAACGCAAAGGAGCGCTACGTGACTATCAACCGGCGGAACATCGGACGATCAGGGCGTCTGCCCAGGCGGGTGGCCGCGGCAGTGGCCGTCACCGGGCTCGCACTCGGCGTGAGCGCCTGCGGCTCGGACGGCGAGAACGACCCGGCCGCCACGGGCGGCGGCGCGGAGACCGGCGGCGACGGCGTCAGCATCGGTCTCATCACCAAGACCGAGACCAACCCGTTCTTCGTGACCATGCGTGAGGTGGCCTCGGAGTACGCCGAGGAGCAGGGCGTCGAACTCACCGCGCTCGCCGGCGAGTTCGACGGCGACAACGAGGGCCAGGTCCAGGCCATGGAGAACCTCATCGCCCAGGGCGTCGACGGCATCATGGTCACCCCGAACAACTCCAGCGGCGTGCTCGGCGCGATCGAGCAGGCGCGGTCGCAGGGCATCGTCGTCATCGCCCTCGACACGGCCACCGACCCCGAGGACGCGGTCGACGCCACCTTCGCCACCGACAACTTCGAGGCCGGGCGCCTCCAGGGCGCCTACGTCAAGGCCGTCCTCGGCGACGAGGAGCCCAAGCTCATCATGCTCGACGGCACGGCGGGCGGCACCGTCGACACCTTCCGCCACGACGGCTTCCTCGAGGGCTTCGGCCTGGAGGAGGGCGACCCGGCGATCCTGGGCATGGAGAACACCCAGGGCGACCAGAACACCGCCCAGACGGCGATGGAGAACCTCCTCCAGCGCAGCCAGGACGCCAATGCGGTCTACACGATCAACGAGCCCGCGGCGCGCGGGGCGTACGCGGCCATCGAGGCCCGCGGCCTCACCGACCAGATCACGATCGGCTCGATCGACGGCGGCTGCGAGGGCGTCCAGGACGTCGCCGACGGCAGGTACGCCGCCACCGTCATGCAGTTCCCCGCCGAGATGGTGCGCCAGGGCATCGACGCCATCATCCAGGCCGCCGAGGGCGGCGAGGCGCCGTCCGGCTTCGTGGACACCGGCAGCGTCGTCATCACCGACAACCCGGTCGAGGGCATCGAGTCCGAGGACACCACGTGGGGCCTGGAGAACTGCTGGGGCTGACCTGACCCGCACGCAGGTGACCGCACGCAGGTGACCGCACCCAGGTGACCGCACTGCGCTGACAGCACCGCGCTGACCGCACCACGCCGACCGCGCGACCGGCCGCGGTGGGAGGCACGCACGTCCGCCGACCACCGCGGCGGTCGCCGACGGCCGGGGTGCGCACCCCGACACGAGACAAGGACGGAACCATGACCGACGCCACCACCGCCGGCACTCCGCCAGGGGCCCCGGCACCCGAATCCGAACGCCGGGAAGCACTCGGCCGAGCGTTGCGCAACCCTCTGGTCGGCCCGCTCGCCGCGCTGATCTTCGCCGTCGTGATCTTCACGCTCACGACCGACACCTTCGCGACGCCGGGCAACGCGTCGCTGATCCTCCAGCAGTCGATCGTCATCGGCACCCTCGCGCTGGGCCAGACGCTCATCATCCTCACCGCCGGCATCGACCTGGCGAACGGCGCCATCGCCGTGCTCGGCACGATCGTCATGGCCAAGCACGTCGTCGACGGCGGGAACCCGCTCGTCGCTCTCCTGCTGGGCCTGACGATCACGGTCGTGCTCGGCACGATCAGCGGTCTGCTCGTCACGCGACTCGGGCTGCCGCCCTTTATCGTCACCCTGGGCATGCTCACGGTCGTGTTCGCCCTCGCCCGGCTCTACTCCGAGTCGCGCAGCTACCCCGTGACCGACTCCCTGCTCCGGGTCTGGGGCCAGGGCACCAACATCGGCGGGGTCCGCATCACCTGGGGCACCCTGCTGCTGATCGTCATCTTCGCCGTCTTCTGGTTCGCCCTCACCCGCACCCCGTGGGGGCGGCACGTCTACGCCGTCGGCAACGCTCCGGAGGCGGCCCGGCTGGTCGGCATCAAGGTCAACCGCACGATCCTGTCGGTGTACGTGGCGGCGGGCGCCCTCTACGGGCTGGCCGCGTGGCAGGCCCTGGGCCGGATCCCCAACGCCGACCCCAACGCCTACCAGACCGCCAACCTCGACAGCATCACCGCCGTCGTCATCGGCGGCACGAGCCTCTTCGGTGGCCGCGGCAGCGTCGTCGGCACCCTCATCGGGGCGCTCATCGTGGGCGTCCTCCGCTCGGGCCTGACCCAGGCGGGCATCGACAACCTGTACCAGGACCTCGCCACCGGGGTCCTCGTCATCGTCGCGGTCTCCCTGGACCAGGCGTCGCGAAGGAGGGCAGCACGATGAGCAGCACCACCGACACCAACCACGACGCCGCGGCACCGCGGACCGACGCCACGACGCCGGTCCTCGAGGCCCGCAAGCTGAGCAAGTCCTACGGCCACGTCCGCGCGATGGTCGACGCCGACTTCGAGCTCATGCCGGGCGAGATCCTTGCCGTCATCGGCGACAACGGCGCCGGCAAGTCGACCCTCATCAAGGCGCTCTCCGGCGCCGTGGTGCCGGACAGCGGCGAGGTCCTCCTCGACGGCAAGCCGGTGACCTTCCGCTCCCCCATCGAGGCACGCTCCCTCGGCATCGAGACGGTCTACCAGGACCTCGCCGTCGCGCCCGCCCTGGACATCGCCTCCAACCTGTTCCTGGGGCGCGAGATCCGCCGGTCGGGCCCGATCGGGAAGCTGCTGCGCGTCGTCGACGCGCGGGCGATGCGCACCGAGGCCCAGGCCCAGCTCGACGCGCTGGGCGTGCGGATCCCCGACGTGCGCCAGCCCGTCGAGAGCCTGTCCGGCGGGCAGCGGCAGAGCGTCGCGGTGGCACGGGCGGCCGCCTTCGGGACCAAGCTCGTCATCATGGACGAGCCGACCGCCGCCCTCGGCGTGCGCGAGTCCGGGATGGTGCTCGACCTCATCCGCAGGATCAGCGCGCGAGGGCTGCCGGTCGTGCTCATCTCGCACAACATGCCGCACGTGTTCGACATCGCCGACCGCATCCACATCCACCGGCTCGGCAGCCGGGTCGCGGTCGTCAGCCCGCGGACCCACACCATGGCCGACGCCGTGGCGATCATGACCGGTGCGGCCAGGCCGGAGGAGGTCGGCGGGCGGAGCCACTACGACGAGCGGGCGAGCCAGCGCCGGCGTGCCCAGGACGGCGACGGCGAGACGCCGTCGTGAGCTCCGGGCTGTTCGTCGGGCTCGCCACGGTCGACGTCGTCCAGCGGGTCGAGCGGGCGCCGGGGCCGAACGAGAAGGTCGTCTCCCTGCGCGCGGACGTCTCGGCGGGTGGCCCGGCGACCAACGCGGCGGTGACCTTCGCGGCGCTCGGCGGCCGGGCGACGCTCCTCAGCGTCGTCGGCGGCGGCCCGCTGGCGGCGCTGGTCCGCGGCGACCTCGCCGAACATTGCGTCGAGGTGGTCGACGCGGACACCGCGGGCAGCAGCCGGCCGGCCCTGTCGGCCGTGACGGTGGTGGACGCCACCGGCGAGCGCTCGGTCGTCTCCCGCAACGCCGAGGGCGTGGAGGTGGACACCCCGCCCGAGCTGGCCGAGCTGGCGGCGAGCGCCGACGTCGTCCTGGTGGACGGGCACCACCCCCGGCTCACGCTCGCCGCGGTCACCGCGGCGCACCGGGCCGGCACGCCGGTCGTCGTCGACGCCGGCAGCTGGAAGCCGGTCCTCGCGGAGGTGCTCCCCCTGGCGACGGCGGTCATCTGCTCGTCGGACTTCCGGCTGCCGGACGGGCAGCCGCCCGGTCCCGCGCTGCTCGACGACGGCCCCGCGCTCGTTGCCGTCTCGGCCGGGGCCGAGCCGCTGCGGTGGTGGAGCCGCGGCGGCAGCGGCACGGTCCCGGCTCCCGCCGTCGCCGCCCGGGACACCCTGGGGGCCGGCGACGTGCTCCACGGCGCGTACGCGTTCGGCGTCGCGGAGGGACGCTCACCCGTCGAGGCGCTCGAGCTCGCCGTCCGCGTCGCCTCGCTCAAGGTCGGCCACATCGGACCGCGGTCCTGGCTGACCGACCCCGAACTGCTCACCGTCGCCCGAGGAGGCACCCCATGACCCGCACGGACCACGGCATGGTCCTCGACCCGGCCCTGCTCGACCGGGCGCGATCCCTCGCGGAGCGTGGGGGCCGGCGGATCCTCGGGATCACCGGCCCGCCCGGCGCCGGGAAGTCGACGCTGGCCGAGGCCCTCGCCGAGGCGCTCGGCGAGCGTGCCCGGCTCGTCGGGATGGACGGCTTCCACCTCGCCGAGGCCGAGCTTCGCAGGCTGGGCTCACGGGAGCGGAAGGGCGCCCCGGACACGTTCGACGCGCTGGGCTACGTCGCGCTCCTGCGGCGGCTGCGCGCGGCGGACGAGCCCGTGGTCTACGCACCGTTCTTCGACCGGTCGCTCGAGGAGGCGATCGCGGGCTCGGTGCCCGTCCCCAGGGAGGTGCCGCTCGTCATCACCGAGGGGAACTACCTCCTCGTGGAGGAGGGCGGTTGGGCGGCTGTCCGCCCGCTCCTGGACGAGTGCTGGTACGTGGAGCCGGACGACGACGAACGCCTCGCCCGGCTCATCGCCCGGCACGAGCGGTTCGGCCGGTCGCGCGCCGAGGCGCACGAGCGGTCGACGGGCTCGGACCAGCGCAACGCCGAGGTCATCGCCGCGACGCGGGACCTGGCTGACCTCGTGGTGCGTTAGGCGCCGAGCAGCGCGGCGGGGCGCCGTGACGGCCTACTCGGAGGCGCCCTCGGCGAGGTCGAGGACGAGCGCCTCGAGGTAGGGGCCGCCGTCCCAGTCGGCGAGCTGCTCGTCGTCGAGGTCGGTGGCGAACTCCTCCTCGATTACCTCGAGGTCGAAGGCCTCGTGGACGACACCGGCCACGGTGACCTCGGAGCCCGGGTCGGCCGCGGTGACGGCGCCGACGTCGACCACGAGCAGGGGCCCGACCTCGCTGTCCTCCGGTCCCACGATGGTGAACGCCGTCGGCGAGACCACCTCATCCACCACGCCGACGACCGTGACCTCCTCGCCGTCGTAGTCGGAGAGTCGGTCGTAGAAGGCGGAGTCGTAGTCGCCGTCGTAGGCGGGCTCCCCCGACGGCGTCTCCGCCGGCGAGGCGGGCGCGGTCTCCTCGTCACCGAGCGCGGGCTCGTCACCGGCCGGCTCGTCGGCGCAGCCGACGAGGGCAAGAAGCACGGCCGCCGTCGCGGGGACCGTCCAGGCACGAGATGTCCTCATGGATCTTCCTCTCCGGGTGCTGGAGTCTGGATCGAGGTCGTGCTGTCGAACGTAACCGTCCTGGGCGCCGGTCGCGCGGTGGGCCGCGGTGCCGGGACGGTCGTCGCCCGAACGTCAGCCGCCGAGGCGCAGGTAGATCTGGCTGCAGAGCAGCTCGGCGCCGTCGGGGACGCACCCGATGCCGAGGGCCGTCATGTCGGGGTCCACGATGTTGTTGCGGTGGCCGGGCGAGTCCATCCAGGCGGCGACGACCTCCTCGGCCGTGGCGTCGGACCGGACGAGGTTCTCCGCCGCCCGGTCCACGCCGCACTCCTCGAGCAGGGACTGCATGGGCGCGTGGACGAGCTCATCGCCGCCGACGAGCGCCTCGGCCCGCTGGGTGGCGGCCTGCTGGGCGCACTCCGACGGTTCGAGCGGCTCCAGGTCCAGGCCGGCGCGCTCGTCGTTGGTGCGGGCGAAGAGATCCTCGGCGTAGGCCGCCGGGTCCGCCGTCGCCGAGGCGGGCGAGTCCGCCGTCGCCGAGGCGGGCGAGTCCGCCGTCGCCGAGGCGGCCGGTGCGGGCGATGACGTGACGCCCGAGCAACCCGCGAGAAGGGCTCCCAGGGCCGCGGCGAGGACGCCCGTCCTCACCGCGGCCCGTCGACCCGACGCAGGGCTCACGCGCGGGTCTTGCCCCGCACGTCGTCCTGCGAGCCCGCCGGCTCGCCGTCCACGACGTCGGCGTCCGCGTCGTCACCCTCGACAGCTGTCTCCGCGGTGACCTGCTCCTGCTCGACGGCGATCTCGTCGGTCGTGGGCTCGGCGTCGACCTGGTCCGCGACGGCGGGCTCGGCGTCGGACTCCTCGGCGGTGTGCTCCACCTGCTGCTCCGTGGCGGCGTCGTCCGCGGGCGGGGCGGGCGGCGCGTCGATCACCTCGTCGAGGCGGACCGTGCCGCCGCTGAGGGTGGCGAGCATCTGGCGGACGTTCGCGAGCTGGGCGTTGATGCTGTCGCGGCGGTTCATCGCCGCGGCGAGCTCGCGCTCGGACTCGGCGCGGATCCGCTCGGCGCGTGCCTTCGCCTCGGCGACGAGCTGCTGCGCGTGCTGCTGCGCGTCCTCGAGCGCGCGCCGCGCATTGAGGTCGGCCTCCGACCGGGCCCGCTCGGCGTCGTTGTGGACAGCGGTCGCCCGCTCCTCGAGGATCCTGACCTGCTGCTCCACCGCCGCGGCGCGCTCGGCGAAGTCCTCCTCGGCACGCTGGCGCCGCTGGGCGAGCGTGGTCTCGAAGTCGGCGGCGGCCTGCGCGGAGTTCGCCCGCTGCCGCTCGTAGAGCGCCTCGGCCTCCTCGCGCCGGGCGGTGGCGTCCTGTGCGGCCTCGTCGAGGATCTCGTCCGCATGACGCCGGGCCTCCTCCAGGGCGAGGGCCGCGTCCGTCTCGGCGGCGCTGCGGGTCTGGGCGGCGTACCGGTCGGCCTCGGCCCGCAGGATCGCGGCTGCCTCCTCGGCGTCACCGCGGAACGCGTCGGCGTCGAGCTTGGCGCCGGCGCGCAGGGCGTTGGCCTCGTCGTCGGCGAGCTGGAGGATCTGGCCGACCCGCTTGCCGAGCGACGTGAACACCGGCTCCTCGGCGGGCTGGGCCGCACGCTCCGCCGCTGCCTGCTCCACGGCGACGAGGCGGCGCTCGAGGTCCGCCGCCCGGCGAGCCATCTGGTCGCTGCGCTGCTGCGCCTCGTCGGCGCGCTGCTGCTCGGCGCGGAGCTGCTCGTGCAGCTCGCCCAGGTGGCGGTCCACCTCGCCGGCTTCGTAGCCACGCAGCACGGTGCGGAAGGCGGGGGTGGAAGAGGTGCTGCTCATGCGTCTGGCTCTCTCTCGTGGTGGGCAGGATCGTGCGGCTGGGTGGGGACGGCTCGGTCGGGGACGGCCCGGTCGGGGACGGCCCGGTCGGGGACGGCGAGGGCGTCGATGACGCCGGAGAGCTGGCCGAGCTCGGCGGTGATGCGGTCGCGGCGGCGCGCGAGGAGATCCACCTCGGCGCGGGCGTCCGCGAGCAGGCGCGCGGCCCTGGTCCGCGCGTCGTCCGCCTCCGCGCGGGCGTCGGCGAGGAGCCGGGCGGCCTCAGCTCGGGCCTCCTGGCGTCGCTCCTGCACCTCGCGCTGCGCGGCGCCGGTCTGCTCGGCGGCCTGCTCGCGCAGCACCCGGGCGCCGGCCTCGGCCTGGGTGAGCCGGCGCTCGGCGCGGTCGAGCATCGCCATGGCGCGCCCCTCGGCCTCGGCGCGGACCTGCTCCGCCTGCCGCTGCGCCTCGGCCAGCTCCCCGGCCGCCTGCTCGCGGGCGACGCGCAGGACCTCCTCTGCCTCCGCCCGGCCAGCCGCCGTGTCGGCGTCGGCCGCGGCCAGACGCTCCTGCACGGTGACGGCGCTGCGGGCGAGGACCTCCTCGAGACGCTCGCGGACCTCGCGGACCGCGGCGGCGCCGTCGGCGTGCGCACGGGAACGGGTGCGGTCGGCCTCGGCCTCGGCCGCGGCGAGGAGGCCGTCGACCGTGCGGCGGGCCCACGCCGTCTGCTCCTGCGCCTCGGCGATCTCTCGTTGGGCGTCCGCGGTGGCGTCCTCGCGGGTGCGCCGGGCGTCGTCGCGCGCGTTCTCCCGCTCGGTCTGTGCCTCACCCCGAGCCCGCTCCAGCTCAGCGGCCGCCTCGGCGCCGAGCTCGGCGGCCGTCGTCCGCGCGGCGGCGAGGACCCGCTCGGCCTCGTCGCGGGCCTCGCCGAGGATCCGCGCCGCCTCGTGCGACGCGGCGGCGAGGACCTGCTCCTCCTTCGCCTCGAGGGCCGCGGTCCGGGACGCGACGGCGGCCTCCGCGTCGTCGAGCACGCGCCGGCTCCGGGCGGCGGCGTCGTCGACGAGCCGTTCCGCGCGTTCCTGGCTCCCCGCTACCACCCGCCCGGCCGCCGCACGGATCTCGGTCGCGGCCACCTCGGCCTGGGCGAGGATCTCGTCGCGGGATCGCGAGGCGGTCGCCAGCACGAGGGCGGCCTGCTCCCCGGCGTCCCGGATGACGTCGGCCGACTCCTCCTGCGCCGCTTCGAGCCGCTGCTCGGCCCTGCGGTGGAGGCGCTCGGCCTCCTCGCGAAGCCTGGCGGCCTCGTCGCGGACGGCCTCGGCGCTGCGCTCGGCGAGCGTGAGGAGGTTGACCGCCTCGTCGGCCGGCGTGGGCGGTGGGGGCAGGAGAACCGGCTCCGGCTGAACCGACGTGGCTGGCGTAGCCGGCTCCTCGACGTGCTCAGGCGACGCCGCGGCCTCCTCGACCGGCGCAGGCGCAGCGTTCCGCCCGCGCACGAGATTCCTCCACACGGGCCGGACGGGTGGCGGTGACTCGGCGGGCATCCACGGAGGACGAGCCGGCACCGGACGGGGTGCCTGGCTCGGGGTCATGAGTTCAACCGGTCCTGTCGGGTCCCCGCGACCGGCCGAAACGGCGGCGCCGGGCGTCTGCTGCGTCTGGTCGCGGAGGTTCTCCACGCTCATCCCGAACGGTACACGGAGGCAACCGACGCTTCCGCCCGGGCCGGGACGCCCACACCTGCCGGGGCGACGCGGCAGGTGGGATGTCAATTCGGAAGCTGTCCGTGAATCGAACACCTTGTCCGCGACGTCGAGCGGGAGGTTCGATTCCGTCGCAGGTGTTCGAGACGACTACTCCTCCGCCGCCTCCATCGCGGCCATAGCCGTGCCGTCGGCACGCCCGCGACCGGGTGGTGGCGAGGGACGACGGCCAACGCGAGATCAGGCGAAGGTGACCAGCACCTTGCCGGCCGGGTTGTCGCCCGCCGCCATCGCGGCGAAGGCGGCCGGGCCGTCCTCCGCGCGGACGGTCCGGGACACGAGCGCCCGGAGGAGCTCGGGGTGGTCCTGGGCCCACCGCGCCGTCTCGGCGAACTCGGCCGCCGAGTAGCAGAACGTCCCGACGATCGTGCGCTCGAAGGTGGAGACGGCGAACGCGTCGAGCTCCACCCGGGGGGCCGCCATCCCCACGAGGACGCAGACCCCACCCGCCGTGGTCGCGGCGAGCGCCGTGCCGAGCGTGGCGGAGCTGCCGACGGCGTCGATGACGACGCTCGCGCCCAGGCCGCCGGTGCGCTCGATGACCTCGACGGCAACGTCCACCGCGCCAGGGTCGAGCACGTCCACGCCGAGCCGGCCCAGCAGCTCACGCCGCTCAGGAGCCGGCTCGCTGACCGTCACGGAGGCAGCCCCGAGTCGCGCGCACGCCAGCGCCGCGGCCTGCCCGATGGGCCCGCCGCCGAGGACGAGGACGTCGTCACCGGCCCCGACTCCCCCGCGCACCGCCGCGTGGTAGCCCACGGCGAGCGGCTCGACGAGCGCGCCGTGCAGCGTCTCCCCACCGAACGGCACGAGGTTGGCCACCGGGACGACGAAGTAGTCGGCGAACGCCGCGGAGATGGCCGGGTCCACCCCGACGACGCGGCGGTCGGCGCAGATGTGCGACATCCCGCGGGCGCACCGTTCGCACCCTCCGCAGGAGAGGGTCGGGTTGAGGACCACCACGTCTCCCTCGGCCAGGGGCACGGGGGACTGCTCGATCCCCGCACCGGGCCGTCCGGCGTCACCGAGCGTCACAACCGTGCCGACCGTCTCGTGGCCCATGACCTGCCCCGGCACCCGCCGACCGTTCTCGCCGGTGTACCCGTGGAGGTCGGAGCCGCAGATGCCGGTGGCGAGGACCCGTACGAGAGCCTCGCCGGGGGCTGGTGCGGGACGTGGCCGCTCCACGAGGACGAGGTCGCCGAAGTCCTCCAGGACCAGGGCGCGCATGGTGGTGTCCGTCGTCGTCATCGACGTTCCGTTCTATCCATGGAACACGTATTTCTCACTTGGAACGAGAGTAGGCGAGGGAGGCAGACCGAGCAAGGACGGGACGCGACAATCACGTGCAAGGGCCGCTCCGGTGCGCACCCGCGTCAGGCCTGCGCGAGCACCTGACGCTGCGTACCGATGCCCTCGATGGCGAGCTCGACGACGTCGCCGGCGCGCAGGTAGGGGAACCGCCCCGAGATCGCGACCCCCTGCGGGGTCCCGGTGTTGATGACGTCACCCGGCTCCAGCACCGCTACCTGACTGAGGTGCCACACGAGGTAGGGCACCGAGAAGACGAGGTCCGCCGTCGTCGAGTCCTGACGGGGCTCGCCGTTGACGGACGAGGTCAGCCGGACGTCGGAGACGTCGAGCTCGTCGGCCGGGACGAGCGCCGGCCCGAGGGGGTTGAAGGTCTCGGCGCACTTGCCCTTGGACCACTGACCCCCGGAGATCTCCAGCTGGAAGGCACGTTCGGAGACGTCGTTGGAGATGGTGTAGCCGGCGATGTGGGCGGCAGCCTCCTCCGGCGAGTGGAGGTAGCGCGCGCGGCGGCCGATGACGACGGCGAGCTCGACCTCCCAGTCGGTCTTCTCCGACCCGCGCGGCACGAGCACCTCGTCGTAGGGGCCCACCACCGTGTTGGGGGTCTTGAAGAACAGCACCGGGACCTCCGGGGGCGTCGCCCCGGACTCGGCGGCGTGCGCGGCGTAGTTCATGCCGATGCACCACACCGCCTGCGGGCGCGCCACCGGGGCACCCACGCGCTCGCCGGCGACGTCGGTGCGTGGGAGCGACCCGGCGGCCAGCGCCGTACGGGTACGAGCGATGCCGTCGGCGGCCAGGAAGGCGCCGTCGACGTCGTCCGTCAGGGGCCGGAGGTCGTAGGTGACGCCGTCGTGCTCGACGACCGGTCGCTCGGCGCCGAACGCGCCGACTCGCATGAGCTTCATGGTTCTCCAGGGTCGGGGGCGCCGGTGGGCGCCCGGTGTGCTCAGCCGTTGTCGGGCCGGGCAGGGATGATCGGACGGCGGGCCGGCTCGACGAGCCGCAGAGCGGTGCCACCGAGGACGTCGGCGTCGCCGCCGGTGAGCTCGCGGACGAGCTCGAGCGACTGCCGGTAGGTCACGTGCGGACGCGAGACGGGAAAGTCCGAGCCCCAGAGCAGGCGGTGCGTCCCGAACGCCGCGAGCAGCGCATGCAGCACCGCATGGGTCTCGGGGTAGGGGTAGGCCCAGGGCCGGTCGGCGAGGTAGTGGAACCCCGAGACCTTGACCGCCACGCCCGGAACGGCCGCGAGATCGGTGAGAGCGACGAGGTCACGCTCGAACGTCGGTGAGCCCGGGACGACGTGACCCTGGTGGTGGAGCAGGACGACGAGGCCGGGAACGGCCCGCAGCGCCCGGCCCAGCGCCGCGAACCACGCCGGCCGGGCGTGCAGGCTCAGCGGCACGCCGGCGGCCGCGGCCCGGGCGAGGAAGGCCCGGCCCTCCGGCTCCTCGAACCAGCCGTCGACCTCGTCGGCGAGGTAGTGGCTCACACCCGAGGCACCCGTCTCGGCGAGGACGCGCTCGAGCCGGTCGGCCGCCCCGGGGCGGTGGTAGGTGCCGGACCAGCGCGAGTCGACGTCGACCAGGGCCGTGAGCCGGTCCGGGTGGGCGGCGACGGCACGGGCGACGTCGGCGTTGTTCGCCGGGTTGGCCGTGCGCGGGTCCTCCCCGCCGATCGCGGCGCAGACGACGAGGGCACGCTCGACCCCGGCGGCGTCCATCTCGTGCAGCAGCGCCGCGGCGCTGCCGCGGGTGGCGGGGTCGGGGACCGCGGCGTCGTAGGGCCAGCGGTCCCACGCGTGGACGTGGGCATCGACGATCACGGGGGCCTCCTCCCGGCCGGGCACGGTGGACATCTCCCGGGGGACGCTAGTAGGTTCCGTTCAAAACCCGCAACCTCCGTTCTGCGTTTGGAACAGCATGTCCGACGAGTCGTCCCCGCGCTTCGCCGCGCCCGCGGCGGTGCGCGCGCTGCGCGTCCTCGAGCTCCTCGCCGACGCGGGCGAGTCGCTCACCCTGACCGAGGTGGCCGCCCGGCTCGGCCTGCCCAAGTCGAGCGTGCACCACGTCATCTCGGCGCTCGTCGAGCTGGGCTGGGTCGAGCGCGACCCGCAGACCCTGCGCCTGACGCTCGGGCTGCGCGCCTGGGAGGTGGGCCAGGCGTACGACCTCGCCCAGACCCTGAGCCAGCGGGCTCGGCCCTTCATGGACCGGGTGCGCGACGAGATCGGTGAGACCGTGCGCCTGGCCGTGCGCTCGGGCAGCGACCAGGTGTGCATCGCCAAGGCCCTCGGCCCGCACACGCTCGTCTTCGACCAGCGGGTCGGCGCGCGACTGCCCTGCCACGCCACGGGCCTGGGCAAGGCGCTGCTGACCGGCCTGCCCGACGACGCCGTCGAGGCCCTCTACCCCGACGGCCTCGAGCGGTTCACCGAGACGACCCTGCCCGACGTCCCGACCCTCGAGCAGCACCTGTCCGAGGCCCGCGAGCGCGGCTACGCCGAGGACGACGGGGAGTACATCCTCGGGATCCGGTGCGTGGCGGTGCCGGTGCGCTCACGTCTCGGCGAGGTGGTGGCGGCCCTGTCGGTCTCGGGACCCTCCCGGCGCTTCGACGACGCCCACATCGCCGAGTGCCGCGCAGCCCTGCAGAGCGCCGCCGCGGCGCTCGGCGCCCGACTCGGTGAGGAGACCGAGCTGTCGTGACCACCTCTTCCGCGCGCCCCGCCATCGCCCGGCCCCTGCGCCGCGCCAACCTCGAGGTCTCCCTCAAGCCCTTCCCCTCCTTCGACGACGCCGCGGTCACCGACACGGTGCGCACCCTGTTCGACCAGTGGCGCACCCTGCTCGCCACGGCGCAGGAGTGCTCCGTGCTGCTGTGGGTCTCCGACGGCAGCGAGATCCTCGACTGGGCAGGCGACCTCACCGACGAGCTCGAATGGGCCCGCTTCATCGGGTTCAACAACACCGCCGCGAGCGCCTACGGCGAGGAGAAGGAGCCCGAGCGGGTGGCCATCCCCTACCGCGCCGGCACCGGACCGATCACCTACGCCGACGTCGCGCGCGTCGTCGCCGCCATCAAGGCAGCCGGCGCCGAGGCGGGCATCCCCACCCGGGTGGGCGCCACGTTCGACCCCGGCCCCGAGTTCGCGCCGTCGGACTTCAAGTTCACCCGCCACCCCGAGGTGGTGGCGCGCGGGGAGGACGTGGGGATCGGGCCGATCATCGCGATGGTCCGGCACTTCTCCGTCCTCGAGGGTGACGACCGGCCCTACGCCGCGTTCCCCGCGGGGATCCCCGCCGGGACGAGCTTCGGGGAGCTCCTCGGCAGGCAGTCCGAGGACTACCTCCGGGCGCTGGGGTTCGACTACCTGTGGCTGTCCAACGGCTTCGGGTTCAGCTCCTACGCGTGGTCCGAGCTGGGCGAGTCCTTCGACGGCGCCCGGTTCCGGCCCGAGCGCACTGGCGAGCTCCGCGAGTGGGCGCTGGGGTTCTGGGCCGACCTCACCGCGCACCTGACCTACCCCGTCCAGGTGCGCGGGACGAACCACACCGCGGGCATCGACATCGGCGCCGACTCCGTGCCGGCGCTGGAGGTCTACGAGCGCGGCTACCTCGAGTCCCCGCCGCCGAACTCGCCGTGGGGTCCACTCAACGAGGACTTCGGCATCGAGCTGTCCGGGCTGATGTCGCGGGTGGCCGTGCTCCCGGCCGGCGCGCAGGGCTTCCGGTTCCGGTTCTACGCCAACGACCCGTGGTTCTGGCAGCAGCCGTGGTGGGACTTCTACCACCGCGAGCCGTTCGACATCTACCTCCCCCTCGCGGTGGCCCGGCTCCGGGCGGACGGCTCCGTGGAGCCGGCGTCGGAGGTCAACGTCCTGACGGTGGACACCGCGCACGGCGTCCTGGACGAACGGTGTGGCCGGGAGGTCGGCACGCACGTCGCCACCGCGCTCGAGGCGCTGCCTGACGAGGCCGGGCCGGTGGTGTGGGTCTACCCGTTCCGGGAGTACCACGAGGCGATGGCCGCGGACCCGACGACGATCGGCCGCCCGCACTTCGAGGACTGGTACCTCACCGCGGCGATCAACGCCGGGCTGCCCCTGAACACGGTCGTCTCCACCGACGACCTCGCCGGGGCGATGGCCGCGGGGGCGCTCGCCGGGCGCACACTCGTGGTCCCGGTCGGCGCACTGAGCGAGCCGGTGGCGCGGGTGCTGGCCGGGCACGTCCGCGGCGGCGGCACCCTGATCGCCTACGGCGCGCTCGACGGTGCCTCGTCGGCGGCCCGGGGGCTGCTCGGCGTCGCGGTCGACGACAACGGTCTCGACGGCCTCGATGGCGACCTCACCCTGGTCTCGACGCTCGGCTCCGACGTCGTGCCCGGCGGTGCGCTGCCGACGACCGTCCGCCACGTGCCCCACCTCTCCGGCGGCCCGGTCCGGGAGGTCGCGGCGCCCGGCACGCAGGTCCTCGCCTCGGTGACGGACCGCAGGCCCGCCCGCCCGGCCCGCATGGCCCCCGGGCCCGCCGGCCAGGCCCGCGCCTACGCCACGGCGCGTCCTCTCGGGGCCGGTGAGGTCCGGTGGGTGCGCGGCTCTTCGCCGTTCCGGTACGCCGACCCGGACGCCCAGGGCCGCCGTGCGCACGTCCCCCACGACCGTGCCGCCCTCGCCGACCCCGCCGCCCTCCTGCGCGACCTGCTCCGCCGAGGTGGGCTGCACGTCGCTCACGAGCTGCGCACGCCGGCCGCCGGGCGCGCCGTGCACGCCGTGCACCGTTCGGCCGGCGCCTACTGGTTCACCGGCTACCTGCCGGACACCACCACGCGGCTGAGCCTGGCCCTGCCGGCCGGGGCGCCGCTGCTCAACCACCAGGAGTGCTGGTACGACGGCGCGACGGCCACCTACCAGCTGCCCAAGTCCTTCCGCGCCGAGTGCCGGGTGCTCGTCGACCAGGCCACGGCCGGGGTGCTGCGCTGCCGGGAGATCGCGCCGTACCCCGCGCACATGACCCGGGCGATGCGGGTGACCGGGCTGGTGGACGCCACCGTCACCCTCCTGCTTCCGCCGTCGGCGGCCGAGGTGCGGGTCGACGTCGACGACGTCCCGTTCGATCTCGACGAGCTCGCCACCGCCGACGACGTGCGACGGGCGTCCGGCGCGGCGGCACGGCACCTGACCGGTGTGACCGGCACCCTGACCCTGGCCTGGGAGGAACGATGAGCCTGCGCATCACCGACGTCATGGTGCGCACCGCACCGTTCTCGGCGGGCACGTGGCTGGACGAGAGCCGGATCTCCACCCCGATGTCCCCCTACCCCGCGTTCGCCGAGCGCCGCTCCAGCTGGCGCGGGCCGGGCAGCGACCTCGTCTGGCTCTACCTCGGCACCGACGACCCGGAGGTGTTCGGCATCGGGCAGACCCGCGGCGGCACGGCCGTCGAGGCCGTCGTGGACCACCTGGTCACCCTCCTGCCCCGCACCGGCACGGGCCCCGCCGCGGCGGCCGAGCAGCTGCGCCGCGCGGCCGAGCCCTACGCCGCCGGCGGAGGCGCGGCCATGGCCGTCTCCGCCGTCGAGCTCGCCCTGTGGGACCTCCAGGCGCGGTCGCTGGGAGCGCCCCTCCACCGCCTCCTCGGCGGCCGGTCCGGCCCGTTGCCGTACTACGTCACCGCCCCGCATCCCGACACCCTCGCCGAGGTCGACGCCGACCTGCTCGCCGGCGCCCGGTACGTCAAGGTGCCCATGGCGTACGGTCCCGCCGACGGCCCCGCGCACCTGCGGGACAACCTCGATCGGCTCGCCGAGGTGCGCCGCCTCGTCCCCGGGCACATCCCGCTGGCGGTCGACTGCTTCATGTCGTGGGACGTGCCCTACGTCCTGCGGTTCGCCGCGGAGGCCGCCGGGCTGGGGCTCGGCTGGGTCGAGGAGCCGCTCGCCCGGGACGACCTCGCCGGGCACGCGGAGCTGCGCGCCCGCCTCGGCCCGGTGGGCGTGGCCGCCGGGGAGCACGCCTTCGGTCTGACGGAGGGGCTGGCCCTCCTCGAGGGCCGCTGCGTGGACGTGCTGCAGAGCGACGTCACCTGGTGCGGCGGCCTCGGCGTCGCACGGACGCTCGGGGAGGTGGCCGTGCGCCGCGGGGTGACGTTCGCCCCGCACAACGCCGCGATGCACCCGTGGGCGCTGCACCTGCTCTCCGCCCTGGGGCCGAACGTCCTCGCCGAGGTGCTCGTGGGAGCCGGCGCGCCGGCGGTCGTGCCGACCGTGACCGACGTCCCCGGCGCCGGGACCGACAAGCGTGCGGCGGGCTTCGGATGACCGCGCCGGTGCGGCTGGCCGTCGTCGGCGCGGGCTGGTGGGCCGGAACCCACCACCTCCCCGCCCTCCTCGCGCACCCGGACGCGCGCGTCGTCGCCGTGTGCGACCCGGTGCCGGAACGGGCCGCGGCGCTCGCCGGCCCCGCCGGCGCCCGGACGTTCACCACGGTCGCCGAGGCCGTGGAGGCGGGCGGGCTCGACGCCGTCGTCGTCGCCACCCCGAGCGCCGCGCACCACGCGGCCGCGGCCACCGCCCTCGACGCCGGCCTGCACACGTTCGTCGAGAAGCCGATGACCCTCACCCGGGCCGATGCCGTGGACCTGCTGCGGCGCGCCGAGGCCGCGGCGGTCCACCTGAGCGTGGGCTACACCCACCAGTTCGAGCCCGGCGCGTTCTTCGCCCGGGAGGCGGTCCGCACGCAGATCGGGCGGCTGGTCCAGGTGACCGTGGAGTTCGCCTCCCGGGCGGGCGCGCTCTACGCCGCGGCCGAGGCGGAGCACCCTGCCCGGACCGTCGCCGGCCAGCACCCGGAGGCCTACTCCGCGGCGAACGGCGGGGGGCAGGCACACACCCAGCTCACCCACGCGCTCGGCATGCTGTGCTGGGTGACGGGCGACGAGGTGGCCCAGGTGTGCGCGTTCACCGAGCACCATGGGCTCTCGGTCGACGTCGACGACGTCGCCGCCTTCCGGCTGCGGGGCGGCGCCACCGGCGTCGCCGTCTCCTCCGGGGCGACGGGTGCGCACCTGCCCGCCCGCCAGCACGTGCGCTACCTCGGCACCGACGGCGTGGTGGAGCAGGACCTCCACCGCGCGAGGGTCATCCTGCACCGGGCTGACGGCAGCCAGGTGGTGCGCGAGCCGGGCCAGCACGAGCCCGCCTACCGCGCGGGTGAGCCGGTCCGGGCGTTCGTCGACCTGGTCCTGGGCCGCGGGGAGAACCTCGGTCCGGGCGGTGACGCGGCGGCCGCGGTCGCCGCCACCGAGGCCCTGCTCGTCGCCGCGCGTACCGGCACGATGACCGAGGTCGCCTCGGTCCGCTGACGCCTCCGGCGGCCACCGTGCCTGAGCACGAGGGACGTCGGATGGCCGTGCCGGCCTTCCGTCACAGACCTCCGCCGACGGACACCTCGGCCGTCTCGCGCACGGAAGCTGCTGCCACGACCTCCGGGGCCACCTCGGTCGCCGACGGAGCGGCGACGAGGTCGTTCGCCGTCCGCAGCACCGGACGCGTGGTCAGGGCCGCCGGGTCGAGCCGCGCGCTGCTGCGGACGCGCAGCTCGGCGCTCTCGCCCGGCAGCAGGGTGACGAGGGCACGGTCGACGGTGGCGCCGGGGTCCGCATGGTCGACGAGCAGGGTGAGGTCCTTGACCAGGGCGCGCGCACGGACCCGCACGACGTACCCGCCCTCAGCCGGTTCCGCGGAGACCTCGGCGGCGTCGGCGGACAGGGCCAGACAGGTGTCCTCGGCGAAGTACCACAGGCCCCGCTCCCCGGTGGCCGCGTCGGCCACGAGGACCTCGGCGGTGGGGTCGGCGGCGACCGTGAGGGCGGGCGGTAGCGGGAGTGTGGCACTGCCCCGGGGACCCACCTCGGCCGGCATCTCGGCGACGGCGAGGGTCGCGCCGTCGAGACGCAGCCGCCGTACGGTCACCGCGGCGCGCCACGGCTCGTCGGTCTCGTTGTGCAGGACGACGGCGGGCGAGCCGTCACGCGACTGGACGGTGACCAGCCGGTCGGCGAAGACCTCCCGCAGGGCGAACCACAGGGGCTTGCGGATCCTGTGGGAGTCGACCGCCGCCCAGGAGACCACCGGCCAGCAGTCGTTGAGCTGCCACATCACCGCACCGGTGTTGTACGGCGCGAGCGAGCGGAAGTGCTCGATGCCGTACCGCACGGCCCGCGCCTGGTTGAGCTGGGTGGCCCAGTGCCAGTCGACGTAGTCGGCCGGCAGCGGCAGGTGATCCCCCAGCCCGCGCTCGAGCTTGCCGTTGCCGTCCTCGGCCTTCTGGTGGACGAGCATCTGCGGGCCGTGGGGCGAGCGGGGCTCGTCCCGCACGACCGACTCCAGCGTCGAGAACGCCGGAGGGCCCTGGAAGCCGAACTCCGAGACGAACCGGGGGCGGTAGTCGCGGTAGGCGGTGTAGTCGCGACGGTTCCAGACGTCCCAGATGTGCATGGTGCCGTTGACGTCGTCGTTGGGGTGGAGGTACCGGTCGAACGAGTAGGGGCTGCCCTCGCAGTACGGGACACCGGGGGCGAGCTCGGCCACGACATCGGGGAGGAGCCGCGTGTAGTAGCCCTCGCCCCAGGTCGCGCCGCGCAGGGCGGCGCGCCAGCCCCAGTCGGCCCAGCCCCAGATGTTCTCGTTGCCGCCGTTGAGCAGGGCGAGGGACGGGTGGGCGCACAACCGCGTCACGGCCTCCCGTGCCTCGGCCTCCAGCTCCTCCGCCAGGGACGCGTCCTCGGAGTAGGCGGCGCAGGCCAGGGTGAAGTCCTGCCAGACCAGGAGGCCGAGCTCGTCGCACAGGCCGTAGAAGTCGTCGGACTCGTAGATGCCCCCGCCCCAGACCCGCAACAGGTTCATGTTCGCCTCGACGGCGTCGGCCAGGGAGGCGGCGAGGGACGCGCGGTCGACCCGCGGCAGGTAGGTGTCGTCGGGGATCCAGTTCGCGCCACGGACGTAGACATCCGTGCCGTTGACCCGGATCACGAAGCCGTTCCCGACGTCGTCGGGGCTGGTGTCGATGGTGACGGTGCGGAAGCCCACACGTCCGGTCCACACGTCCACGACAGCGCCGTCGGGACCGGCGAGGGTGACGGTGACGGGGTAGAGGGGCTGCCCGCCGTGGCTGCGCGGCCACCACGGTGCGGCGCCCGGCACAGCCAGCTCGACCTGGGTCTCCCCCACACCGGCGCCCGTCGTCGCGGAGACGAGGACCGCGCTGGTGGCGTCACCCGCCTCGCCGGTCCCGCGGACCTCGACGGTGATGGTGTGGCCCGGAGCGGGCTGGTCGATCTCTGCCCGGAGGTCCAGCCGGGCGCCGTCGGCGCCGTAGGACGTCAGCGGGCGGACGGCGGAGAGGCGAGCGGTGGAGCGGCCCTCGAGGCGGATCGTGCGCCAGATCCCGGCGGTGACGAGCTCCGGCCCCCAGTCCCAGCCGAAGGCGTAGGCCGGCTTGCGCAGCGCGTTGAAGGGGTGCGGGTTGGAGTGCGGCCGCGCGCCCAGCTCCGCCTCGCGCCGCTCCGCCTCCTCCAGGGCGGAGGTGATGACGACGCGCACGTGGTTGGTCCCGGGCCGGAGCAGGTGAGCGACGTCGAACCGGTAGCCACGGTGGTGGTTCTGCGTCCGGCCCACCTCGGCGTCGTTGAGCCAGATCGTCGCGACGGTGTCCAGGCCCGCGGCGACCAGCTCGTGGCGGTCGTGCCCGTCGGGGACGTGCTCGAAGCTGCGGGAGTACTCCCAGTCGGTGCGCCCGACCCAGGTGAGCCGAGCCTCGTTCTCACCGACGTACGGGTCCGGGATGAGACCGGCCGCGAGGAGGTCGAGGTGGACGACGCCGGGCACCGTGCCAGGGATTCCCGCCCGCAGGCGGTCCGCCAGCTCGGCGGGGACCGGACCGGCGAGGGCGCGGCACGTCCACCGTCCGCCGAGGTCGGTGGAGGTGGGCTCGGGCGCGCGGGGCGCCGGGGCTGGGGTGTTCACGGGTGTGCTCCGCTGGTGTGGGGAGGAAGTGTCGATGAGCCGGCCAGCCCCGCGAACGGCACCCACCGGACGAGCGTAGCCCGGGCGACCACAGGATGTAAAGCGGTTTAGTGACGTCAGGCCGTCGCGGCCCGTCCACAGACGGCGCGTCGTTACGCTGCGTCCATGGAGACCACTGCGAGCCCGCCCACCACGGACGGTCCGGCCGGCCGGCCGCGACGGCTGACGATCGCCGACATCGCAGCGCGGGCGCAGGTCTCCCCGTCGGCGGTCTCCTTCGCCCTCAACGGCCGGCCCGGGATCTCGCCGGAGACGCGCGAGCGCATCCTCGCCGTCGCCAAGGAGGCGAACTGGCGGCCGAACTATGCCGCCCACGCCCTCTCGACCGCGCGGTCGGGCGCGATCGGCGTGGTCACCATCCGCGAGCCGGAGCAGCCACTGTGGTCGGCGAGCTTCGGCGGGCACTTCCTCGCCGGCGTCCAGGCCGAGCTCGCCGAGCGCGACGTCCTCCTCATCCTCCACACGGTCGCGGACCTGGAGGCCGAGTCGGCGCTGTACGACCGCTGGCTCGGCGAACGCCGCGTGGACGGCGTGCTCGTCATCAATCCCGAGACCGACGACCCGCGGCTCGCCGCACTGGAGTCCCTGGACCTGCCCGCCGTCGTCGTCGGCGACGTGCGCGACCGCTCGGCGCTGGGCTGCGTCTGGACCGACGACGCCGCCGCCACCACACTCGCCGTCGAGCACCTCGCCGGGCTGGGCCACCGCAACGTCGGCCGCATGAGCGGCGACTCGCACCTCCTGCACTACGCGATCCGCGAGCGGGCCTACCGCGACGCGCTCGCCGCGCACGCCATGCGGACCGAGCAGCGCACCCTCACCCACGACCAGCACGGGGCGGAGGAGATCCGGGACCTCGCCCGGCGCGGCACCGACCCCCTCACCGCCGTCATCGTCGAGGACCTCGAGGTGGCGGTGCAGCTCACCGCCAACCTCGCCCAGCTGGGCATGTCCGTCCCGGGCGACATCTCGGTCCTCGCCTGGGACGACGGCGCGGCCGCCACCCTCCTGCGCCCCTCGCTCACGGCCCTGCACCGCGACATCGCGGGGTACGGGCGGCTCGCCGCGCAGGAGCTCGTGCGCACGATCGACGGGGGCGCCCCGCGCAGCCTGCAGGGGACCACGACGACGCTCGTCGCCCGCCAGAGCACCGGTCCGGCACCGGTCCGCTGAGCGTGGAACCTGCACGGCGAACGGCGAGCCCCTTGACAACTAAAGCCCTTTAGTCGTTGACTGCGCGTACCGGCCAACCCCGCACGCCCCCCAGACAGTCACTCAACGACGAGAAGGATCCGAGGACCATCATGCGTGTACTGAACAGGCGTCGCGGCATCGCGACGGCGAGCGCCGCCCTGACCGTGACACTGCTCGCGGCCTGCGCGGGCAGCAGCGGCAACGAGCCGGGCGCGGCGGGCACCACCGCGGGCGGTGGGTCCGAGACCGCCGAGCTCGGCGGCACCCTCGCCCTGGCCACGACGAGCGAGCGTGGCCTCGAGCTGTTCATGGACGACTTCGAGGCCGAGACGGGCGTGTCCATCGACGGCACGTTCGCCGAGGCGGGCGCCCTGGGCGAGCAGCTGCGGATCCAGATCACCTCCGGCACCGCGCCGGACCTCTTCCGCTCCGCCCCGGGCTACGCCGCGCCGTCGTCCGTGCTCAACCTCGCCACGGAGGGCGCACTGCGGGACCTCTCCGACCAGGAGTGGGCGCAGTACGTGCCCGAGTCGTTCGCGCCGCTGCAGGTGCTCGACGGCGCCACCTACGCGTTCCCCACCTACGGCCAGGCGATCCTCGCGTTCTACAACAAGGACGTCTTCGAGGAGGTCGGGGTGGAGCCGCCCACCACGTGGTCGGAGTTCATCGAGGTCGCCGACCAGCTCAAGGCGGCCGGCAAGGTCCCGCTGGCGCTGGGCCTGGCGGACAACTACATCATCCAGTTCCTGCCGTACGCGCTGTCCGCGACGCTCGTCAACGGCCAGGAGCCCGACTTCTACGAGCAGCTCGAGGCCGGCGAGACCTCCTTCGCCGAGTCCGAGGGGTGGCGCGAAACGTTCGAGCTGTTCTTCGGGCTCATCGAGGACGGCTACACCACCCCCGACCCGCTCGGGATGCCGGGCGACCCGGCCATGCAGTCCGTGGGCAACGGCGAGGCCGCGATCGTGGTCATGCCCTCCGCCGCCTCCCCGGTCCTCGCCGGCTTCATGTCCGGCGGGGAGGACCGCATGGGTTCCTTCGCGATCCCGGCGACCGACGACGCCGCCGAGACGCACATCCCCTTCACCCCGGACTACCTCGTCGTCAACGGCGACGCGGAGAACGAGGCCGCGGCGCTGGCCTTCCTCGACTACATCGCCGAGCCCGAGCGCACCGCCGCCTGGGCCGCCGACACCGGCGCCATCCCGGCGCTGACCAACGCCGAGCCCGTGGACAACGCGCTCAACGAGACGGTCCAGCCCTTCCTCTCCGAGGGCCGCACCACGCCGTTCGCCAACCACGTGTGGCCCGGCGGGCAGGTCGCGGTGGCGCTGATGGAGACCGGCCAGCAGGTGGTCGACGGCTCCAAGAGCATCGACGACCTCCTCGCCGCCCTCGACGCCGCCTACGAGGAGAGCATGTCGTGAGCACGACGCTCGCCGTGAGGGGGGCCGCCGCCGTGCGGTCCCCCTCCGGGGCACCCGGCCGGCCGCGGCGGGCCGGCCACCTGCGCCTGGTGCCCCAGTGGTTCCTCCTGCCGGCACTGGCCTTCTACCTCGTGGTGGTGCTCTACCCCTCGGTCGCCGGTGGCCTGTACGCGTTCACCGACTGGCGCGGCGGCGCCGACGCCGGCTGGACCGGGCTGGAGAACTTCCGCCGGCTGCTCGCCGACGAGGCGGCGATCGCCTCCCTGCGCAACACCCTCCTCATCGCGGTGAGCCTCACCGTGGCCCAGACGGGCCTCGGTCTCCTGCTCGCCCTCGCGCTGAGCTCGGCGATCCGCGGCCGCAACCTCCTGCGCACCCTGTTCTTCGCGCCCATGATGCTGCCGCCGGTCATCACCGGTCTCCTCTGGCAGTACATCTACACCCCGAACGGCCCGCTCGACACGGTCCTGGACGGGCTGGGCCTGGAGGCCCTGCGCCAGAGCTGGCTGGGCAACGCCGACATCGCCCTGTGGGCGATCATCGCCAGCGTCATCTGGCACCACGTCGGGATGTCGATGGTCATCTTCCTCGCCGGCCTGCAGGGGATCCCCGAGGAGCTGTACGAGGCGGCCGCGCTCGACGGCGCCGGCCCGGTGCGCCGGTTCTGGTCCGTGACCCGCCCGCTCCTCGGGCAGGCGACCACGATCGTGACCGCTCTGACCATGACGTCGTCGCTCAAGCTCTTCGACCAGGTCTTCGTCATGACCGGTGGCGGCCCCGGGGTCTCCACCCAGACCTTGTCGCTGATCATGTACCGCGAGGCGTTCGTCTACGGCGAGTACGGCTACGGCTCGGCGATCGCCCTGGTCCTGACGATGATCGTGGCCTTCATCGTCTTCCTCCAGATCTCCGTCACCCGCAGAGGGGAGGTCGAGGCATGACCGCGACCCTGAGCCAGGCCCCGATCCCGGCCCCGTCCACGACCGAGCACCGGCCGGCCCGGCGCCGTCGGTACGGCTACGGCCGGCCGCTGCTCGAGATCGTCATGGTGCCGATCACCATCGCCTACCTCTTCCCGCTCTACATCATGGTCTCGATGTCGTTCAAGACGACGTCGGAGATCGCGGCGTCGACGGTGACCCCGCCGGCGTCGGTGTTCCTGGGCAACTACGCGACGGCGTGGACCGAGGCGGCCATCGGCCGCGCCATGATCAACAGCCTCCTCATCACGACCGTGAGCATCACCGTCGCCATCCTCGTCGGCTCCATGGCGGCCTACGCCATCGTCCGCGGCAGCCGCCGGACGTCCGGGCCCAAGCTCATGCTGTTCCTCCTGGGGATGATGATCCCCGGCCAGCTGGGCATGGTGCCGCTGTACATGCTCATGCGCGACGCGGGGCTGCTGCAGTCCCACGCCTCCCTGATGATCTTCTACGTCGGCTCACTCATGCCGATGACGGTCTTCCTCTACACCGGGTTCCTCAAGACGCAGTCCCCCACCTTCGAGGAGGCCGCGAAGATCGACGGCGCGAGCTGGTGGCAGACCTACTCCCGGGTGGTCTTCCCGCTGCTGCGGCCGGTCACCGGCACGGTGATCATCGTCAACACCATCAACACCTGGAACGACTTCCTCACCCCGCTGCTCTACCTGGCCGGCACCGACAACCGGACGCTGCCGGTGGCGGTGTTCTCCTTCCAGGGCGAGTTCGCCAGCGAGTGGGGCCTCATCTTCGCGGGCATGGTGGTGGCGGCCCTGCCGGTGCTCATCGTGTACTTCTTCCTCCAGAGGCACATCATCCAGGGCTTCGCCGGCGGCCTGAAGGGCTGATGACGCTGCGCCCGGTGGGCACGAACGTCCACCTCCTCGTGCGGGTCGCCGAGCCGGACAACCTCACCGACGGCCGGGCGACGTCGATCACGACGACCCTCCACCACGAGGTGCTCGAGGACGCCGCCGGGCTGCGTCTGGTCTTCGCCAACCGTCACAACCGACTCGGCCACGACGAGCCCGGCCCGGACCCCATCGAGGTCCGGGCCGGGCTCGCCCGTCCTGGGGGCCGATCCGTGCCGGTCCGGTTCGACGGTGGGGAGTCGGCGCTGCTGGCGCCGGGGGCGGTCGTCCTGTCCGACCCCGTGCGCGTCGTCGTCACCGCCGGTGAGGTGCTGACGTCGCGGACGACGGCGACCGTCCAGGCCGGTGGTCGCATCCCGCTCGGCCCAGAGCCGGACGTCCTTGCCGGCGAGCAGGTCGAGGCGTCCGGCCCCGGCGCGCCGCCCCGGCACGGATATGGGCCGTGGCAGGTCCTCGGCGAGGGTGCGGCGACGGCACCCGTTGTCGTCGTGGCCGGCGACTCCAACGCGGTCGGCTTCGGCGACGTCCGCGGCTCCGCCCGGCACCGCGGCTGGGTGCGGCGTGCCCTGGAGCCGTCCCGGATCCCCCACGTCAACCTCTCGGTCAGCGGCGCCACGGCGCTGGGCGCGTCCACACCCGACGGTCTCGCCGACCGGCTCACGTTGCTGCGCTGGACCGACCCGACCCTCGCCGTCGCCGCCCTGGGCACCAACGACCTGCAGGGCGGCGGACCGGACCTGCCCGAGATGCAGCGGCGCCTCACGGCGCTCTGGCGCCTCCTCAGCGGTGCCGGGCGCCCGGTGGTCGCCTGCACGCTGCCGCCGGTGACGCTGTCCTCGGACGGGTGGCGGACCACCGCGGGGCAGCGGCCCGACGCCGGGCTCGCGGTGCGCGAGCGGGTCAACGACTGGGTGCGCACCCTGCCGGAGCCCCTCACCGGGGTCGTCGACCTCGCGGCCGCTGTCGGCGCCGACGGACGATGGCTACCCGGCTGCACCGACGACGGGGTCCACCTCAGCGCCGCCGGGCACGCCGCAGCGGCCGCCGGCGCCGCGCGCGCTCTCTGGGACCTCGCCCTCCCGTAGCAGCGGTCTCCGGCGGTGCTGGGCCGAACAGACCGCGACCCCCGGTTCGGGGCCGGGGGTCGCGGGGTTCGGGCGGAACCGGTCGCGGGGTTCGGGCGGGACCGAGCCTCAGCTTTCGATGCGCAGGATCACGCTGTGCCACTGCTCGAGCTCGAGATCGAGACCGCGGGCCAGGAGCGTCCCCGCGTTGCCCTCGTAGGCGACGCCGCCGTCCTCGGCGACGAGGCGGAAGCTGCCGTCGCGCCGCACCCTGGGGAAGATCCGGGTCCGCGCGGGGTTCTTGGCCGCGCGCCGGTAGACGACGAGGTGCTCAGGTCCCTCGATGAGCTGGAAGTCCGTCCCGGTCTTCTGGTCCACCGGCACACCCGCGCCGGTGAGGAAGCGCGCGAGGTCCTCGCGTGTGAGGGTGGCGACGTCGTCGAGCCACAGCACCGGGACACCGAGGTCCTCGCGGTCGAGGACCGAGCGGACGCGCTCGTCGAGGTTGCGGCGGTCGACGACCACGGCCTTGTAGGCGAACTCGGCGCTGAGGCCGTCCACCTGCTCCAAGCCGGTCGGGACCTGGGTGAGCATCGTGTCGATGATCTCGTCGTCGGTGAGCAGGTGGAACGTGGGGAGGTGGAGGTCGAGGGCCAGCCGTACGAACGGCACCACCGACCAGTTGTGGCCGTTGGAGACCGGCACCGCGGCCGGGTTCTGCACGAGGGCGACCGGCGCCGCACGCCAGTCCACCGGTCCGGCGGCGTACACGGGGGCATAGCGACGGTAGAGCCGGTCGAAGATCTCCTCGAACGGCACGAAGTCCTTGGCGTTGTGCCACAGCGCCCAGTGCAGCTGACCGACGGCGCCGGCCGCGTAGTACTGCGCGAGTCCGGCCTCGATCATGAGCTCGGCCGCCTCGACGTTGGTGAGGTCGGGGAGGAAGGAGTCCCACCCGTAGCTGCCGCCCTCGCCGTTGTACACCGGCGCCCGGGAGGTCGAGTACGGGGCGAAGAGCGAGGCGATCGCGTGGGAGAACACCTCGTCGACGTCGCGGGCGAGCCAGGGCGAGTGCCGGTCGGGGGCGTCCGGGCGCGGCTCGATGGGCGCGTTGGGCATGTAGTGGTGCGGCGCGTTGCCGTCGACGACGCCGGGCAGCTGCCAGGTCGGGGCAGCCGTCGAGACGTCGTGCCCGTACGCCGGCGCCATGGCGAAGGTCAGCCGGTCCGGATCGCCCGCCTTCACCGCGAGGGCGGCGCGCTCGGTGACGCGGCGCCAGTTGGCCTGGACGGACATGTAGGCGTCGTGGGGCTCGTTGTGCGGCACCTCGATGCCGAGCAGTCCCGGGCTGCCACGGAAGTGCGCGGCCAGCCACCGGTGCGCGTCCAGCAGCGCGTCGAGATGGGCGGGGTCGGACATGTTCAGGGTTCCGCGCTCGGTGAGCGAGGGCGCGAGGTAGGCGAAGGCGGTTCCGTCCTTGCCGGTACCGGCGTCCTGGGTGCGGCCCCCGCTCCAGTAGTCGTAGGGGTCGACCGGGAACCGGTGCCAGTCGAGGATGAGGCGGACGCCGTGACGCCCGGCCCGCTCGACGAAGTGGTCCAGCATGTCCATCCACTCGGGATTCATCCCGCGGGAGGTCATCTCGCCCGCCCAGGCGTCGTCGTCGGGGAAGACCCCCCGCGCGGGCTGGACCATGCCGAGGTTGAGCGGGACCCGCACAGCCCCGAGGCCCCAGTAGGCCATGAGCGCGATGTCTGCGTCGAGCCCGGTCCAGTCGGCCCGCCGTGGGAAGCCGAGCATCATGAGGTCGTAGTTGAAGCCGGTGAAGCCCAGCGGGCGGTCACCCTCGAGCAGGCGCCCGTCGACGACGGTGGGCATGACCAGCTCGCGCGGGACCCGCACCTCGATCGGGAAGCTCTGGACGACACCGAGGTGGTCGATCCCGATCTCCGCGGTGCCCGCCGCGACAGGCGTGAGGTACCCGTAGGGGTCGATCCGCAGGACGGCCGGGTCGGAGCTCGTCAGGGTGGAGTGCTGGGTGACGTCCATGGCGGACCCGCCGTCGTACTGCGCCCGGACGACGAGCGGGACGAGGTCGACGTCGTCGGTGAGAACCACGGGCAGCCCGCTGGTCTCGAGCGACGCGGGGACCACGGGGCTGACGGTGTGCTCGACACGGACGTCGTCGAACCACACGGTGGCGGCCGTGCGGCCACCGAGGTGGTCCTTCCACACCTGCAGCTCCAGCCGGACGACGTCCTCCATCCCGGCGATGTTGTTGAAGTGGGTGACCTCGACGGGCGTCCAGGACCCCGGCGAGGCGGGGATGTTGACCTGGGTGTTGCGCAGGACGTTCGAGCCGCTCACGAGCCGGACCTGCACCCGGCTGGCTCCCTGGCTCATCACGGCGAAGGTGACCTTCGTGATGTCGAGGTGGTCCAGAGTCTTGCGCAGGGCGACATAGCGTCCGGCGGCGGAGAAGTCGGCGGTGAGCTTCCCGGACCGCTCCCCCACGGCAGACACGGTGGCGTCACGCTCGAAGGTGGCGGTGGCCGCTCCGTACTCGTTGCCGAGATGCACCGCCCACGGCTCGTGGCGGGACTCGAAGTGCCCGACGACGTCGATCCACGTCGTCGGCGCAGCGGCGGCCGGCGCCGCCGTGGCGGAGGCGATCGCCGACGTCGCAACCACGACCCCCGCCCCCTTGAGCATCGTTCGCCTCGTCATGCCGGCGTTCTCCATCGGTCTCCCTCTCCATCGAGTTCGGCCGTGTCGGAGAGCACGACCGGGCACGTCCGCGTCAGAGAAATGGCGCGCAGGAATGTTCCTGATCTGGAACAGACCGACCATTCTCCTAAAGCGGTTTAGCGCAGTTTAGGGAGATGATTGCGCGGGGGTCAACACCTTCCGTCCCGGCGGGCCGACGCTCCTCCTCCGCGGCGGTCCGGTGCTCCACTTCGGGCGTCTCGGTACCGGGCGGTGAGCGCCGGTCGGTCATCGCTGGGCAGGACGAAGCGGCGGGGTGGACGCCTCGCCCACCCCGCCGCTCCGTTCTCCTGCGCGCCGGCCGCTGTGTCGGCTTCCCCGATCCGCCGGCGTGAGCCCTACCCGCGGGAGGACCGGGGATCGCGCTCGCGCGGCGCCCGGCCCTTGTCCTAGCCCGCCAGCTGGACCGTGCAGGTCCGCTCCTGGGCGCCGTCCCGCTGGTCACGGTCACCGTGGCCGTGGGGTCCGACCGCGTCGGCTGGGTCACGACGACCTCGGCGTAGGGGTCGGCACCCAGGGTCTGGTCCGGGGAGCCTTCACCCGGCTGGGCGAGCTCGCCGTCGACGCCGTGATCGTGGTCATGGAGGTCCACCTCCTCGACGCCGTCCGGATCACGCTGCCGCCGGACGCGAACGTCGTGGTGGTCGACTCCGACGCGGACGAGCAGTACACGGTCGTCGACACCGACCAGGCGGACGGCTCGCGTCAGGCGGTCGAGCACCTGCTCGGGCTGGGGCACGAGACGGTCTGGCACGTGGCCGGGCCGGACGGTTCCTTCGCCGCCCAGCGCCGGGCGGCTGCGTGGGCCGAGACCCTGCGGTCGCACGGCCGGCCGGTGCCCCGCATGTTGCACGGCGACTGGTCGTCCGCGTCCGGCTACCAGGCCGGCCTCGCCCTGCCGGACGAGTGCACGGCCGTGTTCGCGGCGAACGACCAGATGGCCCTGGGCATCCTCCGCGCGCTGCGCGAACGGAGGATTGCGGCGCGGCAGCACGTGAGCGTGGTCGGGTTCGACGACGTCCCGGGGGCTGCGTCCTACTGCCCGCCGCTGACGACGATCCACCAGGACTTCGCCCAGGTCGGCCGGCGCTGCGTGGACAAGGCGCTGCGCCAGATCGAGGGACACGGGCCCGAGGCGGGCCGGACCCTCGTCCCGACGTCGCTGGTGGTCCGGGACTCCACGGCGCCGCCCGCCGGGTGACGGAACCCACGGCGCCACCTGCCCGGTGACGAAAGACCGGCCCTCCCCCGGTGCGGGGAAGGGCCGGTCTCGGCCGTGCGCGGTGGTCAGACGCGGGCGCTGCGGCGGATCATCGCAGCACCCAGGGCCACGGCGGCGAGGGCCGCGATGGCGAGGGGGCCCGTGGTGCCGCCGGTGTTGGGCAGCGTCTTCACGGTCACGGTCCTGGCGGCGACGGCGGACTCGGTCACGACGGGCGTGGTGACCGGGGCTCGGCCGACGAGTCCGTCGAGCGAGCGGGAGGCGGGCTCATCCATGCGGCCCTCCTCGACGTCGGACGTGCCGGTGTCGACCGGCGTCGAGGGTGTCGTCGGGTCGGGCGTCTCGTCGACCGGGGTCGTCGGGTCGGGCGTCTCGTCGACCGGCGTCTCGGGGTCCGGCGTCTGGTCGTCCGGCGAGGTGCCGCCGTCCGGGATGTCGACCGGGGGCTCGGCCGGCGGCTCCTCCTCGACGGGCGGCTCCCCGTCGGCGACGGCGCAGCCGGCGGCGAGGATGTCCTGGTCACCGAAGGGGCCGTAGGTCTCACCGAGGTAGGTGAAGACCGGGACGATGTCGTCGCCACCGAGGTGCCCGTTGTAGGCGGCGGCAGCGTCGACCGTGATCGTCACGTAGGGGTTCTGCTCCGAGGCGGTGGCCTGGCAGATCGTGACCTTGGGGTCTGCCGGCTCGACGGCGGGGGGCTCCGGCGTCTGCTCGTCGGGCAGTGCGCCTCCGTCGCCGGGCTCCTCGACCGGGGGCACCTCAGCCGGCGGCTCCTCGGCCGGGGGCTCCTCGGCGGGCGGCTCCTCAGCCGGGGGCTCCTCGGCGGGCGGCTCCTCAGCCGGCGGCTCCTCGGCCGGGGGCTCCTCAGCCGGCGGCTCCTCGGCCGGGGGCACCTCAGCGGGCGGCTCCTCGGCCGGAGGCTCCTCAGCAGGCGGCTCCTCGGCCGGAGGCTCCTCAGCAGGCGGCTCCTCAACCGGGGGCTCCTCGGCCGGCGGCTCCTCGACGGCAACCGCGCAGCCGGCGGCCAGGATGCTCTGGTCGCCGAAGGGGCCGTAGGTCTGGCCGAGGTACGTGAAGACGGGCACGACGTCGCCGCTGCCGAGGTGACCGTTGTAGGCCGACGCAGCGTCGACCGTGATCATGACGTAAGGGTTCTTCGCCGAGGCGGTTGCCTGGCACAGCGTGACCCTGGGGTCCGGGACCTCATCCTGTCCGCGACCGTTGTTGGCGTAGGCAGGGACGGAAAGAGCTCCGGCGATCAGGATCGCCGTCGCAACCGAGGCGCCCCTCAAGGTGTTCTTCACAGCTTCTGTCTCCCCAATTCTTGTCCCCCACAAATGACGCAAGAAGGGCCACTGATTCTTGCTGAGCGGCTGTCACTTCCCACGTCAATGACGTTATGGGGCAAGGCGCTGCATCGCGCAGCGAGGGGGTCCGGATTACCTGAAGATTCCCTCAGTGCGCGGACGTCACATTTGGGAAAAATTGAGGAAACGGGCAATGGAGCGCCGGTAGCGGCTCAATGGCGGGAATTCCCACCTCAAGATTGGCTCAAGATGGACCGGCGTCAGCGTCCACGATCTCGGACTCAGCCAGGGCGTCCGGGTGGCCGGCTGTCAGCTCGCCGCTGGGACGTCCTTTTGACCTGCAACGAGACGTCCAGCTCACTCCTCGCCGGAGAAGCGCTCCCAGGCGGACTGCCTCGTCATGCCGAGGGCCGCACCGATCCGCGCCCACGTGACGCCGTGGTCACGCAGCCTGCCCACACACTCGCGCAGCCCGGAGGCGACCTGGTCCGAGGCCGCGACGATGCGGGGCAGGTACTCGAGCAGCTGCTCGTCGGTCATGTCGTCCCAGACGGCCAGCCGGGTGTCGGGCACCTCGACGCCCGCGCCGTCGACCTCCTCCCTGCCGGTGGCTGCCGCGTCGGCCGCGAGGATGTCCCGGCAGAGGTCCACACAGATGTTGCAGATGTAGACGCCGGGCCCCGCGATCACCTTGGCGACCTCGTGCGCCGCCTTGCCGCAGAACGAGCAGCGCATCGATACCGCGACTTCCTCCGAACGCGCCATCAGTGATCCCCTCAGCCGTCAGGGACCTCCTGACGTGTCAGGTTCGACCTTACGGCATGGTGTCGCCAGGATGTGCCGGCACGCGGTCGCCTGCTGCGCCGACCGGACCCCGCGGCTCCGGCTCGGGCTCTAGCTCGGGCTCGGGAACGGGCTCGGGCTCGGGCTCGGGAACGGGCTCGGGCTCGGGCTCGGGAACGGGCTCGGGCTCGGGCTCGGGAACGGGCTCGGGCTCGGGCTCGGGCTCGGGCTCGGGCTCGGGCTCGGGAACGATGGCCACCGCAGTGCGTCCGGAGACCGCGAGCACCGCCACGACCTCATGGCCCGCGGCCCACGGCCCTTGGCCCTTGGCCCTTGGCCCACGGCACGAGATTGCTCAAATGGTCGTGATCTACGACCATTTGAGCAATCTCGTTGCGTCCATTTGAGCAATCTCGTTGCGTCCCGGGGTCCACTGATGGCTGCCCGTCGCCGGGCCCCCGCTCTACGCTCAGGTCCATGGGCCGCATCGTGTTCGACACCGCCACGAGCATCAACGGCTGGATCGCCGACGAGGACAACTCGCTCGCCTGGTTGTTCGCCGTCGAGAACGGCGAGACGCCCGACGACGAGCTGTTCCCCTCCGGCGCCGCGGTGCTCGTCGAGGGCTCGACGACGTACGAGTGGATCCTCGCCGAGCAGGACATCCTCGCCCACCCCGAGAAGTGGCGGGAGTTCCACGGCGAGAAGCCGACTTTCGTCTTCACCACCCGCGACCTGCCGGTGCCGGACGGCGCGGACGTGCGCTTCGTCTCCGGTGCGGTGGCGGACGTGCTCCCGGAGATCCGCCGTGCCGCCGGCGACGGCGACATCTGGGTGGTGGGCGGGGGCGACCTCGCCGGTCAGTTCCTCGACGCCGGTGCGCTCGACGAGATCGCGCTGTCCGTGGCGCCGGTCGCGCTGACGGGCGGGGCCCCGCTCCTCCCCCGTCGGGTGGAGTCGGACCGGCTCCGGCTGGTCTCGGCGACCGCCGTCGGACAGTTCGCCCGCCTGGTCTACGCGGTGAGAGCTGCCGGCTCCGAGGCGATCGGCGAGCGCGACGGTGGCGCCGGTCCGGCTGGGCAGGCTCCGTAGCGCCGGCCACGACCACGGGTGGCAGGATCCCTGCATGGAACGACCCGTGCGCATCGCCGTCCAGCTCCAGCCGCAGCACGCGGACTACCCGCAGATCCGGGACGCCGTCGCGCGTGCCGAGGACGCGGGCGTCGACGTCGTCTTCAACTGGGACCACTTCTTCCCGCTCGACGGCGACCCGGACGGCAAGCACTTCGAGTGCTGGACCATGCTCGGCGCGTGGGCCGAGGCCACGAGCCGGGTCGAGATCGGCGCGCTCGTCACGTGCAACAGCTACCGCAACCCCGAGCTCCTGGCCGACATGGCGCGCACGGTCGACCACATCAGCGGCGGCCGCCTCATCCTCGGTATCGGCGCGGGATGGTTCGAGCGGGACTACCGCGAGTACGGCTACGACTTCGGCACGCCCGGCACCCGTCTCGCCGACCTGCGGCAGGCTCTGCCGAGGATCCGGTCGCGCTGGGAGCGGCTCAACCCTGCGCCCACGCGGGAGATCCCGGTGCTCGTCGGCGGTGGCGGGGAGCGCAAGACGCTGCGCTACACCGCGGAGCACGCCGACATCTGGCACGCCTTCGGCTCCCTCGAGACGATCCGGCACAAGAGCGCGGTGCTCGACCGGCACTGCGCCGACGTCGGGCGCGACCCGGCCCGGATCGAACGGTCCACCGCGGTGCGCCGTCGTCCCGAGGACGTGGCCGGGGGCCTCCTCGATGCCGGCGTCACCCTGTTCACCATCGGCAGCAGCGGACCTGACTACGACCTCGACCTCGTGCGCCGGTGGGTGGCGTGGCGGGACGCTCGCTGAGCACGAGTCTGCTCGATCGGGCGCGATTGACGACCATCTCAGCAGTCTCGTCAGCCGGGGCGGACCCCGTCGGCCGACACGGTTGCTGAATTGGTCGCGATTGACAGCCACCTCAGCACCCCGTGCGCCGGTGGGCCGGGTGGCGGGACGAGCGGCGGGCACGAGGTTGCTCAAATGGTCGTTATCGACAGCCATCTGAGCAACCTGGTGAACCGGCTGGGGCCATCGACGCCCGGCTCGAACGCCGTCGCCCGGCTCGAACGCCGTCCGTCGGCTCGGGCCACTGGCCGGCTTCGACCGCCATGTCTCAGGACATCGGTGACAGTGGGCGCGCGCAGGTAGGGCGCTGAGCGTCTCCTGCCTCAGGCGCTCAGCGCCAGCCCTGCGAGCCCGACCACCGCGATGACGGCGCCGGGGTAGTACCCGGTGGGCGGCCGGTACCCCTCGAGCCACCGCGCGAACGGGATCGCGATGAGCGGTGCCATCGCGGCCACCGCCTGGACGACGCCCGGCTGCATGGTCTGCAGCGCCCACACCATGGCGGTGACGCCGAGGATGGGTCCGAAGAGGGCGTTGGCGCCCACCCAGAACCAGGCCCGGTCGGGCAGGCGGTTGCCGAGCGGGCCGAGCTCCGTGCGCGGTCCGCGGCCGCCGACCACGCCGGGGGCGGGGGCCAGTGCGGCCTTCGCCCAGGCCCGGCGGCCGGCGAGCAGCCGCACCAGGACCAGCGCCACGAGCGCCACGGCGACCCCGCCGGTGAGCCGGTCGAACGCCGCGGTGCTCACCTGCTCGATGCTGCGGCCGACCGGGGGCGTCTGCCCGCCCGCGGCGGCGTTCTCGGCCTGCTGGATCGCCAGGAGCGCCCGGCGGCTGATGACGGCGCTGCCCGCCTGGGCGAGCGCGGCAAGGACAGCCAGCGCGGCACCGAGTGCCACCCGCGGCCGTTGGGTGCCCCTGACGTACGGCAGCAGCCCGAGGACCACCCCGGTGAGGATGACGAGGCTGAAGGTGATCTCCCGGGCGGTGATGGCGTCGGCGAACCAGACGAGCGCCAGGATCGCCGCGGCGAAGGCCGCCGTGGTCTCGACGACGAGCGAGGCGAGCGGGGCGCCGAGCAGCGGCAGGGCGCGGAACATCGCCAGCCCGCCCACGCCGAAGCCCAGGGCGCCGGCGGCGGCGAACATCGCGTAGTGGTCCCCCACCCCGCGGCCCACCGTGAACGCGAGCACGCCCATGACGACGGCGGCGACCGTGAGTCGGGCGAGGTTGGCCTTGACGTAGCCGAGCAGGCGGATGGCGCGCCGGGCGCAGACGGGGGTGATGCCGTAGAAGAAGGCCGTCAGCCCCGCCGCGGCCAGGCCGGGGGTCACGGCGCCTCGCCGGGGGCATCCGTCGCGCCGACGGCGGCCGGCTCGCCCTCGGCAGCCGGCTCGCCCCCGACAGCCGGCTCACCCTCGGCAGCGTGCTCGCCGACGGGATCCAGGTCCCGCGCGACCGCGACACTCACCGCAGCGGCCGCGGACTGCGGCGTGAGGTGGCCGTACGCGGCGTCGTCGAGCAGCATCGCGGGCGCCTGGTCGCACAGGCCGATGCAGTGGACCTCCTCGACCGCGACGCTCCCGCCGGAGGCGGCAGCCCGGGCCGCGGTCCCCGCCAGACGCTCGGCCACCGCGGCGGCGCCGGCCAGCTCGCAGCTGATCGTGCGGCACAGCCGCACCCGGTGGCGCGCGGGCGGGGCGGAAAGGAAGGCGTAGAACGTCACGACGCCCTGGATCTCGACCGGCGGCAGAGCGAACCGTGCGGCGAGGAGCTGCATCGCGCCGTCGTCGATCGCACCTGCGGCGGCGAGCTCCTGCAGGACCGGCAGGAGTGCGGACCGCTCGGTCCCGTGCCGGGCCATCGCGGCCTCCGCCAGCGCGAGGTGCGCGGCGCTCCCCCCGCCGGGCGCACGGTCGGGCCGCACGGCGGAGGCGCCGGCCGTCGTCGCGTCGCGGCCAGAGGTCTCGGGCAGGGTCAGCACGGCTCCTCCCTTCCGGCGGCGACGAACTCGCCGCGCTCGGTGTACCTGGTGTGCAGGAGGTGGTGGGCGGTGCGCCCGCCGGGGCCCTCGGTGAGGAGCTCGCGGTACAGGCGCAGGACCGCGGGGTTCTCGTGGCTCTTGCGCGGCCGGCCCTGGAGGCCGTAGGCGGCGTCCTCGGCGTAGATGGCTCGCGCGCGGGCGGCGCGGATCTCCGCGCTGGTGGGGATGGGCTGGCCGCCGCCGCCCAGGCACCCGCCGGGGCAGGCCATGAACTCGATGAAGTGGCAGCGGGAGAACTCCCCGCCGGCGCGGATGTCGTCGAGGATGCGGTGGGCGTTGGCGGTGCCGTGCGCGACGGCCAGGCGCAGGGTCGCGCCGCGCAGCCACTCGAGGTCGGGGACGAGGTGGGCGATGAGGTCCGGGACCGGCCCGACCTGGTCGATGGTCACCTCGACCAGCCGGACGCCGTCGAACCCGCGCACGGGCAGGACGTCGGCGTGGGTGAAGTACTCCTCGGCGGGCCGGCCGGTGACGAGCTCGATGACGGTGCGCAGCGCGGCCTCCATGACCCCGCCGGTGGCGCCGAAGATGACGCCGGAGCCGGTGGCGGTGCCGAAGGGGTTGTCGAAGTCCGAGGCCTCCTCGTTCGGCAGGTCGATGCCGCGCTGGCGGATCATCTTCGCGGCCTCGCGCGTGGTGAGTGCGATGTCGACGTCGGGCCGGCCGTCGCGGGAGAGCTCGGGGCGGGCGGCCTCGAACTTCTTGGCGGTGCAGGGCATGAGGGAGACCGAGACGACGTCGGCGGGGTCGAGGTGGTTGGCGTCGGCGTACCAGGTCTTGATGAGCGCCCCGAACATCTGCTGCGGGGAGCGGCAGGTCGACATGTGCGGCAGCAGGTCGGGGTAGCGGTGCTCGATGTCCTTGACCCAGCCGGGGCTGCAGGAGGTGAACATGGGCACGGGGCGGGTGGTGTCGCCGCGGACGAGGTTGTCGTACAGGCGCGAGAGGAGCTCGGCGCCCTCCTCGATGATGGTGAGGTCGGCGGCGAAGTTGGTGTCGAAGACCCGGTCGAAGCCCAGCTCGCGCAGGGCGGTGTTGAGCGGCCAGGTCAGGGCCGTGCCGGGCTCGAGGCCGAACTCCTCGCCGATCGCGGCGCGCGGGGCGGGCGCGGTCTGGACGACGACGTGCTTGGTGGGGTCCGCGAGCGCCGACCACACCGCGGCGGTGTCGTCGACCGCCTGCAGGGCGCCGGTGGGGCAGCGGTTGATGCACTGCCCGCAGCCGATGCAGCTGAGCTGGTTGAGCGGCAGGTCGAGGTAGGTGCCGATGGTGGTGGCGTCCCCGCGGCCGAGGACGCCGAGGATCCCGATGCCCTGGAGCTCGGCGCACGTGCGCACGCAGCGCAGGCAGTGGACGCACTTGTCGAGGTCGATGGTCACCGACGGGCCGAGGAGGTCCTGACGACCGGTGGGCTCGGTTCGCCGGCCGAGGCGCCAGGAGTCGACGCCGTGCTCGGCGGCGAGGTCCTGCAGCTCGCAGCTGCCGTTCCGCGCGCACGTGGGGCACTCCCCCACGTGCTCGGAGAGCATGAGGTCGACGACGTCGCGGCGGGCCTGCGCCACGCGTGGGCTGTGCGTGCGGATCTCGACCGGGACGGTGAGCGGGTACGCGCACGCGGCCTGCAGGGCACGCTGCCCCTCGATCTCGACGACGCAGACCCGGCACACGCCGGCGTCGGGCAGGTCGGGGTGGTGGCACAGCGTCGGGATGCGGATGCCGGCCTGCTTGGCGGCGTCGAGGACGGACGTGCCGGCGGGGACCTCGACGGGACGGCCGTCGATGGTGACGGCGACCGGCACGGTGGTGGGGGCCGCGGTGGGCGGGGCCCACGGGGCGGGGGTGGCCTGGGCGACCATGGCGGGCTCCTCAGATGGCCGGCGCAGGTGCGGCGGCCCGGGTGAGCTCGTCCCCGAAGTGCTCGAGGATCGAGAGGAAGACGTTCGGGCTGGACTGGCCGAGGCCGCACTTCGACGCCACCTGCATGGTCGCGCCGAGGCGCTCGAGGTCCGCCAGGTGCTCGGCGGTGCAGGTGCCGGCCCGCAGCATCGCGATGCCCTCGAGGATCTTGACGTTGCCGACGCGGCAGGGGGTGCACTGCCCGCACGACTCGTCGGCGAAGAAGCTCATGATGTTCTCGGCCGCCTCGAGGAGGTCACGGTCGGGGCCGAGGACGATGACGGCGCCGCCGGTGGCGACGTCCTCGTAGCTGATCGCCCGGCCGAACTCCGTGGCCGGCACGCACCGGCCGGCTGCCCCGCCGACGATGACGGCGCGGGCGTCCAGCCCGCCCGCCGCGGTGAGGACCTCCCCGATGGGCACCCCGAGGGGGAACTCGTAGACGCCCGGCCGCTCGACGTCGCCGGAGACGCTGAGGAGCTTGGGCCCGGTGGACCGGTCGGTGCCGATCGCGGCGAACCACTCCGGCCCGCGGGCGAGGATCGCCGTCACCCAGGCGAAGGTCTCGACGTTGTTGACCACGGTCGGCGCGCCGTGCAGCCCGCTGATGACGGGGAAGGGCGGGCGGTTGCGCGGCTCGCCGCGGCGGCCCTCGAGGCTCTCGAGCAGCGCGGTCTCCTCGCCGCACACGTAGGCGCCGGAGCCGAGGTGGAGCCGGATGTCGAAGGGGGCGCCGGGGCCGAGGGCGTCCGGGCCGAGCAGGCCGTCCGCGCGGCGGGCGGCCAGGCGGGCGAGGAGGTGCTCGCGCAGGTACACGTACTCGCCACGCAGGTAGAGGATCCCCTCGGCCGCGCCGATCGCGTGCCCGGCGATGGTCATGCCCTCGAGGACGAGGTCGGCGAGCTCGGCGAGGAGGACGCGGTCCTTGAACGTCCCGGGCTCGCCCTCGTCGGCGTTGCAGACGACGTAGCGCCGCCCGTCCGGCGCGGGCGCCCCGGCGGCCAGGGCCCACTTCAGCCCGGTGGGGAATCCTGCTCCGCCGCGGCCCTTGAGGCCCGAGCCGGTCACGGCGTCGACGACGTCGGAGGGGGCCAGGGCGAGCGCGGCGCTCAGGCCGGCTCCGACCTCGACGTCGGACAGGGTCAACGGGGTACGCACGGTCGAGCCGGGTGTGGACGGGGTACGCACGGTCATCGGGCGCTCCTTGCGCCCGGGCGCCGGGCGCTCCTCGCGCCGCCCACGGAACCGGGGCGGCGTCTTCACGCTACGACGGGGAACCGCGCCGGACCCGGGCCGTCCGTCCTTTCGGACGAATCACCCTCGAATGCAGGCGACCGAGCCCTCCGTTCCACTCACGGTGCGTCGATGTCGAGCTCGACGCGTCGCCCGCCGACGGTCATCGTGATGGCCACATCGACGGCCCCCGCGGCATGTAGGTAGTTGCGGAGCGTCGAGAGCAACATGTCCTCGCGGTGTTCGGTGCGAGAGACGGCGTCCTGGCCCACACCAAGCCGTTTCGCCAGCTCCTCCTGAGTGAGCTGGCCCGCCTTGCGGACGGTGGCGAGGTTCATCGCGTAGATGCGGTCCTCCTCTGCCATGCCCGCACGGATCTTGGCGACCTCAGTCGCGCGCTCCGGGTCAGACAGACGCTCCTTGAGCCAATCGTTCCCGCGCGTGGAGCGTGACCTCTCCATGGGGCTCACTTCCCGTCCTCCTGCATGAACTTCTCGATGATCTGATCGGCCCGGGTGCCTACGCTGTCGTAGAACACATCACCCATCCCCGCTTTGTCGCCGCTGAAGAGCACCACCACCGCGGTCTCTGTGTCCATGAACCACACGATCGTCCTCACGGCGATTCCAGGTTCGAACGGATGCGACAAGCGCCAGACCGGGTACCTCTTCGACTGCCTGACCCGCCTGAGAGTCGGACTCTCGTCGCGTGGCTCGTCGTCGAGCTCCTCGATGTACTGGATCTGGGCTGCGATGAGGTCCAGCTTCCGTTGCGCCGACCAGTCACCGCCGGTGGCCTTGCGCTCAAGATCGTCAAGCATCCGCTGGAAGTCGTCGTTCCAGTCGACCAGCATCCACTCAGTATGACGCGAAAATCATATGACCCGCAACGCATCTTGGTGGTGACGACAGCCCCAGTTGCCGATTTGGCCTCAGACGGTATGTAGTGCGGCTGGTGTTGGGTCTCGGGGTCGCGCCGCTGGTTGGTGATTGTGGTGGTTGTCGGTGGGGCGTCAAGGCACTTCGTCCCCTGCGGGGCGGGCCTGCGGCCCGGTCTTGACTCCCCACCGACAACCACACCTTCGCCTGGAGGCGGCGCGATCTGTGAGCCTGCGCGGTAAAGGGCCCCCTGTGACGGCGTGTCTGTGGGACTGACCGGGGGCTGGTCAGCAGGAGCCCCCGCGGCGCATCGTCGTGAGTTACCACCGGTGACCAATCCGGGGCGCCGGTGGATCACAGTCGTCGGGAGGCTCCTGTGTTCACCAACATAATCCCTGCCGCTCGTGAGCGGTGGGTCGTGGGTCTAGACGTCCACGCCCGTTCCATCAGCGCGTCCGCGCTCGACCTGACCACCGGCGAGCTCATCAATGCCCACCTGGCCGCAGAGACCACCGCGGTGCTGCGGTTCCTCACCGGTCTGAACGGCCCGGCAGCGGTGGCCTACGAGGCCGGCCCGACCGGGTTCGGCCTCGCTAGGGCGTTGGACCAGGCCGGGCTGCGGTGCGTGGTCGCCGCCCCCTCCAAGATCGCCCGCGCATCGGGCGACCGGGTCAAGACCGACAAACGTGACGCGACTCTGCTGGCCCGGCGCCTGGCAGCCGCGGACCTGACCGCGGTACGGGTCCCGACCCCGACCGAGGAAGCCGCTCGAGACCTGACCCGCGCCCACGAGGACGCCCGCACCGACCTGATGAGCGCCCGGCACCGCGCCTCCAAGCTCCTCCTGCGCCACGGCATCGTCTACTCCGGCGGGAGAGCATGGACTCTGGAGCACCACGCCTGGCTGGCGCGGATCCGTCTCCCGCAGCCGGCTTCCCAGACCGCCTTCGACGACGCCCACCAACACGTCCTGCTGCTGGAGGCCCGCAAGAAGAACCTCGCCCACCAGGTCGCCCTCCTGGCAGCCGAGAGTGAGTTCACCGGCGTGTTCCACGCCCTGGGCTGCCTACGCGGTATCGCCGGCATCACCGCGATGTCGTTGGCCGTAGAGATCGGTGACTGGGACCGGTTCACCGGCGCCTCGATCGGCGCCTACCTCGGCCTGACCCCGACCGAGCACTCCTCCGGAGGCACCCGGCGCCTGGGGCCGATCACCAAGGCCGGCAACCCCCACGCCCGCCGACTGCTCGTCGAAGCGGCCTGGCACCACCGCCCCGGCTACCGGGTCGGGACCATCTTGCAAGCTCGTTTCGATGCCGCCACCCCCACCCAGGCCGCCCGCGGCCACGAGGGCAACCTGCGCCTGCACCGCCGCTGGGAACACTTCGACACCGAGCACAAACGCACCACGGTCGCGAACATCGCGATCGCCCGAGAACTCGCCGGATGGTGCTGGTCCCTGGCCACCACCCGGTGAACAAGCCCTGACCCGCCGGCCCTGCGGCGAGGAAGCAGCGTGAGGGGACGACCCACGAATCGGCTGTGAGCCCCCGGACCCTGACCAGGCCGGGCACGCCCGACCTCAGACCGTGCCGACCGTCCCCGCCGAAACCACCGTCATGCGGCAACGAACCCGCGCATATCAGACTCGACACCGCGTCGAACAGACACGCACCCCACCCAGGACTCACAGGCCAGGAAAAGGGAAAGCCGCCCGATCCGGAGCAACCCAGCCCCGGACCGGCGGCCAACCCCTGCCCACTTGACAAACCGCCCTACATATCAGCCGATGGCGCGGGCCGCCTCGCGCGTGCTCTCCACCGGCCCGGTCGACCCGCGGACGACGAGGGTGGAGCGGAGGAGCTCCGACGCCGGCGGCAGGGTGACGTCAGCGAGGCGCCGCTCGAGCATCTCGGCGGCGATGGTGCCCATCGACCCACTGCGGGCCGCGATCGTCGTCAGGCCCGGGGTGACCATGCCCTCGTCGAGGGAGTCGTCGAAGCCGGCGATGCTCAGCCGGCCCGGGACGTCGACGCCCATCTCGCGCACCCGGGTGAGCAGGCCCCACGCGATGAGGTCGTCGAAGCCGATGACGGCGGTGCGACCGGAGTCGACGACCTTCTGTGCGGCGGCGCGGCCACCGGCGAAGGTGGGCGCGTGCGGGCCGGCGATGCGCAGGTCCACCCCGAGCCGGTCGGCGGCCGCCGTGAGGCCGGCGCGCTTCGCCCGGCCCGACCGCGAGGCGGCCGGGCCGTCGAGGTAGAGCACGGAGGTGTGACCCATGCGCGCGAGGTGGGTGAGCAGGTCGTCCATGCCCTGGGCGGCGTCGATCGCCACGCCGTCGACGCCGTCGACGAGGCGGTTGACCAGGACGGTGGGGCGGCGCTGCGCGAAGACGCGGACGTCGTCGTCCTCCAGGCGCGAGGCGATGAGGATGAGGCCGTCGACCTGCTGGCTCAGCCGCGCGACGAGCTCGGGCTCGACGGAGGGGTCCTCGCGCGAGTCGGCGAGGAACATCCCGAAGCGGCGCTCCTGCGCGACCTGGGCGATGCCGGCGACGATCGGGCCGAAGAACGGGTTGGACACGTCGGGCAGCAGCACGCCGACGTTGCCGAGCTTGCCGGTGGCCAGACCCCGGGCGGCGAGGTTGGGGCGGAAGTTGAGCGCCTCGGCCGTCTCGATGACGCGGCGCCGGGTCTCGGGGTTGACGCGCGCGGCGCCGTTGAGCGAGCGGGAGACGGTCGCGATCGACACCCCCGCCTCGCGTGCGACGTCGTGGATGGTCGCCATGGGGGTGGTCCTCCTCTCGCGGGGACGGTACGATGAAAGCGCTTACGCCTAGCGTACCGGGCCATTTGCCTCTTGGGGAGAGGTCCACGGAAAGGTTCTCATGTCAGACACGCTCCGGACCACGACACCGCTTCCGCTCGCGGAGGCGACGATCCTCCTGCGCCCCGACGACGACGTCGCGATCGCCACCCGCGACCTGCTCGCCGGCACGGTGCTCGAGCGCGAGGGCGCCGAGCCGCTCGTCGTCGCCGCGACCGTCCCGCGCGCCCACAAGCTCGCCGTGCGCGCCGCGGCCGCGGGTGGTCAGGTGCGCAAGTACGGCCAGTCGATCGGCCGCGCCACGCGGGAGATCCTCCCCGGCGAGCACGTCCACGGCCACAACCTCGCCATGGACGACGGCGAGCACGACTACGAGTTCGGCACCGCCCGGGTGACGGTGCCGCCGACGATGCGGGGGCGGACGTTCCGCGGCTACCGCCGGGCCGACGGGCGCGTGGGCACGCGCAACTTCATCGGCGTCATCACCTCGGTCAACTGCTCGGCCAGCACCGCGAAGATGATCGCCGACCAGTTCCGCGGCATCGGGGTCCTCGACGAGTTCGAGCACGTCGACGGCGTCATGGCCATCACCCACGGCTCGGGCTGCGGCCTCGTGCCCGACTCCAACGGCGGGCAGACCCTCCTGCGCACGCTGCGCGGGTACGCCCACCACCCGAACTTCGGCGGCCTGCTCGTCCTCGGGCTGGGCTGCGAGATGATCCCGGTGCAGTCCCTCACCGCGGGCCTCGACCTGCCCGAGGGCCTCCACGTGGAGACGATGACGATCCAGGACAGCGGCGGCGTGCGGGCCACCGTGCGCGAGGCCGTGGCGAAGATCCGCGCCATGCTGCCCGAGGTGAACCAGGCGCGCCGCGAGGACGCCGACATCTCCGAGCTCGTCCTCGGCCTGAACTGCGGCGGCTCCGACGGGTACTCCGGTATCACCGCGAACCCCGCGCTCGGCCACGCCTCGGACCTCCTCGTCGGGGCCGGCGGCACCTCGGTGCTCGCCGAGACACCGGAGGTCTACGGCGCCGAGCACCTGCTCACCCGGCGCGCGGTGAGCGAGGAGGTCGGTCGGAAGCTGCTCGACCGTATCGCGTGGTGGAAGGACTACGCCGCGGCGGGCGGTGGGACGCTGGACAACAACCCCTCCCCCGGCAACAAGGCCGGCGGGCTGACGACGATCCTCGAGAAGTCCCTCGGCGCCGTCGCCAAGGGCGGGACCGCCGAGCTCTCCGCCGTCTACGAGTACGCCGAGCCGATCGAGCGCGGCGTGGGCTTCGCGTTCATGGACACCCCCGGGTACGACCCGGTCTCGGTCACCGGGCTGGTGGCGGGTGGCGCGACGGTCGTCTGCTTCACCACCGGGCGCGGCTCGGTGCTGGGCTCCAAGCCGGCGCCGACGATCAAGCTCGCCACCAACACCGAGATGTACGAGCGCATGCACGAGGACATGGACCTCAACTGCGGGCGCATCGTCGACGGGACCGCGACGCTGACCGAGGTCGGCGAGGAGATCTTCGAGAAGATCATCGCGGTGGCGTCCGGGGAGGCGTCGGTGAGCGAGGAGCTCGACCTCGGCCAGGAGGAGTTCGTGCCGTGGCAGCTGGGGGCCGTGACCTGACCGGCACCGCGAGCGATCACCCCGTCGCCGAGCGAGAGCGGTGTCGCCGAGTGAGAGTGGTGTGCGGGGATCATTCGGCAACAGAGGGATCGTTCGTGGCGAGACCGCCGAAGCGGCGCACGAACCGCCGCTGCCCGGCTGTCTCGACGGCGCGGCGGGCGTAGCGCTCCCGCACGAAGGCGACGGCCTCGCCCGGCGGGACGCCGTCGAGGACTGCCAGGCAGGCCAGGGCGGTACCGGTGCGCCCGAGGCCGCCGGCGCACGCGATCTCCACGCGCTCCGTGGCTGCCCGCTGCCACGCCTCGCGCAGGGCGTCCGCCACCGCTCCGGGATCGGCGGGAAGCCGGAAGTCGGGCCAGCGCAGCCACCGGCTCTCCCACTGCGCGGGCGCGACCGGTCGCGCGGCGAGGTAGAGCGCGAACTGAGGCGGCGGGCCGGGCGGCAGCGCGCGCAACGACCGGCCCCGGACGAGCCTGCCCGACGGCAGGGCAAGCACCCCTGCCCCACCGGGTTCCCACGCTGCGCCCACGTCCTCACAACCTCTTCGAGCGCCGGAGCACGTCGGCAACCGTCGCCACCTTGATGACGAGCCGATCACTTCCGCCGATTCGCGTGAAGCCGTGGTGCTCGTAGAAGGCACGCGCCATCTCGTCGATCGCGTCCACGACGACCAGCCTGCCGCCGCCGAGCTCGGCGGCCTCGACGACCAGCTCGAGAGCGTCGAGGAGGAGCTCGGCACCAAGGCCTCGACCCTGGAGCTCCAGGTCGACGGCCAGCCTGGCAACCAGGTACGCCGGCACAGAGGTGTACCCCGCCGACATCGACCGCGAGAGTCCGTCCGCCCGGTTCAGCTGCGTGGGAGCGACGGCGTAGTAGGCCCTGACCGACAGGCTTCCCCGCACGGTCCACACGTGGGTCCGGGCGGTGCCCGCCCGCTGTGCCCGGAGTGCCTGCTCCCGGAGCCACAGGTCGAGCGAGGTGCGACCGCATGTGAAGTCGTCGAGTCGGTGCTCCGGCGACAGTGGTTCTGACAGGAAGTGCTGCTCGTCAGACCGACGCGGCCGGTTCATGCACGGTCGAACCGACGACGCCGTGCTGCCGCCCGTGCCAGGGCGGGTGCCTGATCAGCGCGCTCCAGAGTCTCCATCAAGGCGTCGAACTGCTCGGCCGGCATGAGCGTGACGTCCGCCCGGGCAAGCACCCGGCCCGCCTCCGCACGGGCGGCCCGCGTCACGAAGGTCGACACCGGCTCGCGCGACAGCGAGGCGGCGCGACTGAGCAGCGCGCTCGTCTCCTCGTCGACGCGCATCTCCAGCCGCTTGCTCTTCGTCGCCATCTCCACGCCTCCGGCACCAACTGTACGGGAGTTGTACGGCACCTCTCCAGAGGGTGTGGATCACGAGGTCGCGGGCGCTTCTGAATGGCGGCCCCTGAGGTGGCGACGGGGTCAGGGCCGGCGTGCGCTGCCCACCCGCTCCGCCTGGAGATCGGCCACCTGCTCGCGCACGGCGGCGCGGAAGGCGTCGTCGCCGGCGAGGTCGGCCGGGAAGATCTCGCCCAGGTCGAGCAACCGGTCCGCGAGGCCACTGCTCGCAGCGCCACCGGCCGAGCCACCTGCCCCACCAGCAGAGCCACTCGCGGTCCCGTCGGCACGGCCACCACTTGCGCCGGAGTCACCCGACGCCGCAGCCTGCAGCCGGCCGGCGAGCGGGTCGTCGAGCACGAGGTCGCCGTCGGCGGTCCGACTCACGAACACCATCCACGACGCCACCGCCCTGGCCACCTGGTGCGGCACGGCGCCGCCGGCGAGCCGGTCGGTCGCGGTGCCGAGGAGGCGCACGGGGAGCTTCTGCGAGCCGTCCATCGCCACCTGGATAGTCGTGTGCCCCGTGGCCGGGTTGGCGAAGCGCTCGAGCACCGAGTCGCGGTAGGCGGACAGGTCGAGCCCGGGCGGCGCGGCGAGCGTGGGGATGACGTCGTCGTCGATGAACGCGGTGACGTCGGCGAGGAGCCGCGGGTCGCCGACCGCCTCGGCGATGGTCCGGTGGCCGAGCACGGCGCCGCGGTAGGCGAGGTAGGAGTGCGAGCCGTTGAGGATGCGCAGCTTCGCGTCCTCGTAGGGGGCGACGTCGTCGGTGAGCGTCGCCCCGGCCCGCTCCCACGCCGGCCGGGGGCCGGCGAAGCGGTCCTCGATCACCCACTGGGTGAACGGCTCGGCCACGACCAGGCCGTGGTCCTCGACCCCGGAGATCGCCTGCGCCTCGGCGCGGTGCTCGGCGGTGGTGGCCGGCACGATCCGGTCGACCATCGTGGAGGGAAAAGTGACGTGGGTCCGCACCCAGGCGGCGACCTCCTCGGCGCGCGGGGCGTCGGCGGCCGTGTGGAAGTCGGCCACGAGGCCCTCGAGCATGGCGCCGTTGTGGACGATGTTGTCGCAGATGACCACGGTCATCGGCCCGGCGTCGTGCAGCGCCCGGCGGGCCAGACCCCGGGCGAGCATCCCGATGGCCGAGCGAGCGGCGGCGTCCTCGGCCCGCCCGGTGCGCAGCTCGGCGGACAGGGCGGCGAGGTCGGCGCGGACGTCGTCGTCGGCCAGGTCGAGCCGGCCCCCGGCACGCCGGTAGCCCTTCTCGGTGACGGTCAGGGTGACGACGTGCGTCGTCGGGGCGGCGAGCCGGTCGAGGACGGCGCCGGTCTGCTCCCCCGGGAAGGAGACGTCGCGCAGCGCACCGATGACCCGCATGGACGCCGTCGGGGCGCCGCCGTGGTCGAGGCCCTTGGTGAGCACCCCGTAGAGCCCGTCCTGGGGGGCGAGCTGCTCCGCCACCCGGGGCGAGCGCTGGGTGACGGCGTGGATGCCCCAGGTGGTCTCACCCGCGGCAGCCATGGCGTCCTCGGTGTAGACGGCCTGGTGGGCACGGTGGAAGGCACCGACCCCGAGGTGGACGGCACCGACGCTGACCTCCCGCGGGTCGACGGCGGGGCGGGCGACCGCCGCGGGCAGCCGGTCGAGGGTGGTGAGGTTCAGTCGCGCGGTCATGGCGGAGAGCTCCGTCTGGTCGTCGGGTGCGGACCCGGCCCGGGGTACCCCTTCGGTGGGGCCGCCCGTTGCTGGTACGTTGGGCAAGTCACGCGTGCAAGCGCTTACATGCTAGCGCCGGCGCCGCTGTTGCCGCCAGACCCGAGGAGCACTTCGCATGACCGAGCACTGGACCCTGCACCCCGACCGAGCCCTGCCCGCCGGCGAGCTGAGGCCGATCGCGCGGGAGATCTACAGCCACACGGCGCCCCTGCCGCTCGTGTCCATGCACGGGCACGTCGACGCCGCCGTCTTCGCCGAGGACCAGGCGTTCCCCGACCCCGCACAGCTTCTCGTCGTCCCGGACCACTACCTCGTGCGCATGCTCGTCTCGCAGGGCATGACGGTGGCCGACATGGGCGTCCGGCCGGTGACGGCGGACCCGGGAGTCACGGTCGAGACGGACGCCCGCACGATCTGGAAGCGCTTCTGCGATCACTGGCACCTCTTCCGCGGCACGCCGACGCGGTACTGGCTCGAGCACGAGCTCGTCGAGGTCTTCGGGGTGACGCAGCGCCCCTCCGCCGAGACCGCCGACGCGCTCTTCGACGAGCTGAGCGAGCGCATCGCCAGCCCGGCGTTCCGGCCGCGCGCGCTGTTCGAGCGGTTCAACCTCGAGATCCTCGCGACGACGGACCCGGCCACCTCCGAGCTGCCGCACCACGCGGCGCTCGCCGACGAGGGCTGGGGCGACCGGATCGTCCCCACGTTCCGGCCCGACCCGCTGCTGCACGTGACCCGGCCGGACTGGACCGGGCTCGTCGACGAGCTCAGCGCCGTCTCCGGCGTCGACGCCTCGGACTACGCCGGCTACCTCGCCGCCCTGCGCCAGCGCCGGCGGGCGTTCGTCGCCGCCGGTGCCCGCGCCACCGACCACGGCCACCTCTCGGCCGACACCACCGAGCTGTCGGCGGAGGAGGCTGCGCGGATGTTCGCCGCGGCACGCCGCGGGGACGCCACCGACGCCGAGGCCCAGGCCTTCAGCGGGCACATGCTCTTCGAGATGGCGCGGATGTCCACCGAGGACGGCCTGGTCATGCAGCTCCACCCCGGCTCGCTGCGCGACCACGACGCCGCCGTCGCCGCCACGTTCGGCCCCGACAAGGGCTATGACATCCCGGTTTCGACCGAGTACACGCGGTCGCTGCGGCCGGTGCTCGAGGCGTTCGGGCACCACCCGAGCTTCGGGCTCATCGTCTTCACCCTCGACGAGACGACGTTCTCGCGCGAGCTCGCCCCGCTGGCCGGGGTCTACCCGGCGATGCGGCTCGGGGCGCCGTGGTGGTTCCTCGACTCCCCCGACGGCATGCGCCGCTACCGCGAGGCCGTGACCGAGACGGCCGGGTTCTACAACACGACAGGGTTCGTCGACGACACCCGCGCCTACGCCTCCATCCCCGCCAGGCACGACCTCGCCCGGCGCATCGACGCCGGCTACCTCGCCCGGCTCGTCGCCGAGCACCGGATCGACCTCGACGAGGCCGTCGAGACTGCCGTCGACCTCGCGTACCACCTGCCGAAGGCGGCGTACCCGGCGCTGCGGTGACGCCGGGCTCCCGTGCTGCCGCGGGCTGGCGCCCGGTCTGCCGCTAGGTCGGCCGGGTCGCCGGGGTCAGCCAGCTCGCCGGCGTCAGCCGGCGAGGGAGCGCTCGAGGAACGCGCCGACGCGCTCCTGCGCACCCACGCTGAACACGTGACCGCCGGGGAGGATCGCCTCCTCGAGTGAGCCGGCCGCCCCCGGGAACCGCTCCCGCAGCTCGGCGTGGGCGGCGCGGACGCCGTCGGGCGGGAAGAGCTCGTCGCCGTCGAAGGACAGCACGAGCAGGTCGTGCGCGCCCCGCGCGGCAGCGATCTCCGGCAGCCCCGTGCGGTGCAGCAGGCCAGGCGTGGCCAGCAGCCACGAGTGGGCGTCCGCGAAGGCCGGGAACAGGGCCGCCGTCGTCGTCATCATGGCGACGACGGCGCTCGCGCGGACCTGCGGGTCAAGCGCCGCAAGCGTGGCGGCGCGGCCCCCGCCGCCGGAGAAGCCGGCCGCGCCCGTGCGCGCCGGGTCGACGCCCGGCAGGGCGCGCAGGACTGATGCGGCGACGAGGTCGTCGTGGGCCACCATGCCCGCGAACGAGGTCCCGAGGAGGCCCGCGGCCTTGGCGACGACGTGCTCGTGGAGGCCCGCGGCGACGTCGTAGGCCGCGTCGTCGGGCTGACCAGCCTCGGCCACCGCGGTCGCGGCACCGGCGCGGTCGGGGTCGGTCGGGGCGTCCGCCCCGGCGAGGGCCGCCACAGCCAGGGAGCCCTGCGCGGCGATGCTGGCCGGCGGCGGGTCGAGGACGAAGCGCCGCGAGCCCCACCCGAAGGTGTCGTGGGCGAGCACGACGAACCCGCGCCGGGCGAGGTCCTCGGCGAACGCCCGGCCCTCGTAGAGGTCGCGGCGGAGCTGCTCGGCGACGGCGGTGGGTTCGGGCGTCCGGACCAGCCGTTCCGCGCCGACCGACTTCACGCCCGCGTGGCAGTGGAGGAGCAGGACGCCGGGCAGGGGCCCGTCCGCGCGGGCCGGCCGGACGGTCCAGGCGCGGGTGGGTGGGCCGACGCCGGTGGACCACTCGAGCTCGGCGACCGTCACGCCGTCGCGGTCCCACTCCCGCACGGTGCGCACCACCGGAGCGGGACCGGGCGCGGGGACACCGAGAGCGGCGGCGAGGCGGGTGGTGAGGGCGTCGCCGTCGAGCAGCCGCCGGCCGGTGAGCCAGGCCGGCCAGTCCTCGTAGCCGCCGATCGCGCTCGGCCTGGCCGTCATCGTCACGAGCACTCCTCGGTGGTGGGCGTCGGGCGTCACGATGTCACGATCCCGGGACAGCGCGGCGCCCGACCCAGACTGCCCGCCGCGAACGTGTCGCGGCGGGCAGCGGGTCGGCCTGCGTTCGACGTGACCGGGCTCGCGGGCGGGCGCCGGCACGTCACACCCCTCAGCGGCCGGTCGTCGGGTCCCACCCGTCGTCGCCGGCGAGGTAGTCCGCCACCTCGTACGAGGCGGCCGCCTCGTCGTCGAGCTGCGGCCGGTCGGCGTTGATCTCGGCCCCGGGACCCCAGTTCCGGTACTCCAGGGCACGCCCGTCGGCCCAGTCCTTGCCCGACATCGACGTCCACGGGTCGTCCTTGATGTGGTTGCCGAGGAACGAGTCGCGCACGACCACCTGCGGCTCCGCCGTCGGGTAGCTGCTCGGGCGCCACGGGCGGCCGAGGAAGTAGCTGTCGGGCCCGGCGTTCGAGATCAGCCTGCTGTCGGTGATGAGGAAGCCGAGCCAGTCCGCCGAGGAGGTGCTGGGCGCGACGATGTAGCCGCTCGGGTCGCTGTCGCGCCGGAGCGCCTTGATCGTCGAGTCCTCGATGACGGCGGTCGCGCGGCCGAAGATGAAGTCCACGTCGCCCTCGATCCAGGAGTCGTGGACGTACACCCGCGCCGGTGTGGTCGCGTTCGGCGAGTCCAGGTAGAGCGTGTCCTGGTTGCCGAGGAACCGGACGTCGTCGAAGACCATCCGGTCGGCCGTCGTCTTGACGGCGACGGACTGCCGGTTGGTGATCTCCGGGTGGGCCTGCTCGTCGAAGGCGTTCTCGAAGGTCACGGACTCGGCGGTGAAGCCGGCGCCGGCGAGCGTCACGGTGGCGCTGCCGGTGGTCCCGTAGGTGCCGGAGCCGTCCGGCTTGGGCGTGCCCGCGGCGTTGTCGTAGGTGATGACGACATCCGCGGGGTCGCCGGTGGCGCCGACGAACGACAGGTTCGGCTTGTCGCGGCCGACCTTGACGACCTCGCGGTAGACGCCCGGCTGGATGACGATCTCGACGCCCTCGGTGGAGCCGGCAGGTGCGGCGTCGACCGCGGCCTGCACCGTGGTGACGTCACCGCTGCCGTCCTGGGCGACGACGATGGTCGTCCCTGCTGCGGCGGCGTCGAGGGCCGGCGTGGCGTCGAGGACCGGCCTCGCGTCGTGGGCCGGCGTGGCGGCCGATGCGGGCGCGGCCAGGAGGCCGGCGCTCACCGCGGCGGCGGTGACGAGGAGGCGCCTCATCGCAGCACGCCCGCGCCGGCCTGGAGCTCGACCTTGGCCTGGACGGCCGGCGTCGGCTCGATCCGGCCGTGGAGCGTGGGGTCCCAGCTCGCCGGGGAGGGGATCCGGTCCTCGGCCTCGGCGTCGGCGTTGTACAGCTCGAGCGCGGAGACCCAGCTGCCGTCGATCATGGTGCCGGTCTCCGTCATCGCCTCGCCGCGGGACAGGTCGGTCCACAGCGCGATGATGTCCGCGGGGTCGGAGCCCTCGGCGAGCTCGACGTAGTTGTTCTCGGCGACGATCTGCGACTCGCGCCCGACGCCCCAGTAGTAGCTGAAGCCCTCCGACGTGGTCTGCGTGTAGAGGTTGTTGTAGACGTGCACCTGCCCGTAGCGCACGCGCGGGGCGCGCTGGCCGATGTCGGTCCAGTGGTTGTGGTGCAGGGTCACGCGCAGGGTGCCGCGGTCCTGGGTGCGTCCGTCGGAGGAGCCGATGAGCATGGTCTTGTCGTGCTCGCCGAACTCGTTGTACGAGACCGTGACCAGGTCCGAGCTGTGGGTGAGGTCGAGCAGGCCGTCGTGCACCTCGTAGGGCCGGCCGTAGACCGTGTCCAGCTGCGACGGCGGGATCGCGCCCGAGTCGAGGGTGTTGTGGTCGATCCACACGTGCGTGGACGTCCAGACCGAGATGTTGTCGTAGCGCGAGTTCCAGTTGCCGGCGCCGGTGTCGCTCGGGTCCCACTCGGGGAAGCAGTCGGTCGAGTCCGAGACCGTGAGGTTGCGGACGATGACGTTGTCGGCGTCGCGGATCCGCAGGTTCGCCCCGACGATCCGGGCGTCGTCGCCGACCCCCACGAGGGTGGTGTTCGAGCCGATGTGCTGCTGGGTCTGGGCCGCCTGGGCGCTCGCGGCCTCGTCCTGGTGGTCCTGGAGCGCCTCGCGCTCCCCCTCGCTGACGGTGTAGGCCCAGGTCTGCGGGTCGAACGCGGCGATGTACGCGTCCTGGCTGAAGCCGGTCGCCTCCTCGAACGTCTCGCAGGTGGTGAGCGTGCCGTCCGCGCGCTCGAAGGCGTTGAGCTCGCCCTCGACGTAGATGATCTTCGCGGTGTCGTTGTCCCGAGCACCGGAGCCACCGAGGGCCGCCTGGAGCTCGGCCCAGGTGTCGACGTGGAAGACGTTCTCCTCGGTGGCGGCCGCGCCGCCCGTGGTGCCGCCCTCCGCGGCCGCCCAGCCGTCGTTCTCGCCGAGGACCGCCCGACCGAGGTCCCCGCGCGGTTGACCGACCCCGAAGGTGCCGTTGTCGCCCCGCTCGTCGGGCTTCTCGGCCGACGCCGGGGCGCCGAGGCCCAGGACGATGGCCGACGTCGCCGCCACGAGGGGCAGCAGCGTTCTGGTGGTGCGTCGTACCTGCATGTGACGAACTCCCTTGTCCGTGCTCACGCCACCGTTGGCGTAAGCGCTTACGCGTTAACCCTGACACAGGGGGCAGAGCGACGGCAAGAGGTGGAGGTCGGCGGGCTCACGATGTGGATGGTGAGCCACGCGCGGCTGCCTGGGTGCGGGGTGCCGGGTGCCGCGTGCCGCGTGCGGGGTGCCGGGTGCCGGGTGCCGCGCGCCGGGTGGCCATCTGCGGGCGGCGCGGCACGTCGTCCGGACCTGCCGCCGCCCGGCCTTCAGCCGAGGAGGACCGAGACGACGACGATCGCCGGCAAGGCGAGGACCGTCGTGAGCAGCACGGTGCTGCGGGCCAGGCCGCGCGACTCGTCGTAGTTGACGGCGTAGACGTAGATGTTCTGGGCGGCGGGCAGCGCCGCGATGACGGTGAGGGCGAGGAGCTCACGACCGGAGAGACCGAGCAGGCTCCCGACGCCGAAGGCCACGGCCGGGTGGACGGCGACCTTGAGCGCGGTCGCGAGCAGGACGTCGCGGGAGAAGTCCGCCACGCCCAGGCGCATGCCCCGCAGCGACATCCCGAAGACGAGGAGGGTGAGCGGGACCGCGGCCCCGGCCAGCAGCGACACGGGCTCGGTCACCCAGTCGGGCAGGTCCAGGCTCAGCAGGTTCGCGGCCAGGCCGAGCAGCGACGCGACGATGAGGGGGTTGCGCAGCGGCCTGGTCCACCGTGCCAGGCGGGCGCGGCGGTCGGGGTGGTCGGCGCCGGCAGCGCCCACGCGACGGTCGGCGTCGCCCTGGCTCGCGGCGCGCGGCCGGTCTGCCAGGTCCGGACGATCGGCCCGGTCCACCCGGTCAGCCCGGTCAGCCCGGTCAGCCCGGTCAGCCCGGTCAGCCCGGTCAGCCCGGTCAGCGACGATGTCGAGCACGGCCAGGGCGACGGGCGCGGCGAGGACGAGCTGGAAGAGCAGGACGGGTGCGACGTAGGAGGCGTCCCCGAGCACGTAGAACGCGATCGGGATGCCGAGGTTGGCGCCGTTGACGTACGACGACGCCAGGCCGCCGATGACCAGCTCACCGGTGCGACGCCCCCACCACCGGGCGACGACCACGAACACCAGGGCCACGATCGTGCTCGAGAGCGCCACCCCGACGAGCAGGAGCGAGAGCACCGTCTCGACGGGCGCGTCGAGGAGCGTGGTGAACAGCAGCGCCGGCGAGGCGTAGGTGAACGCGACCTTCGCCAGCACCTCCTGGCTCCCGGGCGGGAGCGTGCCCCGCCGGGCCGCGAGGTATCCGATCGTGACGAGGACCAGCAGGATCGCGAAGCCCGTGAGGATCCCGCCCACACCGTCTCCCGTCGTCCTGTCGTCTGCCGGCGACCGGCTGGACCCGCCTGTCGTCGGCCGGCGCACGGCCGGACCCGGTCGCCGGTGGTGGCGGCGCTCCCACCGGCGCATGTGAAAGCGCTTCCGCTAGGCTACACGAATTCAGTCGCCAGCCCGCCGGGAGACCACGATGCGCATCGTCGACATCCGGGAGCGGACGCTCCCCATCAGCTCGCCCATCCGCAACGCCTACATCGACTTCTCGACGATGACGCTGAGCCTGGTCGCCGTCGTCACCGACGTGGTGCGCGACGGCCGGCCGGTGGTCGGGTACGGCTTCAACTCCAACGGCCGTTACGGCCAGGGCGCGCTCCTGCGGGAGCGGTTCATCCCGCGCGTCCTCGCCGCGGACCCGGCGTCCCTGGTCGACGACGACGGCACGAACCTCGACCCGCACCGCATCTGGGCGACGGCGATGACGAACGAGAAGCCCGGCGGGCACGGCGAGCGCTCGGTCGCCGTCGGCACGCTCGACATGGCGGTGTGGGACGCCGTCGCCAAGATCGCCGACCGGCCGCTGCACCACCTGCTGGCCGAGCGGTACGGCAGCGGGACCGCGGACCCGCGGGTGTTCGTCTACGCCGCGGGCGGCTACTACTACCCGGGCAAGGACGTCTCGGCGCTCCAGGACGAGATGCGCGGCTACCTCGACCGCGGGTACCGCGTGGTGAAGATGAAGATCGGCGGCGCCGGGCTGGGCGAGGACGTGCGCCGGATCGAGGCGGCCCTCGACGTGCTCGGCCCGGGCCGGCAGCTCGCCGTCGACGCCAACGGCCGCTTCGACCGCGACACCGCCCTCGCCTACGCCGACGCCCTGAGCGCCTACGACCCCTTCTGGTACGAGGAGCCCGGCGACCCCCTCGACTACGCCCTCAACGCCGCCGTCGCCGAGCGCTACGCCGGGCCGCTCGCCACCGGCGAGAACCTCTTCTCCGCCCAGGACGCGGCCAACCTGCTGCGTTACGGCGGGATGCGCCCGGACCGTGACTGGCTCCAGCTCGACTGCGCCCTGTCCTACGGGCTCGTGGAGTACCTGCGGGTCCTCGACGTCGTCGGCGAGCACGGCTGGTCCGCGAGCCGGTGCATCCCGCACGGCGGCCACCAGATGTCGCTCGCGATCGCCGCGGGGCTCGGGCTCGGCGGCAACGAGTCCTACCCGGACCTCTTCCAGCCCTTCGGGGGCTTCCCCGACGGCGTCGCCGTGGTCGACGGCTACGTCACCCTGCCGGACCTGCCAGGCATCGGGTTCGAGGGCAAGAAGGACCTCATCGAGGTCATGCGCTCCCTCGCGTAGGGGGTCGCGCTCCGCCTGCGACCTGTGCATCCAGCCTTCTGCATCATAGGTGCATCACCTATGATGCACCCATGCGCACGACGATCGACCTCCCCCCGGCAGTGCATCGTCGGGCTCGTGAGCTGGCGGCTCAGCGCGGGAAGTCCCTCTCCGCCGTCCTCGTCGACCTCACGGTCCGGGGCCTGGCGCAGCTGGACAGCCCGGTCGAGCTCCTCACCGACGAGCAGACCGGCCTGCCGGTCCTCTCGCTCGGACGGCGCATCACCTCCGCCGAGGTGGCAGACGTCCTGGACGACGAGTGAGCCCCTGTCTCCTCGACGCCAACGTGCTCATCGCCCTGGTGGTCGCGGAGCACGAGCACCACGACCGGGCCGGCCACTGGCTCGCGAGCGTTCCCACCTTCGCCGTGTGCCCGGTGGTCGAGGGCGCACTGGTCCGCTTCGTGCTGCGGATGGGCGAGAGCACCGCCACCGCCACAGCCCTGCTCGAGCGGATCACCGCGCACCCGCGGTGTCTCTTCTGGCCCGACGACATCTCGTACAAGGATGTTGCTCTGACCGGCCTGCAGGGCCACCGCCAGGTCACCGACGCCTATCTCGCCGAGCTCGCCGCCGCCCATGGCGGAAAGCTGGCCACCTTCGACCGGGCACTGGCCGCCCTGCGCCCTGAGACCACCCTCGTCATCCCCTGACCAGTCATCCCCTGACCCGCACACGGCGACGGCGCCACCCCCTCGCGGGAGTGGCGCCGTCGTGGCACCCGGTCCGGACAGCCGGTGCCGGTCCGCGGTCGGCGCCGGCTGCTCGCCGACGCCGACCCTGTGGATCAGCCGGTGACCGAGGCGGCCTCCTCGATGAAGGCCTCGGCGGCGGCCATGGGCTCCATCTGGCCGAAGAGCACCTGCTCGTTGTAGCGAGCCAGGATCGCGGCGACCTCACCGGCGCCGACGGGCGGCGGGGCGGGGGCGTCCTCGATGTCGGCGCTGACGTCCTCGATGAACTCGGCCGCGTACTGCTCGGCCTCGCCCAGCTCGGGCAGGATCGCCGCACGCACGTCCTCGTTCGCGGGCAGGCCACGGTCGGAGAGGATGATCTTCCCGGCCTCCTCGCTGTTGAGCATCCAGTCGATGAACGTGGCCGACGCCTCGGGGAACTCCGTCTCGGCCGACATCGAGATGGCCATCGCCGGCTTGAGGTACAGGCCGGTCCGGTCGAACTCGGTCTCGCCCGGGTAGCGCAGCATCTCCAGGTCGCGGCCGGCGGCCGAGGAGATCGCCTCGAGCTGGTTGGTCCAGAACCGGGCGACAGCGGCGCGGTTGGTCGCGATCAGGGACTGCTCCGGACCACCGGCGTCGATCTCGAGCGCCTCGCTGGCCGGCGGGGCGCCGCCGTCCTCGATGATCTGCAGTGAGCGCTCCCACAGCTCGGCGATGAGCTCGGCGTCGACGGCGATCTCACCGTTCTCGTCCCAGAGCGCCTGGCCGTGCTGGCGGGCCCAGATCGACAGGTCGGGCTCGATGAATCCGTAGTCCTGGGCGCCGTAGCCCTCGGTGTTCTCCGCGATCTGCACCATGAGGTCGTGGTACTCGTCCCACGTCCAGGTGGTGTCGTCCGGCATCTCGACGCCGGCCTCCTCGAAGATCTGCGGGTCCGCCATCATCACGCGGACGTTGACGCCGGTGGGGATGCCGTACAGGCCGCCGTCCAGCTCGCCGGAGGAGACGAGCGCCTCGTCCATCGCCGAGGTGTCGATGTCGTACTCGCTCAGGTCGGCCAGGACCCCGCGGTCGGCGTACTCGCGCAGGTAGCGCTCCTCCTGCATGAGCACGTCGGGCGTGTCACCACCGGCGGTCTGGGTGGCGAGCTTGTCCCAGTAGCCGCCCCAGTCCGTGTAGTCGGGCACCACGGTGATGTCGGGGTGCTCCTCCATGAAGGCGTCGATGAGGTCCTGGTTCAGCTGGTGGCGGGTGTCCGAGCCCCACCAGGAGAAGCGGATCTCCGCCTCGCCCTCACCCCCGGCGGCCGTCTCGCCGCCGGCGGCGGAGGTCTCCTCGGCGGCGCCACCCTCGGCGTCCTCCTCGAGGTTCTCGGCCTGGCCGCACGCGCTCAGCGCCAGCGATCCGGCCATCACCAGGGCCGCCGCCTTGAGGACGGTGCCGCGTCGGTTCGTCTTGTTGAGTCTCATCATCTTTTCCCTGTGCGGTTCGCAGGACGGCAGAGCGGCCACGGTGCGGCCCTCCGGCCGGGGACCTTCGTCGGTCCCCGGGCTTGCTGTGGTGCGCATGGTTACTTGATCCCCGTGGTCGCGATCCCCTTGACCAGGTAGCGCTGGCCGAAGAGGAACACGAGGAAGAGCGGCAGGAGCGAGATGACCGACATCGCGAACATCGGTCCCCACGAGCTCTCGCCGGTGGAGTCCAGGAACGTCCGCAGCGCGATCGGGACGGTGTACATGTCCGGGTCGGTGAGGAAGATCAGCTGGCCGAAGAAGTCGTTCCACGTCCAGATGAAGGTGAAGATCGCCGTCGTCGCCAGCGCCGGCAGCGAGAGCGGGAGCATGATCTGGAAGAAGATCCGGATGTGGCCCGCCCCGTCGATTCGGGCCGCCTCGTCCAGCTCCTTGGGGATGCCCCGGAAGAACTGGACCATGAGGAAGACGAAGAAGGCGTCCGTGGCCAGCAGCTTCGGCACGATCAGGGGCCAGAAGGTGTTGATCCAGCCGAGCTCGGAGAACAGCACGTACTGCGGGACGATGATGACGTGGATCGGCAGCATGATCGACATGAGCATGATCCCGAACCACAGCCCGCGGAGCCGGAAGTTCAGCCTCGCGAAGGCGTAGGCGGCCAGCGAGGTGGACACGAGGTTCCCGATCACCGACCCGGCCACCAGGATGAAGGAGTTCATGAGGTAGTGGCTGAACGGGTTGAGCAGGGCGGTCCAGCCGCGGCCGTAGTTCTCGGCGGTGGTCTGGCTCGGGATGAGGCCGGGCTCGCGGAAGATGAGGGCGTCCGGCTTGAAGGAGCTGGCCACCATCCACAGCAGCGGGTAGATCATCGCGAAGCCGGCGAGGATCAGCAGCGCGTGCTTGACCAGCGACCGGGCTCGACCGCCCCACTCACCTGAGGGGCGCGCGCCGTCGGGCATGGAGTCGGCGATCTCGGTCAGGGTCTCCGGGCGCCGGGGCTCGGCCGGCGTCAGGACCTCGGATGCGGATGCGCGGTCAGTCATTGTAGAAGACCCAGAACTTGGAGGCGTAGAAGTTGATGGCGGTCAGGCCGGCGATGATGACCAGCAGGAGCCACGCCATCGCCGACGCGTAGCCCATGTCCAGGGCTGCGAAGCCGCGCTGGTAGAGGTAGAGCGTGTAGAAGAGCGTCGAGTCGACCGGTCCGCCCGTCCCGTTGCTGACGATGTAGGACTGCGTGAAGCTCTGGAACGCGCCGATGACCTGCAGGACGAGGTTGAAGAAGATGATCGGCGTGAGCATGGGGATGGTGATCGAGATGAACTGCCGCACCTTCGAGGCGCCGTCGATCGAGGCGGCCTCGTAGTACATCTCCGGGATCTGCCGCAGGCCGGCCAGGAAGATGATCATCGGTGAGCCGAACGTCCAGACGTTGAGGATGATCAGCGTGCCCAGGGCGGTGTCGGGGTTGGAGATCCACGACTTGCCCTCGACGCCGACCAGCGCGAGGACCTGGTTGATGAGGCCGTTGCTGCCGAAGATCTGGCGCCACAGGATGGCGACGGCGACCGAGGAGCCCAGCAGCGAGGGCAGGTAGAAGACGGACCGGTAGATCGCCAGGCCACGCAGGCCGCGGTCGAGCAGGAGCGCCAGGCCGAGGGCGGCGGCGAGCTGCAGCGGGACCGAGACGAAGACGTAGACGAAGGTCACCTTCAGCGAGGCGAGCAGGCGCGGGTCCTCGGCCATCCGCTGGTAGTTCTCCAGCCCGATGAAGTTCGGGTCGGAGAGCAGGTCGTAGTCCGTGAAGGACAGGTACAGCGACGCGACCAGCGGCCCGGCGACGATGAGCACGAGACCCACGAACCACGGTCCGAGGAAGAAGATCGCGTACTTGCCGTCGTTCTTCTCACCGGGGCTGAGGCTCCGGGCGCCCTTCTGCCTGCGTAAGGTGCTGAGCTCAGAGAGCGCGGACATGACCCTGCCCTCCTGCTGCGGGACGGGCGACGTCGCGCCGGCGTCCCGCGGTGGGGGTGCGGCTCATGCGTCCTCCTCGGTGGATCGTCGTTGATGAACCCGGGGGCGGCCCGCGCACGTTCATGGGGCCGATGGAAGTAGGTAAGCGCTTCCACTATGCGGCCCGGGACAGTGTGGCGTCAAGCACAGCTCAACGGCGAGACGCGATCGTGACCAACTTTCGCCGGGCCGGCTGGGTACTTGCCGCCGGACGCGGCGCGGCGCGGCGCAGTGCGGCCAGCACACCCGGCCGCCCAGCGCGGCCAGCGCGGCCAGCGCGGCCAGCGCGGCCAGCGCGCCCTGCCTGCCCAGCGCGCCCTGCCGGCCCAGCACGCCCTGCCGGCCCAGCGCGGCGCCGCCCGGCAGGGTGTCGCTCCATGACGTGCGGCGGCAGGTCGCACTGCACTGCCGTGCAGGTCGCACTGCACCCTCGCCCATGCCGTCAAGGACGTCCCTCACCCGCGCTACGCTCGGCAGGAGGCTCCACCTCCGCGGAGCCGTCCTCGCTTGACATCCCCACTGAGGGCGGAAACGCTTTCGCCATGGTTGATGCCGCCGTACCCGAGCCCGCCCGCCCTCTGCGCGTCGCCGTCGTCGGAGCGATGGGCTACGGCGTCAACCACCTGCGCGCCCTGCGCGGGCTCGCCGCCGAGGGTCGGGCCGTCCTCGTGGCGGTCGTCGACCGCCGTCCGCTCGAGGGCGAGGCCGCGGAGCTCGCCGGCGACGCCGCCTACCACCAGGACCTCGCCGACGTCCTGGCCGTCGACCCGCCCGACATCGTCACCATCGCCACCCCCATCCCGTCCCACGCCCCGCTCGCCACGGCGGCGATGCGGGCCGGGTGCCACGTCCTGCTGGAGAAGCCCCCGACGGCCTCCCTCGCCGCGTACGAGGAGCTGCTCGCCGTCGCCCGGGAGACCCGCCGTGCCTGCCAGGTCGGTTTCCAGGCCAACGGCTCGAGCGCCTACGCCGTCATCGACGAGGTCGTGGCCGACGAGGAGATCGGCGAGGTCACCGGCATCGGTGTCGTCGGTACGTGGGTGCGGCCGACCTCCTACTTCGAGCGCGCCCCGTGGGCCGGGCGGCGGCGCCTCGACGGGGTCGACGTCGTCGACGGTGTCGTGACCAACCCCCTCGCCCACGCCGTCGCCGCGGCCCTGCGGATCGACGGCTCCACGCGCGCGGAGGACGTCGCCGTCGTCGAGGCCGAGCTCTTCCGCGCCAACGACATCGAGGCCGACGACACCTCCTCCGTGCGGATCATCACCACCGGCGGGCGCAAGATCGCGCTCGGGCTGACCGTGTGCGCGGCCGAGGCGTCCGAGCCGCGCGTCATCGTCCACGGCACGGACGGCCAGGTGGTCTTCCGGTACAAGACCGACGAGGTGGACGTCGACGGCGTCTCGGGCCGGCGCACCGTCACGTGCACGACGACGCCGCTGCTGACCAACCTCGTCGACCACCTCCACGACGCCGACGTCCCGCTCCTCAGCTCGCTGGAGGACGCCGGCGCGTTCATGCGCGTCCTCGAGGCCGTGCGCACCGCCGACGAGCCGGCGCCGATCCCGGCCGCACTGGTGGACTGGCGCGAGGGCGAGGAGGGCCGCCACGTCGTCGTGCACGACGTCGAGCACTGGTGCGCGCGGGTGGCGGACGAGCTGCGCACCTTCACCACCCTCGGTGCGCCGTGGGCGCCCGCCCACGCCGCGCTCGCCAGGCTGACCGTCGACGGGGCCGACGTCGCGACCTACGTCGACGGCGCCGGCACGTCGGCGCTGGACAGCCCCCGCCCTCACCTGCACCCGGTACGCACCCTTGCCGGGGTGTGCGTCACCGACGTCGCGCCGTCGGACCACACGTGGCACGCCGGCGTCGGGCTGGCGGTGCAGGACGTGGACGGCAACAACCTGTGGGGCGGGCGCACGTACCTTCCCGGGCGCGGGTACACCTGGCGGCCCGACCACGGCCGGATCACCCACGAGGGGTGGGTGGAGCCGCCGACAGGTGCGGTGCAGCCTGACGTCGGGGGCGCCGAACCGGCCACCGGCGCCGAGGCCTCCACGGGCCGCGCCGTCGAGGGCCTCGCCTGGCGGGGTCACGACGGCACGGTGCTGCTCACCGAGACCCGCACCCTGACGTGGACCGCGGCGCCGGAGGGCTGGGAGCTCGGCGTGGAGTCGGTGCTCACCGCCGACGGAGCCCCCGTCACGCTCGGCTCACCGGGCACGAACGGTCGCGAGGGCGGCGGCTACGGCGGTTTCTTCTGGCGGCTGCCGTCGTGCACCGACGTCGACGTGCACACCCCTGAAGCCGCCGGCGAGGAGGCCGTCCACGGCACGGTCGCCCCGTGGCTGGCGTGGTCGGCGAGCACGTCCGGCGGGAACTTCACGCTGGTCCTGGCGGGCGCGACGTCCGAGACCGCCGCCGACCCGTGGTTCGTCCGCGTCTCGGGCTACCCGGGGATCGGCTCGGCCCTGGCGTGGGAGGAGCCCGTGGTGGTGACGCCGGGCAAGCCCCTGACTCGCGCGTTCCGGGTGCTCGTCGCGGACGGACGGTTGTCCGGCGAGGCGGTGGCCTCCGCCGGTGCGCGCCTGGCGACGGGGGCGTCCGCGCCGGCCTGAGACGGCTCGGCGCCCGGGCGCCGGGGCGGTGTCACGAAGTCGTCCCGCGTCCGCGGAACCGCAACGCCGCAATCAGCAACGACCGAAGTCACGACCCGCGCCGCAGCCACCACCCGCGAGCGCGATGTGACGGAATGGTCGTCCCGACTCCGCGAAGAACCGCACTAACGCAACATCGCAGGGCCGGAGCCGCTAGCCGGAGCGCGATGTGACGGAATGGTCGTCCCGACTCCGCGCGGAACCGCACTAACGCAACATCGCAGGGCCGGGAGCCGCTAGCCCGAGCGCGATGTGACGGAATGGTCGTCCCGACTCCGCGCGGAACCGCACCAACGCAACATCGACTGGCAGGGTCGCGTGCCGCGCCTTCCGGGTGCCGCCCCTCGACGGATGGCGGCAGCCAGCTCGCACCTGGCGCATCGAGTTGGGGGTTGTTGCAGTCCCGAGGCAGATTGGGCAGCCACAACCCCCAACTCGACGACGCGCGTGACCGGCGGACCCACGCGCGGGCGCGGACCCGCGGACCCACGCGCGGGCGCGGACCGGCGGACCCACACCGATCGCCGCACCGTGCGCGCCCGATGACGACCCCCCGCGCCCGGTCAGCGCTTGGCGAGCTCCACCCCGAGCTCGAGGTCGTCGACGACCACCGGCAGCCCGGTGCGGATCGACTCGTTCGCCGCGATGCCCACAGCCACCGCCCGCACGCCGTCGACGTAGCCCGCGGGCCGGCCCAGCGGGTCCTCGCCGGGGCCGCGGAAGACGTCGGAGAGCAGGATCCTGTCGCCGCCGCCGTGCGAGCCCTCCCCCATGGGGATCTCGACCTCCTGCGCGCGCTCCCAGTGGTTCTGGACGATGAGGCGCTCACCCTTGGGGCGCAGCACATCGGCGCTCTCGGCCTCGCGGGCGCTGGGGTCGAGGACCGCCCGGCCGGACGCGTCGAACTCCACCGACCCGCGCTCGACGACCTCGAGCTCGGCGCGGCCCTTGGTGCCGTTGACCGTGACCTTGTAGCCCTCCCACGGCGCGTGGGCGTTGAGGGAGTACGTGAGCAGGGCGCCGCCGCGGTAGTCGACGATCACGGCCATGTTGTCCTCGATGGTGATGCCGGGGGCGAAGACGTCCTGGTCCCGGTGGTAGCCGTCGTAGCCCTCGGCGTCGAGGTAGAGCCGCCGCAGCCGCTCGTCCTGGCGCATGTCGAGCGACCAGCGGTCGCCCGGCTCGGCGTCGACCCCGCGGGCCGGGCGCGGGCCGGCCTGCGCGGCGCCGGCACCCTGGTCCCCGTAGAAGGCCAGGCGTCCGCGGGCGTAGACGCGCTCGGGCGCGTCGTCGAGCCACCAGTTGACCAGGTCGAAGTGGTGCGACGACTTGTGCACGAGCAGGCCGCCGGAGAGGGCCTTCTCCCGGTGCCAGCGGCGGAAGTAGTCCGCGCCGTGGACGGTGTCGAGCGCCCACTCGAAGTGCACAGACGTCACCTCGCCGATCCGGCCGGACGCGATGACCTCCTTGAGCGCGGAGTTGCGCGGCGAATAGCGGTAGTTGAACGTCATGACGACGTTGCGGCCGGTCCGTTCAGCACCGGCGGTGATCTTCTTGCAGCCCTCGGCGTCGATGGTCAGCGGCTTCTCCACGACGACGTCGGCGCCGGCGTCCATGGCGCGGGTGACGAGGTCGGCGTGGGTGTGGTCCGGCGCGGTGATGACGACCGTCTCGATCTGGTGCTCGTGCACCATCTCCTCGAGCTGGCTCGGCTCGTAGCGCGGCAGCGGCTTCCTGCCGGCTGCGCCGATCACCTCGTCGTAGTAGGCGGCGCGGCCGGGGTTCGGCTCGCACCAGGCCACGAGCTCGGCGACCTCGGCGTGGTCGCCGACCATGGCGTCGATGTACATCTGGGCGCGGTGACCGGTCCCCGCCACGGCGTAACGGCGGACGATGGTGAGCTCGGACGTCATTGGCGTGCTCCTCGAGTTGTGAAAGCGCTTACCTACAGTCTGCCACGTCACGGCCGGCGGCGGCAGGCCCCTGGTCCTCCAGGTCGCGGCGCCCGCACTCCCCGGACCGCCGAACCGACACGACCCCGGGCTGCCGAGCCGGGACACCGGGCGACCGAGCCTCGCACGCACGTTCTCCGAGCACTGACGCCCCGCCCCCGGGCCCGCGAGCACACACCGCTGCCGCACGCCTGCGGGTCCCTTTCCGCGGCCGGCGGACCGCCGTAGGGTCGTAGCGACATTTACGGACGGCAGGGCGCTGCCGCCTTCCCGGGAGGTCCCATGAGCACCGACTTCGACGCCATCACCGTCGAGGAGCTGCGCGCCGTCGGCGGGCTCAAGTGGTCGGCCTTCCCCGACACCATCGGGGCCTGGGTGGCCGAGATGGACTTCGGCGCCGCCGAGCCGGTCACCGCCGCTCTTCACGCGGCCGTCGACCGCGGGCTCTTCGGCTACCTGCCCACCGCCGTCGCCAAGGAGATGTCGGCCGCGTATGCCGGGTGGGCGCGCGAGCGCTACGGCTGGGACGTGCCGACCCGCAACGTCCGGGCCATGGCCGACGTCCTGGCCACCCTCGAGATGACCATCACCCACTTCACCGCGCCGGGCTCGCCGGTCATCCTGCCCACGCCGGCGTACATGCCCTTCCTCACCCTCCCGCCCGCGCTGGGGCGGGAGGTCATCCAGGTGCCGCTCCTGGTCGAGGACGGCCGCTACGTCTACGACCTCGACGGCGTCGACGCTGCGTTCACCGCCGGCGCCGGGCTGCTCATCCTGTGCAACCCGCACAACCCCGTCGGCCGGGTCCTGGAGCGGTCGGAGATGGAGGCGATCGCCGCCGTCGTCGACGCCCACGGCGGCCGGGTCTTCTCCGACGAGATCCATGGCCCACTCGTCTACCCCGGGCGCACCCACGTCCCGTACGCCTCGATCTCCGCGACGACGGCGGCCCACACCATCACCGCGACGTCGGCGTCGAAGGCCTGGAACCTGCCCGGGCTCAAGGCGGCGCAGGCCGTGCTCTCCAACGACGCGGACCGGCGGCGCTGGACGGAGGTGGCGACCTGGGCCGAGCACGGCGCCGCCAACCTCGGCGTCATCGCCAACACGGCCGCCTACACCGACGGCGGGCCGTGGCTGGCGCGGGTGCTGGACTACCTCGACGGCAACCGCCGCCGCCTGGGAGAGCTCCTCGCCGAGCGCATCCCCGAGATCGGCTACACCGAGCCGGAGGGCACGTACCTCGCGTGGCTCGACTGCCGCGCGCTCGAGCTGGGCGACCGGCCGTCGGAGTTCTTCCGCGCCGAGGCGAAGGTGACCATGATCGACGGGGTGCTCTGCGGCGGGGCCGGTGCGGGCTTCGCCCGGTTCAACTTCGCCATGCCGCGCCCGGTGCTCGAGCAGGCGGTCGACCAGATGGCCGAGGCGCTGGCGCGGCGCTGAGGCGGGCCACCGGCGCCCGTTGCCGGCCGGCCACCGACGCCCGTCCCCCGACGCCACCGACGCCGGGCCGGCGCCCCCTGCGCATCCGGTCCCGGCGTCGGCCCCTGCCGTGGTCTCAGTCCTCGTCGGAGTCGTCCTCCACCGAGGCGGTCGGGACCCCGTCGACGCACACAGCCTGCACCTTGGTCTCGGACTCCCCGCTCCTGAACTCGACCTCGAGTTCGTCGTCGTCGGCGTCGCCGAGGTCCACGGTCCACCCCTCCACGGGTGTGGCGTAGAGCAGGTGGAGCGTCGCCCCCCGGCACACCACACCCACCTGGCCGCCGGCGACGTCCCAGGTGCGGGCGACCTCGCCGGCCCCGGTGGGCGCGTCGGTCGGGTCCGCGGTGGGCTCCGGGGTCGGGCTCGGTGTCGTGCTCGGCGTCGGGCCGGCGGTGGGATCGGGCGCCGCGGCCTCCTGGGCCGCGCGGGCCGACTCGACCTCGACCGGGCTGAGCACGCTCGCCCGGCCCTCGCCCGGGTCGACGACGGCGGCCACGGCCCACCACGCGACGACACCGACGAGCGCGACGGCGAGCACCCAGGCGAGGACCATGACCGCGCCGCCGACGCGGCTCGCGCCGTCGCCGCCGGCGCTCCCGCCCCGGCGCCCTGCGCCGCCGCCCGTCCCGTCCATGCCCCCATGGTGGCGCGCCGGAGGGTTAACGCGGGGCTAAGGCGGTCACAAACCTGTCGTGGGACGCCGCCCGTCCGTCCACAACGCCCGCGACGGCCCGCTGTCATGCCCTACCGTCAGGATCGTGGCCGACGTGCTCATCGTCGAGGACGATGCGACGATCCGCACCGCTCTGGTGCGGGCTCTCAACGCGCGTCACCACTCCACCATGACGGCGCCCGACGCGATGAGCGGGCTGCAGTCGCTCGTCGAGCACCGCCCCGACGTCGTCCTGCTCGACCTGGGCCTGCCCGACCTCGACGGCGCCGCCCTCCTGGCGATGATCCGGGCCGTGAGCGACGTGCCGGTCATCGTCGTCAGCGCCCGGGACGAGGGGGCGGGGATCGTCGAGCTCCTCGACGCCGGGGCGGACGACTACCTCGTCAAGCCGTTCGCCGCGGACCAGCTCGAGGCCCGCATCCGGGCGGTGCTGCGCCGCGCCGGCGCCCCGGGACCGTCCGGACCCCTCACCGTGGGCGGCCTGGTCGTGGACCCGCGCGCGCGAACCGTCCGGCTCGACGGCGCCGACATCGAGCTCAGCCCCAAGGAGTTCGACCTCCTGCACTACCTCGCCGAGCGCCCCGGCGAGGTGGTCAAGAAGCGCGAGCTGCTCGCCGAGGTGTGGAACCAGCCCTACGGCGGGGCGGACAAGACGGTCGACGTCCACCTGCACTGGCTGCGGCGCAAGCTCGGCGAGACCGGCGACGGCCCGCGCTACCTGCACAGCGTGCGCGGCGTCGGGGTGAAGCTGGCCCCGCCGCCATGAGGCGCCTGCTCCTGCTGTACGGCCTGGCGATGACGACGGCGGTGCTCGTCGCGTTCCTCATCCCGCTCGGCCTGCTCGCCCGCTCGCTGGCGCAGGAGCGCGCGCTCGACGCCGGCCGGCAGGACGCGCAGGGCGTCGCGGTCTTCGCGGGCGGGGTGGCGGCCGACGCCGCCCGGCTCGAGGCGGCCGTCCTCGACGTCAACGCCGGTCCGCGCACGACCACCGTCTTCCGCCCCGACGGGTCCCTCGTCGGGCCGGCCGCGCCGGTGTCGACGGCGGTGGAGGTGGCTGCCGGTGGTCGCGCACTGACCGCCCGGACCGACGGCGGCGTGGAGGTGCTCCTGCCCGTGGGCGGCGCCGACGGCGTGAGCGTGGTCCGCACGTTCGTCCCCGACGGCGAGCTCACCGCCGGGGTGGCGCGGGCCTGGCTGGTGCTGGCCGGGGTCGGGGCCGTCGTCCTGGCGGCGACGGTGATCGCCGCCGACCGGATCGCCGCGCGGCTCTCCCGCTCGGTGCTCGACCTCGCGACGGTCGCCGGGCGGCTCGGCGCCGGGGACCTCACCGCGCGCGTGGAGCCCTCGGGGCCGCGGGAGGTGGTCGCCGTCGGGCACGTGCTCAACGGCCTCGGCGCACGGGTGTCGGCGCTGCTGGCGGACGAGCGCGAGCTCGTCGCGGACCTCTCCCACCGGCTGCGCACCCCGATCACGGCGCTGCGCCTGGACACCGAGCTCCTCACCGACCCGGCCGAGCGCGAGCAGGTGACCGGCCACGTCGACCAGCTCGTCGCCGGGCTGGACGCCGTCCTGTGGGCGGCGCGCCACCCCGCCCACGAGGGGGCCACCGGCCGCTGCGACGCCGCCGCGGTCGTCCGCGAGCGCGGAGCGTTCTGGGAGGTGCTGGCGTCCGAGCAGGGTCGCGTGCTCACCGTCGAGGCGGCCGGCCCCGCCGAGGTGGCCGTGGGCGCGGACGAGCTCGGTGCGGCCCTGGACGTCCTCATCGACAACGTCTTCAGCCACACCCCCGACGGCACCGCCTTCCGCCTGGCGGTGGAGCGCGACGCCGTCGGGACGGGCGACGCGCCGGTGGTGAGGGTCGTCGTCGAGGACGACGGGCCCGGGTTCGTCGACCTCCGGCTGGCCGAGCGCGGTCGCTCCGGCACGGGGTCGACCGGTCTCGGGCTCGACGTCGCCAGGCGGACGGCCGAGCGGGCCGGCGGTCGCCTCGTGCTCGGAAACGGAGCGACCGGCGGAGCACGGATCGTCCTCGAGCTGCCGGCCTTGAGGGAGCCTTAACCGTTCCTTGCCGCGGCGCTCACCTCGGCGGCGCGAGCGTGGGGTTGTCAGGTCGAACAGACCCCCCGCAGTGAGAGGAACGATCATGAGCTGGAAGAAGCGCACCGCCGTCGCGGCGGCCTCGGCCGCCCTGCTGGCCACCGGCGGCTTCGCCGTCGCCAACGCCGTGGGCCCGGCCCCGGCCGAGAAGGACACGGCGCCTGTCACCCACGACGCGTCCACGAGGTCGGCGCTCGAGCAGGAGCTCGACGCCCTCATGGCTCAGGTCGACGCCATGGAGTCGGCGGCCCCGGACGGCAGTCACGACGCGTTCGACGACAAGGGCGGGGAGCGGCCCGAGGGCATCTCCGACGACACCGGCTACGACGACAACGGCGGCGACCGCCCCGACGGCATCTCCGACGACACCGGCTACGACGACAACGGCGGCGACCGCCCCGACGGCATCTCCGACGACACCGGCTACGACGACAACGGCGGCGACCGCCCCGACGGCATCTCCGACGACACCGGCTACGACGACAACGGCGGCGACCGCCCCGACGGCATCTCCGACGACACCGGCTACGACGACAACGGCGGCGACCGCCCCGACGGCATCTCCGACGACACCGGCTACGACGACAACGGCGGCGACCGCCCCGACGGCATCTCCGACGACACCGGCTACGACGACAACGGCGGCGACCGCCCCGACGGCATCTCCGACGACACCGGCTACGACGACAACGGCGGCGACCGCCCCGAGGGCGTCTCCGACGACGATGACGACGACGCCTGGGACGACCACGGGCACGACGACGATGACGACGACTGGGACGACGACTGATGTCGACCCCGCAGCGGTCGTGGGCGGCACTCGTGCTGCTGCCTGCCACCGCCGGGCTCTTCGGCGGGACGCTGGCCTGGGCGGTCGACCACGACCCCTCGGGAGCCGCACCGCTCCCGACGACGATCTCCCCGGCCGGGTCGCTCCCGGCCGGGGAGTCCGGGGTCGCCGAGCCTGTGACCGGCGCGGTCGTCGGACCCGGCGCGGCGGACGAGGACCTCGCCGAGCTGGCCGGACGGATCTCCGAGGCCCGCGAGCGCATCGAGACGCTCCGCGCGACGCTCGAGGACCGGCCGGTCGCTCCGGCGCTCCCCGCCGCGCGGACGGGGGACGGCACCGCCCCGGCGGCCGGCACCGACACGGTCCCGCCGGTCGACGCGACCACGGGGGCGTCATGAGCGCCGTCACGACCACCGCGCCGGCCGTGCGCGAGTTCCGCTCGATGACCAGCCCCGTGCGGGTGACCCTCACCGACCCGGGCTCGGCCGCCCAGGAGCTGCTCGACGACGTCGAGACCGTCTTCACCGAGGTCGCTCGAGACTGCACACGGTTCGGCCCGGTCGGCCCGCTCGTGGCGGCCAACGCCGACCCCGGCGCCTGGCACGACGCCCCACCCGCCCTGGCCCACGCGCTGGTCCAGGCCCAGCGCGCGCACCGCGCCACCGACGGCCTGTTCGACCCGCGCGTGCTCGACGTCCTCACCGCCTGGGGCTACGACCGCACCCTGCCGTTCACCGACGACGGACCAGGACCGGTGGTCGAGCCTCGCCGCACCGCCGCGGTAGCCGGTACCGCGCCGACGCCGTGGGAACCGCGGGTCGAGCGTCGCACGCACGGCTGGCGCATCCACCTCGGCGGCGTCCCGGTCGACCTCGGCGGCATCGGGAAGGGTCTCGCGGTCCGCTGGGCGGCGGCCTTCCTCGCCCGTGCCGGCCAGGCCTTCCTCCTCGACGCCGGGGGTGACCTCGCCGTGCGCGGCCCCGCCCCGCACGGCGGGCCCTGGCGCGTCGCGGTGGAGGACCCGGCCGGCGGTGGCCCGCGCCTCGTCCTCTCCCTCGACACCGGTGGGTGCGCGACGTCGTCGACCCGGCGTCGCCGCTGGGTCTGCGGGGAGCAGGCCGTCCACCACCTCGTCGACCCGCGCACCCGACGGCCCGGCGGCGCGGGCCTGGCCGCCGTGACGGTCGTCGCAGCCGACACCGCCTGGGCCGAGGTGTGGAGCAAGACCCTCTTCCTCGCGGGTGCCGACGGCGTGCGCGAGCGGGCGGCGGAGCTCGGGCTGGCTGCGGCGTGGGTGCGCGAGGACGGCGGCGTCGGCACCACCGCGGCCCTGGACGACCTCGTCATCTGGCGGCGGACCGATGGCTGAGCGCGGGCGAAGGGGCCGCTCCCCCCGACCGCTCGCCCTCGCCGAGGGGGCGGCCGTCGTCCTCGTCGTCGTCGCCGGGGCGGTGTCGGTCGCCCTCGCCACGGTCCTGGTCCTCGACGTCGCGCAGGGCGAGACCGCCCTGTGGGTCCTGGGCCGGGCCAGCGGGGTGACGTCCTACGTGCTGCTCGTGGCGCTGGTGAGCACCGGCCTGCTCCTCGCCCACCCCTGGGCCCGGCGGCTGCGCCGTCCCCGGCCGACGACGGTCCAGGCCGTGCACGTCTCCCTCGCCACGTTCACGCTCACCTTCACCGTGCTGCACGTGGCCGTCCTCGCCACCGACCCGTGGGCACAGGTCGGCTGGCGCGGCGCGCTGCTGCCGATGGCGTCGCAGTACCGCCCGGTCGCCGTCACGCTGGGGGTCCTCGCGCTCTGGTCGGGGCTGGTCACGGGGCTGACCGCGCGGCTGGCCGGGCACGCCGCCGCACGGGTGTGGTGGCCGGTGCACAAGGTCGCGGCCGGGGTGCTGGTGCTCGTGTGGGCGCACTCGGTCCTCGCGGGGACCGACGCCGCCGCGCTGCGCGGCTTCTACCTCGCCACCGGTGCGCTCGTGACGGGCCTCGCGCTCACGCGGTACGCCGCCCGGACGCCCGCCGACCGGGTCCGCGAGCTCGGCCGACCACTGCCCGCGACCCGTCGCACAGGATCCCGACGATGACCACCACCGCTTCCGCCACCTCTCGCGCCACCACCCACGACGCAGGACTCCTGCTGGACCCGGTGCGCCTGCCCCGCGCCTCCGCCGGCGCGTGGGCCGGCCCGCCCGAGGCCCTCGCCGCGCACGTCCGTCGTCTCGGTCCCCGCCCGGCCGGCGGGGCGTGGCTCCTCGCGACCATCGACGCCGCCGGCCTCACGGGGCACGGTGGCGCGCACGCCCCCACGGCGAGCCGGTGGCGCGCGGCCATGGACGACGACGAGCCCGCCGTCCGCCGCCGACCCACCGCGGACGCCACACCCCGCCGCCCGCTCACCGCGGTGGCCAACGCCGCGGAGTCGGAGCCGCTCAGCGCCAAGGACGCCACGCTCCTGCGGCAGCGTCCGCACCTCGTCCTCGACGGGCTCGACCTCATGGCCGAGACCCTCGGTGCCGACCGCGCCGTGCTCTGGTTGCACGACGACGACCGCCCCACCCGCGCCGCCGTCGAGCTCGCCCTGCGGGATCGCCCCGTCGGCCGGGTGCCGGTCGAGGTCGCGGCCGCCCCGGCCCACTACCTCTCCGGCGAACGGTCCGCGATCGCCCGGGCCCTCGCCGGCGGACCGGTCCTGCCGCTGGGCCGGCCCGCGCCCGAGGTGCGGACGCGGTGGCCGCGCACGGTCGTCAGCAACGCCGAGACGCTGGCGAGGGCGGCACTCCTCGCCCGTGGCCTCCCGCCGCTGACCGGCCGGCTGCTCACGGTGCTGACGCCCGCCGGCCGGGAGGTCGTCGAGGTCCCGGCCGGAACTCCGGCCGACGTCGTCCTCGCCGGTGCGGGTTGGCGCGAGGCCCCGCAGGCGGTGCTGCTCGGCGGTTTCGGCGGAATCTGGGCGCCCTGGCACGCCGTCGCCACGTTCGACGAGGCGGCCCTGCGCCCGGCCGGGCTGAGCGCCGGGGCAGGCATCGTCGCCCCGCTGCCCCACGGCGCCTGCGGGCTCGCCGAGACCGCCGCGATCACCGGCTACCTCGCGGCGATGAGCGCGGGCCAGTGCGGGCCGTGCGTCTTCGGTCTGCCTGCCCTGGCCGACGACGTGCGCCGCCTCGCCGCCGGGACCGCCCGCCGCACCGCCCGTCTCGGTCGGCCCGACCGGCTCACCGAGGACCTCGACCTCGTCGCCGGTCGCGGGGGCTGCCACCACCCCGACGGCGCCGTCCGGCTCATCCGCTCGGCGCTGTCCACCTTCGCCGACGACGCCCACGCCCACTCCCGCGGCCGCGCCTGCCGGGTGGGCACGTTCATTCCGGTCCCGGTGGTGCGGTCATGAGCGGTGGGGTGCTGCGCGTCGACCCCGTCGCGTGCGACGGCGTCGGGGCTTGTGCACTCGCCGCGCCCGCGCTGGTCGACCTCGACCGGTGGGGCTACCCGCTCCTTCCCCGCCGCGACCTCGCCAGTGCGGACATGCCGGCCGCGCGTGCCGCTGCGCGAGCATGCCCACGCAGGGCCCTGTGGCTGGAGGAGGCCGCGGCCGGCTGACCGACCGGCGCAGGCTCCCGGTGCGCCCCCGCCCAGGTCGCATCGGACTTCACTGCGTGGTCGGGTTGCCCCGGTTCGCTCCCCGCAGCGCCAGGTCTCGGGCCACAAGTCCTGCACCGGGCAGGACGTTGGCCCCTTCCAGCCCCCCGGAAGTGAGGGCGTACCTTCGATCTTGGGGGGCCAGGGCCCGCACGGGCCTGGGGCTCGACAACTGAGGGGCCGCCATGACACGGCAGGCTCCGGGCCGCATCTTCCGGCCCGCGCCGCGCGGCTGGTGCTGCGCGCACCACCTCGGCAGTGGCCGAGGCCCGCCGGCCCACGGCACGCGGTGAGACGCGCCCCGCGGTGCACCCGCGGAGCGCGTCAGCAGCGGATCGAGCGGACGGCCCTACCGCTGCCTCCATGCTACGCGCGCATCGCCCCGTCATCGGCGCGGTCGCGCCATCCGAACCAGGATCGCGGGCGCGCTCGCGCGCGCCCTGATGGAGGAATCATGTTCAACCGCAAGAAGTTCGCAGGTCTCGCCAGCACAGCCGCCGTCGGCCTCGCCCTCGTGGGCGTGGGCACCGGCGCGCAGTGGGCAGACTCGGTCGACGCCGTCGAGGACCTCACCACCGGCACCGCCGACCTCCAGATCATCGACGCCTACGCCCTCTCGGGCGCACCCGAGAGCATCGTCATCGCCGCCGACGGCGACTCCGTCACCTTCACGACGCCGCTCGAGGATGGTTCGTTCTCCTACATCCAGGACGTCATCATCCAGAACGTCGGGTCACTGCCGATGAAGGCCGCGTGGTACGAGGTTGATGTCGCGGGTGACCTGGAGCTCACCGACAACGTCATCATGAGGCTGAACGACGTGCGTGACGCTGCGGACGGCGTCAACGGCCCCGCCAGCGGTTCCCACCTCTACAAGAGCCCCGGCTATGCCATGCCCGCCGGTTCGACCACGACCCTGTGGTTCGACTTCTGGACCGACACCGTCCTGCCGGACGCCGCCCAGGGCAAGTCCATGACCGTCACCGTCACCTTCCACGGCGTGGACGGCGACGGCGGCACCCCGATGCTCGAGATCCCTGAGGTGCGCAGCTAGCCATCACGGTGCCGGCCCGCCTTCGGGCCGGCACCCACCGGCGGTCCGGTGGTGACAGCACCGGACTCGCCGTCCAGAAGGACCGATGAGGGAGGCGAGATGCCGCGGACCACGGACCACCGCGGACCCACGCCACGATCCGGCCGGGCCGCCCCACGACCGCGCGGGCTCCCGCCCGCGCTCCGCACGGCGGCCCGCCGGCTCAGCACACTGGCGCTGGTCGCGGCGGTGCTCGTGGTCGCGGTGTCCGCCACCGCGGTCGTCACGGGCCGGTGGCAGGCCCACCCTGTGCTGTCCGGAAGCATGGAACCCGACCTCCCGGTCGGCTCCATCGCCGTGGTGCAGCGGGTCCCGACCGCCGACCTCGCCGTCGGCGACGTCATCACCTTCCGTGACCCGGGCGACGCCGACGAGCTCATCACCCACCGCATCGTCTCCATCACCGTCCTCGACGGGGAGCGCGTGTACGAGACCAAGGGCGACGCGAACGACGACCCAGACCCGTGGCAGGTGACCCTGCGCGGCGAGGACTCCTACCGCCTCGCCGCCGCCGTCCCCTACCTCGGCTACAGCGTCGTCGCCGTCCGGCAGCCGGAGGCCAGGAGTGCGCTCATCGTGGCCGGTGCCGGCGTCGTGCTGTACGCCCTGGTGTCGCTGTTCCTGCCCGACCAGTGGTGGCGAGGACGGGTCCGCGCCGCCCACCCCGTCCCCGTAAGAGAAAGTGAGGACGCGCCATGAGCCGCGCCCGACTCCCGGTCCGCACCAAGCTCGCATGGAGCGCGAGCCTCCTCCTCGCCGCCGTGCTGGGTGCCGGCCTCGCGGGCCAGGGCACCTACGCCGTCTGGTCCGACAGCGTGGCGGTCACGCACACCATCACCACCGGCCATCTCAAGCTCAAGATCGTCGCGGTCGACGGAGCCGCCCTCGACGTCCCGGCGGACGAGTACGCCCTCGCCGACGACGTGCGCGGCTCGCAGGTGGACCTCACCCGCGTGGTCGAGATCCGCAACGACGGCACGCTCCCCGTCGCCGTCCTCACCCTGACGACGACGCCATCGCCCGACGACGTCGCCGTCCTGGCCGAGGAGCTCACGCTCGAGGTGCGGGTGACTGACGAGTCCGGTGACGCCGTCAGCGCGGCGACGCTCGCCTCCTGGGAGTCGTCCGGCCCCGCCGACCTCGGCCTCCCGACGACGATGGAACCGGGCGAGGCCGTGCTCGTCACGCTTCACGTCACGGGCACGCTCACCGGGCACGAGAAGGACTCCGGCGTCCAGCCGGTGTACACCTTCACCGGTCTGGAGTCGTGAGCCGTCGGCGCTCGGCGGCCCGGTGCAGCCGGTCAGCGGCCGCGTCGGCTTGGTGCCGCCGGTCAGCGGCCGCGTCGGGGAAGGCCGGCCAGCCGGGCCCCGAGGTAGCCGACGACGGCCCCGCCGACGAGCAGCCTGGCGGTGAGGTACCACCGGCCGGGCGACTGCTCGCCGTAGACGCCGAGCGCCGCAGCGAGACCGACGACGACGAAGACCAGCGCCGCCACGATCAGCACCCAGCCGGCGACAGTGCGCAGGGATGCGCCGCCGCGCCTCGCGCTCACCGGTCAGCACCCGTCATCACGCCACATCCGACCGTGCCCGTCGCCACGCCGCATCCGTTCGTCGAGTTGGGGGTTGTTGCTGCCCGACCGTCCTCCGGACTGCAACAAACCCACAACTCGGCGCCGCGCATCCCCGCACGACTCGGGCCCCTCAACACCCCGCAGCTCGGCGCCGCGCATCCCCGCACGACTCCGCGCCGCGGACTACCCGCGGTCACACCCCCGCCAGCTCCGGCTCGAAGTCCGGCATCCGCGCCCCGAGCCCGAAGAACGCCTCGATCGCGGCGACCACCCGCTCCCCCGCCCGGCCGTCCCCGTAGGGGTTCACCGCCCGGGACATCGCCGCGTACGCGTCCGGGTCCGTGGCCAGCTGGGCGACGGCGGCGACCACCGCCTCCTCCTCCGTCCCCACGAGGCGGACCGTCCCGGCCTCGACCGCCTCGGGCCGTTCGGTGTTCTCACGCAGCACGAGCACCGGCTTGCCGAGCGCCGGGGCCTCCTCCTGCACGCCACCGGAGTCGGTGACGACGATCGACGACGCCGCCACGACCGCGGTGAACTCCCCGTACGGCAGCGGCTCGGTGACCACCACGTTGCCCAGACCGGCCACGGCCGGCAGCAACGCCTCCCGCCCGGTGGGGTTGCGGTGCACGGGCAGGACGAAGGTGTGCCCGGGCAGCATCAGCGCCAGGCGGGCGACCGCCCGGCCGATCCCCGCCATCGGGGCGCCCCAGCTCTCGCGCCGGTGGACGGTGACGAGCACCAGCGGCCGCCCGGCGGCCATCGCCGCACGCAGCCGGGGGTCGGTGACAGTGGTGGGACGTCCCACCGCGTGCAGGAGGGCGTCGATGACCGTGTTGCCCGTGACGACGACGTCACCGGCGTCCACGTGCTCGCGCACGAGGTTCGCCCGCGCACCCGCCGTCGGTGCCAGGTGCAGCGAGGTCACCTGAGAGGTCACCCAGCGGTTCGCCTCCTCGCGGAACGGCGAGGAGAGGTCGCCGCTGCGCAGCCCGGCCTCGAGGTGGAACACGGGCACGCGCCGGTGGAAGGCCGCCCCGCCATCGGGTCTCAGTGCCGTCGCGGCTGCCGGCGGACGAGGACGGCGGCGATGCCGGTCGTGATGGGGATCGCCAGGACGAGCCCGATCGAGGACACGAGCGTTCGGACGACCTCCTCCGCGATGTCGCCGGACATCACCGTGTCGAGCGGCGCCCGGTCCCACAGGCTGGCGACGATGAGCAGGGGCAGAGCGGTGCCGACGTAGGCGAAGGCAAGGGTGTAGACCGTCGAGGCGATGTGGTCGCGGCCGATCCGCATGCCGCGTCCGAAGAGCCGCCGGCGCGACGCCCGTGGGTCGGCGGCGTGCAGCTCCCACACGGCCGAGGCCTGCGTGATGGTGACGTCGTTGAGCGCGCCGAGGCCGGCGATGACGATGCCCGCGAGCACGAGGTCACTCAGCCGCACCCCGGGGAAGGACTCCTGGATGATCGGCACGCCGTCGCCCGAACCGGTGAGCTCGGCCGCCCGGGTGCCCCACGCGGCGAGCGCGATCGTGATGGCGAGACCGGCAAAGGTGCCCAGCAGCGCCGTCGTCGTGCGGATGGAGATGCCGTGGGCGAGGTACACCGCCAGGAACATCATCGCCGAGGAGCCCACGAGCGCGACGAGGAAGGGCGACTGCCCCACCATGATCGCGGGCAGCACGAAGTACACGGTGACCGCCAGGGAACCCACCAGGCCCACGACGGCGGCCAGGCCCCGCCCGCGGGCCACCACGGCGACGGACAGCAGGTAGGCCAGCGCGAGCCAGAGCACCGGCGACCGGCGGTCGAAGTCCCAGAACGAGTACTCCCCGCCCTCCGGACCGGGCGAGGCGACCTTGACCCGGTCACCCGCGTCCGCCTCGGCGGCCAGCGCGGGGGGAAGCTGGACCGGAACCTGGTCACCCTCGTCGGCGCCGCTCGTCAGCTCGACGACGATGGTCTGCCCCGGCGGCGTGGCCACCCGTTCGACGACGCCGTTCTCGATCGTCACACCCTCCACCGTCAGCGGCATCGACCCGACCGGGGTCTCCCCGCGTGGCCACAGCACCACCAGGCCGACGATCGTGGCGAGAAGCAGCGGGAGCACGAACGCGGCCAGCACCGTGCGCACCCGACGGGCCTCCCCCGTCTCGAGCCGGACCTCACCGTGACCGTGCGCCATGGTTCCCCTCCTCCCGACCGACGACGCGCGCCGGCGTGACCGACACGGGCAGGGTGACGGTGAACCGTGCGCCCGCGCCGGGCCCGTCGCTCGCGGCCCGGACCGTGCCGCCGTGAGCCTCGACGATCGCCCGGACGATCGCCAGCCCCACCCCTGAGCCGCCGCGGGTGCGGTCCCGCGCCGAGTCCACCCGGTAGAACCGCTCGAACAGGTGCGGGAGGTGCTCGGCGCTGACGCCCTCGCCGTCGTCGGCGACCGTCACGGCCACGCCCGGGCCGATCCGGCGGGCCTCGAGGGCGACGTGCCCCCCGGCCGGGGTGTGCCGCAGGGCGTTGTCGAGGAGGTTGGTCAGGACCTGCCCGAGCCGGTCGGCGTCGGCGTCGAGCACCACGGACCGAGCGTCCGGTGCCGCCCGGACGGCCAGGTCGACGCCGAGCTCGGCGAACCGCCCCGCGGCCTGCGCGTGCGCGGCGTCCACGACCGTGCCGACGCCCACCGGCGCGCGGCGCATCGCCAGGCGCCCCTCCTCCGCGGTGGTCACCAGGGCGACGTCCTCGGCGAGGCGGGCCAGCCGGACGACCTGGCCCCGCAGCATCGCGACCGTCTCGGCGTCGGCCGGCTGGACGCCGTCGGCGATCGCCTCGAGGTAGGCCTCGAGGGTGGCGACCGGCGTGCGCATCTCGTGCGCGAGGTCACCGAGCATCCGGCGGCGGCCGGACTCCACCGAGCCGAGATCTGCGGCCATGGTGTTGAAGGCAGCGGCGAGCTCGTCGAACTCGCGGCCGATGCCCACCGCCGGCACGCGCGCGGAGTGGTCGCCGGCCGCGACCCGTCCCGCGGCCGTCGTCGCGAGGGTGAGGGACCGAGCGGCCCGGCGGGCGATGAAGGCGCTGACCGCGGCGGCGGCGAGCACACCGGCGACCAGGCCGAGCGTGAGGGACAGGCCCGCGGCGTCGGCGAAGGCGCGCTCGGCGTGCAGGACGGCGTCGGGGTCGTCCACGCCACTGACCGCCAGGTGGTCGTGGAAGACCGACGGCCCGACCAGGGCGGCGATCGCCCAGGCCGTCGCCGCGACGACGAGCACCGCCGCGACCGTGGCCGCGAGCAGTCGCGGCGCGAGGCCCCACGACGCCGCCCGTCTCACGTCCCCGGCCCCATGCGGTACCCCACCCCGCGGACCGTACGCACGAACACCGGCGCCGCCGGGTCGTCACCGAGCTTGCGGCGCAGGTGCCCGATGTGGACGTCGACGAGGTGCTCGTCGCCCACCCAGCCCGGCCCCCACACCTCCTCGATGAGGCGGCGGCGGGAGAAGACCATGGCCGGCCGGGCCACGAGGGCGGCCAGGACGTCGAACTCGGTGCGCGTCAGCTCCACCGGCTCGCCGTCGACATCGACCTCGCGACCGGGCAGGTCCAGGCGCAGCCGGCCGATCCGCACCGGCTCGGCACCGGCGGGCTGCGCGGCCCGGGGGCGGCGCAGCATCGCACGCACGCGGGCGAGGAGCTCGCGCGGGCTGAACGGCTTGGTGACGTAGTCGTCGGCGCCGACGGACAGCCCGACCAGCTTGTCCACCTCCTCCGCGCGGGCGGTGAGCATGACGATGTAGCAGTCGGAGAACGACCGGACCGCGCGGCACACCTCGATCCCGTCGACGCCCGGCAGGCCGAGGTCGAGCACGATCACCGTGGGCCGCCACGTTCGGGCGTGCTCGACCGCGCTCGCGCCGTCACCGACGACCGCGACGTCGAACCCGTCCCGCTCGAAGTACCCGGCGACCAGCCGGGCGAGCGGGGCCTCGTCGTCGACGACGAGGATGCGCGGCGGCGGGTCCGTGGCTCTCACCCGGACATTGTGCGGGCCGAGGTACCCGCACGCCGAACCTGGTGCGGACCCGGGCCCGATGTTCACCGGATCTTCAGGGTTGGCGTCCTGGTCGTGCCGGTGGGCGGGCCGCCTCCGCTCACAGGCGCGAGGTGACCTCCTCGAGCAGGTCGGCGGGGGCGAGCCACATCGAGGGGTACTCGCCCTGCCACCGCTGGACGCCGTCGGCGTCGACGAGGACGAAGCCGTGCCCGGGCAGCCCCTCGTGCATCCCGGTGCCGAGCACGCCGTACGCCTCGGAGACGGTGCCGTCGTCGAGGAGGTAGGGGGTGGTGGCCCCGTACGTCTGCAGGTCGGGCAGGATCTGCTCAGCCGTGTTCATGACGATCGGGAGCACCTCGATCCCGGCCTCGGCGAAGCCCGGCTCCTGCTCGATCGCGGTCATCTGCACGGTGCACGAGCCGCACCCGGCCCCCTCGTTGAAGTACAGGACCACGGGCGAGCCGCGCAGCTCGGACAGGGTGACGCTCCCGCCGTCCGTGGTCGGCAGGGTGAAGTCCGGTGCCGTCCGGACGGCGTCGCTGTCGGTGGCCCGGGCGCCGAGGAGGGCGGCGACGGCGACGGTCACCACGACGAGCAGGCCCACGACCCAGGCGATCCGGGCCCGGCGCTCCCGCCGGGAGGGGGTCACGCCCGGGTGGGCCGGGGCGGGAGCGGTGCGTGCGGTCATCGGACCAGGCCTTCCGGACGTGTGGGGTGGGAGGACGTGTCGTCGGCCGGCTCGGGGGTCGCCGGACCTGTCCCCGGCGCGTCCCCGTCCGGGCGGGCGCCGCGGCGCCGGTCCCGGAGCGTGGCGACGACGAACACCAGGGCGAGCAGGAGCAGCGCCGCGCCGAGGACGGGCTCGGGGACCGGTGCCAGGCGGTCCTGGAGCGCGCCGAAGATCCGCGCGAGCCCGGCACCGACCGACTCCTGCGCCGCCGTGCCGCCGGTCATGTCGGGGCTGCCGGCGAGGGCGATGACGCCCGCACCCATGACGGCGAACGCGACGGCGACGACGATGTTGAGGGTGTTCGTCACGAGCACGCGGCCGGCGAGGCGGATGCGCACCAGCCGCGCCCGGAAGAGCTTGCGCTCGCCCAGCCGCGCCCGGTCCCACACCAGGGCCATGACGAAGAGGGGGAAGACCATGCCGAAGACGTACGCGAGGCCGAGCACGAGACCTCCGGCGGCCGAGCCGGACAGCGCCGAGAGGGTCATCACGCCGGCGAGGACGGGGGCGCAGCACGAGGAGGCGATGCCGGCGAAGACCCCGAGGGCGAAGAAGCTGGCGGTGTCACCGCGGGAGGTGTCCGGTGCGCGCAGGAAGCCGGGCAGGGACCACATGCGCCCCGAGAGCGACAGGGCCGCCAGGGCGAGCATGAGGAGCCCGCCCGCCCAGTACAGCGGTGCGTGGTAGCGCGCGATCGCCCCGGCCACCAGGCTCATCCCGAGCGTGATGGGCACCAGGACGAGCGCGAGGCCGGCGGTGAAGACGAACGTGAGCGGCAACAGCTTCCACCGGTGGTTGCGCACCGCGCCGGCGAGGTAGCTCGGCGCGAGGAAGACGATGCAGCACGGCGCGAAGAGGGCCACGCCACCGGCGAGGAAGGCGGCGAGGACGCTGCCGGTGGCGAGGAGCTCGGTGCCCATCAGCGGGCTCCGGCCGCGGCACGGCGCGACCGCTCGGCCAGCGCCTTGAGCAGCTTGCGGCGCGGGAGGCGCCCGGCGCTGAACCGGGCGCCGTCGAGGAGGACGAGGGGGTTCATCGCCGGGCGGTGCTCGGCGGCGAGCCGCCGGCCCTCCGGGGACTCGAGCTCGACCACCTCGACGCGCAGCGGCTGCACCGCCGCGATCTCCCGCAGCGCCTCCACGGCGTCGTCGCAGAGGTGGCACGCGGGGGCGTGCACCACCGTCAGCACCGGGACCTGACCGTCCACGCCGGACCTCCTCCAGGCCGGCTCGCTCGCGCCGGCGTCCAGGCCGGCTCGGGCGCCGGTCCGCTCCGGCAAGCCTGACCCCCGCACCCAGGGGGTCTGATCACGCTGCGGTCAAGAATCGATGAAGATCCCGGCGGGGGCGTGCCCCGCCGGGAGAAGGTCACAGACCGGCGAGCAGCTCCTCCATCTCGGCGATCTCCGCCTCCTGGTCGGCGATGATCTGCTCCGCGAGCGCGAGCGCGGCAGGATCAGCTCCCTCGTCGAGCTGCCCCTCAGCCATCTCGATCGCTCCGCGGTGGTGCTCGATCATGAGCTCGAGGAAGCGCCGGTCGAGGTCGGCGCCCTCGGCGCTCTCCAGCTCGGCCATCGCCTCCTCCTGGCTCAGCCCGCCCATGTCCATGCCGCCGTGGTCCATCCCGGCCATGTCCTCCTCGGCCGCCCCGGCCTCGCCCCAGGCGTCGAGCCAGGAGGTCATGAGGTCGATCTCCGGTCCCTGGGCTGCACTGATCCGCTCGCCGAGGGCACGCACCTCCTCGGTGCTCGCGTCCGAGGCGGCCAGCTCGGCCATCTCGATCGCACCCTCGTGGTGGACGATCATCATCTGCGCGAACTCGGTGTCGGCGTCGTTGTGCGCGGCGTCCGTCATGGACTCGTCCGTCGTGGACTCGCTGGTGGCCTCGTCGGCCGCCCCGGTCGCCGCTGTGGTGGTCGATGCCGTGGTCGGCGTCGCTGCGGGGTCGGCCGCCTCCGAGCAGGCGCCCAGGACGAGGACGGTGGCGAGGGTTGCGGCGGCAACCGCGGATCGGCGGTTCGTGAGGGAGCGGAGCATGAGCCTGCCTTCTTTCGGACGTGGTGGGTGTCGTGGCGCCGACGCGGCGCGACGCCGGCCCGCAGCAGGGTCAGGCTCGACGACCGCGCCGGGACGCGCAAGCGGGTAGGGCCGAGTTCGTCAGTTCTTCATGAACGACGTGGCCGCCGCACGTCGTGTCCTCATGGACGACGGGACTGCCGCGGGAGTTGATGATGTTTCGATGAAGGCCGTTACCGCAGCGTGACTTCGCCGGCCCGGCGCGGATAGCGTGACGTCCGCCGGCACGCCGCCCGGCCCCGGACGGACGTCGAACCCTGCTGCCGCCCGCGGACACCGACACCGCAGCAGGGGCGGGGGAACCACGCACGTGGCCCCCCGGGGCCTTGGGGTCAAGCGCGAGTCCTCGCGCCGGCAGCTCTCCCGCCGAACCCGACAGCTCACCTCGCAGACGACCAGGAGAACTGTGACCACACACGCACGGCACCGTGCCGCGCTCCGCCCGTCCACGCCGCTCACCGTCGCCCTCGAGGGGGTCCCCGTCCGTCGCGGTCTCGCCGCGATGGCGTCCTCCGGCCTCGTCCTGACCATGGCCGCGACCTCGGCCACCGCCACCCCCGAGGCGTCCTCGCTACCCAACGTCGACGTCCGAGCCGCGACGAGCGAGGCCCTGACCGCGATGGTCACCACACCGACCGTCAAGGTCCCGGCGGACATCGTCTGGACCGTCGACGACGTCGCGACGGCCCAGGCCGCTCCACCGCCCGCGCCCGAGCCGGAGCCGGTGCCGGCGGCCGCCGCTCCGGTCGACCGCACCTCGGCCGCGGTCTCACGCTCGGCCGAGCGCGCCGCGCCGATCGCCGCCGCGGCCGAGCGCGCCGCGCCGATCGCCGCCGCGGCCGAGCCCGCGCCGGTCGCCGAGCCCGCCCCCGCACCTGCCGCCGCACTGAGCGGGGAAGCCGTGGTCGCGTACGCCCGACAGTTCCTGGGTGTGCCGTACGTGTGGGGCGGGACGACCCCCGCGGGTTTCGACTGCTCCGGGTTCACGAGCTACGTGTACGCCCAGTTCGGCGTCGCGCTGCCGCGCACCTCTGCCGCGCAGGCAACGATCGGCACCCGGGTCTCGGCCGCCGACGCACGGCCCGGGGACCTCGTCACCTGGCCCGGGCACGTCGGCATCTACACGGGCAACGGGAACAACATCGCCGCCCGCCAGCCGGGGACACCGCTGACCGAGGGCCCGATCTACAACTCCAGCCCCACATTCATCCGCGTCACCGGGTGACCGGCCCCACGGGCGTGTGCCCGGCGCAGTGCCCCTGCTCGGGCACCGCCGTGGCCACCTGCCCGGGGCTGGGTCGGCCGGACCGCTGAGGGACTCCTGGCCTCGGCACCCGGTCCGGCCGATGCCTTCAGCGTCGGCGACTCAGGAGATGGCGTCCCAGGTCTGGCCGCTGTCCCGGCTGCGGAGCACCACGGCGTCGACGGCGGCCAGGAGGGTCTCCTCGTCGAGGGCCATGAACGCCTCCGGGGCTCCGCCGGGACTTCCCGCGACGTGCCAGGTGCCGTCCTGGAGCGACCAGACCGTCCCGTCCAGACCCAGGCCGACCAGGGCCGCCCCGGCGTGGTCGACGAGCAGCAGCGGCTCGGGAGGCTGGTGGTCGTGCGGACCGAAGGTGGCGCCGCCGTCGTCGGAGACGACCAGGCCGGCGTCGGTCGTGGCGACGAGCCGGCCGTCCGCGGTGGGGTCGGCGTCGAGATCGCGCAGGCCGAGCACGGCCCCGCCGCTCCACGAGGCTCCGCCGTCGTCGCTGCGCAGCACCGTGCCGGTCGTGGCGTCGAAGCCGTAGACGTGCTCGCCGGTGGCGGTGAGCGAGTGGAAGTCCACCTGCCCGCCGAGGGCGAGCTCGGTCCAGCTGAGCCCGCCGTCGGTGCTGGCGAGGACGCCGAGGTTCGCGTTGCCGGGTTCGTCCGGCCCGGGGTGGCCGCTGATGAGGAACGTGCCCGGTCCGGCCGCCGTCAGCGCCATGACGTCCTGGCGGTCCTCACCCACGGCGTACGCGGCGCCGTCGAGAAGCACGAACAGCCCGTGGTGGGTGCCGGCGTAGACCCGGCCGTCCGCCTCGTCGATGGCGAGGTCGTGCACGTGGCCGAGGTCCGCCGCGGTGGCTGGTGTCGAGGTGGCGAGCAGCCTCGCCGCGCTGGGTTCGGCGGCGCCTGCAGGCGCTGCGTCGTCGGTGGCGTCCACCCCGAGCGCGGCGGCTCCGGCGGCACCGTCGACACCGGCCCCGCGCGGTGCGTCCTCGACGGCGGCCCCGGAGGCGTCCGACGTGACCGCGAGCTCGACCCTTGCGACGTCGCCGGCGTCCCCGCCGGCCGCGCACGACGTGAGCAGCGCTGCCGCGAGCGCAGGCACGACCACGCGGCCGAGCCGGCCGGGCGTGCGGTGGTCAGGCATGACGTCCTCGGGGGTCCACGGGGGCGGTCACCGCCCCGGCCCCGCCCAGTCAGGGGCCGGCCCTTACGATGGCCGCCCGGACCGGGTCGGGTCAAGACGGTCAGCGGGTGCTGGGGGCATCGTCGTCGACACCCGTGACCGCACGGGTGTCGACACACGGCTGTCGTGAAGAGTTCGTGAAGCCTGCGCCCGGAGCCGCCGGGCCCGGCCCGCCCCGGCATACGCTCGACGTGCGGGCCGCGCTCGGACGAGCGCCACGGCCCGCACCGGGAGGGGACAGCGATGATGTGGGACGGCTGGGGCATGGGCGGCTCGATGGGGTGGGGCTGGCTCTTCTGGCTGCTGCTCGTCGTCGGGATCGTCCTGCTCGTGGTCCTCGTGGTCAGACTCCTCGGAGGTGGCGTCGACCGCGGCGGCGATCGCGCCCTGCCGCCGCCGGGCACCGCCGGGCCGTCGGGTGAGCCGTGGCAGCCGGGTGAACCGGGCCGGCCGGGTCACCATGGTTCCTCGTGGCCGTCCGGTCCGGGTGCTTCACGGGCGCGGGAGATCCTCGCCGAGCGCTACGCGCGCGGCGAGATCGACACCGCCGAGTACGAGGAGCGGCTCCAGCGGCTGCAGGACTGATGCGCCCCCTCACCAGACGGCAGGCCCTCGTCCTCGGCGCCGCGGGCGTGGGCAGCGTCGTCGTCGGCGGCATCGGCGCCGCGCAGACCCCGCTGCCCTGATCCGCCGCGCCGCCGGACGCCCACGGGCCGGGCGGGCGCGCGGGAGGCGGCGTCACCCCGGGCGCCGACGGCGCGACGCTCACCGAGCCGGTCGTGCTCGCGAGCGAGGGCGGCGTCCTCGAGCTCGAGCTGGAGATGGCGGAGCGCGAGGTGAGGCTCGGCGACGTCACCGCCCGGCTTCTCACGTACAACGGCACGGTGCCGGGCCCGACGCTGCTGCTGCGCCCGGGCGACATCCTGCGGGTCCGCCTCGTCAACCGGCTCGACGACGTCACGAACCTCCACGTCCACGGCCTGCACGTCTCCCCGGAGGGCAACGGCGACAACCCGTTCCTCGCAATCGAACCCGGGGAGAGCTTCGACTACGAGATCGCGCTCCCCGACGACCACCCGACGGGCACGTTCTGGTACCACCCCCACCACCACGGGATGGTGGCGGACCAGATGTTCGCCGGCCTCTACGGCGCCATCGTCGTCGAGGACGACCTGCCGGCCGGCCGGGTCCTCGTCGTCTCGGATCTCTCTCTCACCGCCGACGGCGCAGTGCGGCAGGTGTCCATGCCCGAGCGGATGATGGGCCGTGAGGGCGAGACCGTCCTCGTCAACGGCCAGGTCCGGCCGAGGATCACGGCCGCACCGGGCGAGCGGCAGCGCTGGCGGGTGGTCAACGCCTGCACCTCCCGCCACCTCCGGCTCGAGCTCGAGGGTCAGGAGGTGACGGTGCTCGGGGTCGACCTCGGCCGCGAGGCCGAGCCGCCGTCGCTCGGCGACCTGCTCCTCGCGCCCGGCAACCGGGCGGACCTGCTCGTCACCGCCGCCGAGGGCACGGCGACCCTGCGGGCCCTGCCCCACGACCGGGGCGGGATGATGGGGATGATGGGCGGGGCGACCACCTCCTCGGAGCCGGTCACGCTCGCGACCCTCGAGGTGGCGGGGCCGGCGGCGGAGCCACCGGCCGAGCTCCCGCCGGCCGGTGACGTCCGGGACCTGCGCGACGTCGAGCCGGCCGCCCGCCGCACCCTGACCTTCACCATGGGCATGGGCCGCGGCCGGGGACCGGGCGGGATGACCTTCGGCTTCGACGGTCGCGGGTTCGACGCCGAGCGCACGGACCAGGAGGTCGCGGCCGGCGCCGTCGAGGAGTGGGTCATCGACAACCCCACCCCGATGGACCACCCGTTCCACCTGCACGTGTGGCCGATGCAGGTGGTGGAGGCGGCCGGCGCCGCCGTCGCGGCCCCCACGTGGCGCGACGTCGTCGCCGTCCCGGCGGGCTCACGCGTGGTGGTGCGGGTGCCGTTCGAGGACCTCACCGGCCGGACCGTCTACCACTGCCACATCCTCGACCACGAGGACGCCGGGATGATGGGCGTCGTCGACGTGCGGGCCTGAGGCTTCGACGCACGTCCGAGGACGCCGGAGGGCCGGCCACCCGCGGTGACCGGCCCCCGCAGGACGTCAGATCGTGCTCATCGACTCCATCGACGCCACGCCGAGGACGACGAAGAGGATGAGCGCGATGACCCCGAGGATGCCGAGGATGGTGCCGATCCAGCCCAGGACCTTGCCCGCGGTGGCGGGCTTGCCGAGGCGCTCCGCCTTGCCGGACTGCCACAGGGCGAGCGGGCCGAAGATGATCGGCATGAGAACGACCCCGAGGATGCCGAACACCAGGGACAGGGTGACGGCCTTGTCGGCGTCGACGCTCTGCTGGGAGTACTGCATCGGCGCGGCCGGGGCCACCGGCGCGCCGTACTGCGAGCCGTAGCCCTGCTCGTAGGAGCCGGTCTGGCCGTACTGCTGCTGGCCGTACCCGCCCTGGTCGTAGGTGGGGGTCTGGCCGTACTGGCTGCCGTACTGCTGGCTGCCGGTCTGGTGGGCGCCGGCGGAGTCGGCGGAGGGGGCGCCGTAGGCGTCGGGGCTGTTCGACCCCTGGCTGCTGTCGCGGGTCCAGTCGGACATGGGTGTGGTCTCCTCAGGGGAAGGGGTCGGGCATCTGCCTCGGCCTCAAGCGAACCACACGCGATGCCCGGAATGCCCCGCAAACGCGCCGCACGCGCCGGGCGGGTCACTGAAGCGCCCCAGGGTCATTGCCGCGACGACCGTAGGATCTCACCATCATGAGCGCGCCCACCCACCTCAGCCCGGCCCAGACCGAGGCCGTCACGCGGCGCGGCCTTCGCCTCGCCCGGTTCACCGTCGGCTACAACGTGGTGGAGGGCGCCGTGGCGATCACGGCCGGGCTCGCCGCGGGCCTGGTCTCGGTGGTGGGGTTCGGCATCGACTCGGCCATCGAGTCCATCTCGGGCGTCCTCGTCGCGCTGCGCCTCTCTGCGCGCCTGCGGCACGGCGAGGCCGACGAGCACAAGGAGCGCATCGCGCTGCAGCTCGTCGCCGTGACCTTCTTCCTGCTGGCCGCGTACGTGACCGTCGAGGGGATCCGCAGCCTCGTCGGCGGCGAGACGCCGGACGCCTCCCCCGTGAGCATCGGCCTGCTCGTCGCCTCGATCGTCGTCATGCCGCTGCTGGCCGCCGCGAAGCGACGGGTGGGCATGCAGCTCGGCGGCGACCGGCTCATCCTCGCCGACGCCGCCGAGACGCGGATCTGCGTGCTCCTGTCGGTCTCCACGCTTCTGGGGGTGGGCCTGTTCCAGCTCACCGGTGCCGCGTGGCTCGACCCGGTGGCCGGGTTCGTCATCGCGGCCTTCGCCGTCCACGAGGGGCTGGAGGCCTGGGAGGGCGAGCTCGTCGAGGACGAGGACTGACCGCAGCGAGGGCCGGGTCATGGTGGACCCGGCCCCTCGCCGTCGTCGAGCCCGCCGGCGCCTCAGTCGCGCCGGGTGGCGTCGCGAACCTCGCCCACGAGCTCCTCGAGCACATCCTCCAGGGCGACGACGCCGAGCAGCGCGCCGCCCTCCTCCACCGCCGCGAGGTGGGCGCCCTCGCGCTGCATGACCCGCATGACGGTGCGCAGCGAGTCGTCCGAGCGCACCTGGGACAGGGCGCGCAGCCGGGCCGCCGCGACCGGCAGGTCCCGGTCGGCCGGGTCGGTGGTGAGCAGGTCCTTGACGTGGACGTACTCACGCATCGCACCGTCGCCGGAGCGGATCGGGAAGCGCGAGAAGCCGGTGGTGGCGCTCAGCTCCTCCAGCTCGGCGACGGTGGACTCGCGTGTGGTGGTGACCAGCTCGGCCGAGGGCAGGAGCACCTGGGACACCGTGCGCTCCTCGAAGCCGAGCGCGCCGATGAGCAGCTGGAGCTCCTCCTCGTCCAGGAAGCCCTCCCGGCCGGACTCGGCGACCAGGCCGGCCACCTCGTCGCGGGTGAAGGCGGTGGTCACCTCGTCCTGCGGGGCGACCCGCAGGAGACGCAGCACGACGTTCGCGGACTCGTTGAGGATCCACACGACCGGCCGGACGACCCACACGATGCCGTAGAGGATCGGCCCGAGGACGAGCGCGGAGCGGTCGGGTCCGGCCAGGGCGATGTTCTTCGGGACCATCTCGCCGAGCACCATGTGGAAGAACACCACGATCGCCAGGGCGATCGTGAACGCGACCGGGTGCACGAGCCCCTCGGGCACCCCGAGCGAGGCGAAGACCGGCTCGAGCAGGTGGGCCAACGCGGGCTCGGCGATGGCGCCCAGCCCCAGGGAGCTGACGGTGATGCCCAGCTGGGCGCCGGCCATCATGAGCGAGACCCGCTCCATGGCGCGCAGGGTCACGCGGGCCACGCGTGAGCCCTCCGCGGCGCGCGGCTCGATCTGGGTGCGCCGGGCGGAGATGAGCGCGAACTCGGCCCCCACGAAGAACGCGTTGGAGATCAGCAGCCCCAGGGCCACCAGGAGTGCGGTTCCGGTGCTCATCGGCGGGCCTCCTCGGCGCCGTGGTCGAGCGGCAGGAGGCGGACCCCGGCGACCCGGTGGTGGTCCATGCGCACCACGGTGGCGCGCACCTCGACGGTGCGGCGGCCGACGTGCTCGACGTCGGAGTGGTCCGCGCACTCCAGGACCACCTCGTCGCCGACCTCGGGCAGGCGCCCGAGGAGCTCGGTGACGAGTCCGCCGACGGTGTCGGAGTCCTCACCCTCGGGCAGCTCGAGGTCGATGAGGTCGCTGACCTCGTCGGGGCGCAGCAGACCGGAGACGGTGAGGCTGCCGTCGGCGCCGCGGTGGTGACGCCGTTCGCCGTCGTCCTGCTCGTCCTCGATCTCCCCGACGATCTCCTCCAGGAGGTCCTCGAGGGTGACGATGCCGGCGGTGCCGCCGTACTCGTCGACGACGACGGCCATCTGCAGGCCGGCGTCGCGCAGCGTGGCCAGGAGCGGGTCGAGCTCCATGGTCTCCGAGACGGCCTGCGGCTCGACCATGACGTCGCCGATCGGCCGCTCGCCCCGCTCGGCGGCGGGCACCGAGAGGGCGTGCTTGAAGTGGACGAACCCGACGACGCGGTCGACGGTGTCGACGATCACCGGGAAGCGGCCGTGGCCGGTGGCGCTGGCCTGGGCGATGACCTCCGCGACCGGGTCGTCGGCGCGGAGGAAGTGCACCCGGGTGCGCGGGGTCATGACGTCCCCGGCGCTGTGGTGACCGAACTCGATGGAGCGCATGACGAGTTCCGCCGTCGGCCGGTCCAGGGTGCCCTGGCGGTGGGAGCGGTCGACGAGGGAGGACAGCTCCTGGGCCGTGCGCGCCGAGGCGAGCTCCTCGCGCGGCTCGATGCCCATGGCCCGCAGGACCAGGTTCGCGGCGCCGTTGAGGAACCGGATGACCGGCCCCGCGACGGTCGCGAAGATCTTCTGGGGCAGCGCGACGGCGCGGCCCACCCGCAGCGGCTCGGCGATGGCCCAGTTCTTGGGCACGAGCTCGCCGACGATCATCTGCACGTAGGTGACGACGACGAGGGCGAGGGTGAGGGACAGGCCGGTGATCGCGGCGTCGGGCAGGCCGGTCAGGCCCAGCGGGCCGCGCAGCAGCGTGGCCAGGGACGGCTCGGCGAGCGCGCCGACGAGCAGCGAGGTCACGGTGATGCCCAGCTGGGCGCCGGAGAGCTGGGTGGACAGCGTCTTGAGGCCGCCGAGGAGGGAGCGCGAGCGCTTGTCCCCACCCTCGGCCTCCCGCTCGACGGTGGCCCGGTCGACGGTGATGTAGGCGAACTCGACGGCGACGAAGATCGCGTTGGCGAGGATGAGGACGAGTGCGATCGCGAGGAGGAGCCACTCGGTCATGCGCTCACCCGCCGGGTGGCAGGGGCGGGGCGACGATGGTGGCCCGGACTGTCAGGGTCCGAGCTGTCCGCGGCCTCGGCCACGGGGATCCCACCGGCGCCCGGACGGGCGTCAGGGTTCTGGTTCACGCCTCTACTGTACGGAACGCCGGCGCAGCGGCCTCCGGCCGGGTGCGGCGACGGCGGCGTCACCGGGTTCGCGGTCGCACACCTCGTCCGGGCCGCGGTCCGGGTCGGTGGCGCGCCACTCCTTGAGGGCCGCCCAGGCGACGGCGGCGATCGGCACCGCCAGGAGCGCACCCACGATGCCGGAGACGATCGTCCCGGCGGTCAGGGCGAGGAGGATCGCCAGGGGGTGCAGCGCGAGCGCCTTGCCGATGACGACCGGGGCGAGGAGGTCGCCCTCGAGCTGGTTCACGCCGATGACGACGGCGACGACGATGAGCGCCGTCACCGGGCCGTTGGCGACCAGGGCGATGAGGGCGGCGAGGGTGCCCGCGAGGGTGGCGCCGATGAGAGGGATGAACGCGCCCAGGAACACGATGGTCGCCAGCGGCAGGGCCAGCGGGACGCCGAGGATGACCAGGGCGACCCCGATGACGACGGCGTCGACGAGCGCGACGACGGCCGTGCCCCGGACGTACCCGCCGAGGACGGTCACCGAGCGCTCCCCGATCCGCCAGACCCGCGGGCGGACGTCCTCGTCGAGCGGGCGCAGGAAGAACCCGAAGATGCCGCGGCCGTCCTTGAGGAGGAAGAAGAGGATGACGATGCCGAGCAGCAGTCCGGCCACCACCTCGATGGCGGCGGAGGCCCCGGCGATCGCCCCACCCTGGACGGTGTCGGACGTGAGGAACTCGGTGAGCTGCTCGCGGGCGGCGGTGATCTGCTCCTCGCTGATCCCGAGCGGGCCGGTGGCGAGGTAGTCCTGAAGCTGGTCGAGGCCGCGCTCGGCGCCCTCGACGAGCTGGTCGGACTCGTCGCGGATCTCCCGGCCGACGAGCCACAGGATCGTGCCCAGGCCACCGAGCCCGACGATGAGCGTGGCCCACGTGGCCAGGGCGTTGGGCCAGCCGTGACGGCGGAGGAAGGCCACCGCCGGGCTCATCGCCGCGGCGAGGATGGTGACGATGAGGATCGGGATGACGAGCAGCTTGAGCTCGCGCAGCCCGATGACGAGGACGGTGGCGAGGCCGAGGACGAGCAGGACCTGCGCGGCGCGGATGGCCGCTCGGCCCAGGCTGTCCTCCCAGATCCCCCGGCGACGGCGCCGCGAGCCCTGGGTGATCGCGGCGGCAGCGCCGGAGGCGGCTGCGGGGGGTGCCGTGCCGGCGGTGACGCCGGGCTGGGCGGCTGCGGCGCCGGGTGTCCGGGGGGCGGCGACACCGGGCGCGGACGACGTCGCGGTTCCCGGGGTCTTCGTGGCGGCGTCACGGGAGCGCGGTCTGCGGATCTTCACCGCCCCAGGCTTGCACCCCCGCCGCCGCGCGGCACGTCAGGGGCCGCGGGTGGTCCCCCGTCGCTACCGGGCGGGTGAGCTCCCAGCAATGCACCGCCCCGCAGCCGCGCCGGCCTGCCGAGCGGTTCCCTCGTGCATGAGCGATCCCTCTGGCGCCACTTCCTCCGCCGCGAGCGATCCCTGCGTCGCCCAACGATCCCTCCGGCGCCACTTCCTCCGCCGCGAGCGATCCCTGCGTCGCCCAACGATCCCTCCGTCGCCGAGCGAGAGCGGTGTGCGGGGATCTCTCGGCGACGGAGGGATCAGTCGCGACCGAGCATCCCGTTGCGCCGATCACCCAACGGCGCCCACCGGCCGCGGTCGCGCCGCTCCACGGCGGCGCGGCCGGTCGAGGCCAGCGCGGCGACCTCGGCGACGGCGGCATCCGCGGCAGTCAGGGCCTCGCCGTCGTCCGCGGCGGTGAACCGGACCGTCACGACGGCGCGGCCGGCGACGACGGCGAGGTCGCGCGCCTCGACGCTGACGAGCCTGGCGACGGCGTTCGACGCGGCGGGCAGCACGCTCTCGGGCGCCACCCCGGGGTTGAGCAGGCCGACGGGGACGCGGACGCGGTAGGACGGCACCGGCGTCAGCCTACGTCCGTCGTCGTGCCGCCCTCGGCCCAGTGGTGGTGGAGGCGGTCCGCACGGTCAGGCGAGCGGTGCGACCGAGCCCTGCTCGACCGAGCTCTCGACGAGGTGCAGGCGGGTGACGAGTCGCTGGGCGAGCTGGTTCGGGGGCCAGCAGATGTACGTGGAGAGCTGGTAGACGTCCTCGCTCGGGCTCTCCCGGTAGACCTTGTCGTCGATGTTGAGGTCCGACTCGTACAGGGCGAAGCTGCCCTCGGCGTCCTCCGGCGGGACCACCTCGTAGACGTACCGGTAGACCAGGTCCGGCTCGCTGGGGTGCGGCGTCCAGATGGTCACCCGGTCCCCGACCTCCATGACGCCGCTGGCGCCGGCGACCCGGCCCTCGTGCTCCTCGCCGTTGAGCGCCACGGAGCCGTCGATGCCCAGCACGTTGTGCAGACCGATGACGAGCTCGTTGGGGTCGGTGATGGTGTCGATGACCGCGCCCATCATGAGCAGCCGGTTGCCGTCCCGCGGGTCGACCATGGCCGTCAGCCGCAGGACGGCCTTCTCGCCCGCCGCCGGGCGGTCGTAGTCGCCGCCGAAGAAGGCGTCGTAGGCGGAGTCGGCCATGACGGCGGACTCCGAGGTCCGGTCGCCGCGGTACTCCATCTCGATCGCGCCGACGAAGTCCTCGTGACCGAAGATGCCCGGGTCCAGGGGCGGCGGTGCCTCTCCCGGGTCGGCCTCAGCCTGCTGGGTCACCCCCGTGGTCTCGGCCGGGTGCTCACCGGCCGTCTCGCCGGCCTCCCGGGAGGACTCAGCGGCGGAGAGGGCGGGAGTCGGTTCGGGGTCGTTGCTGCACGCCGCCAGGCCGACGGCGGCCGCGAGCGCGAGGCCCAGCACTGCCGCCGCGCTGCTCCTACGTGGGTTCATCGTCGCGTCCTCACAGCCGTGTGCGTCTCGTCACCAGTGGAGCACAGCACCGCGCGGCAGCGTGGCCGGTTGACGCACCCGGAAGGGAACGCGCCGGACGCGCGCGACCACGGCACCACCGGGTGGGAAGAGGGACCGCACCGCAACGGTGCGATCCCTCCCCCGGACGGACAACCTCGCCACCGCGAGTCCAGGAACGGGGCGCCCCAGAGCCCCGCGTCCCGGACGTCAGCGGGTCTGCAGCGTCCGGATGACCTTCTGCGTGGGAGCAGGGGTCGGCTTGGGCGTGGGCTTCTTGTCGTCGTCGTCCGGGCAGACGCCGCCGTACTCGGGAGCCTCGGCCTCGCAGGACTGGTCGGCGACGTGGCCGTCGGCGAAGGCTGCGCCGGGGATGGCGACAAGCGCGGCGACGGCGGCGATGGACACGACGGTGCGGGAGAGCTTCATGATGTGCCTCATTCAGTCAGGGGCTAATCTCGACAACCGTAGCGCAAGCCTCTCAGCATGGGGAGTCGTTCACGACGACTTCTGTCGGGCTCGCGAGCGGCGTCGTCCGGACCTGGGCCGGGGCGTCCTGACCTGCGGCGGTCTCGACGTCGACCTCGAGGACGTGGGACGCCCCGGGGGTCAGGGTCACGCGGGTGACCGAGACGACCATGCCCTCGTGGGCGTAGAAGCCGGTCACCGACTCCTCCGAGCCGTCGAGCCGCACGGCATCGATCCGCCCGCCGGCGGGGCTGTAGACCATGACGTTGGTCCACACCTCACCGGGCGTCAGCCAGCCGCGGCCGGTGAGCTGGTCGGGGTAGGAGCTGACCTCCTCGGGGGCGGTGGAGGCGATGTCCAGGGTCAGGGTGAGCGCCCGGGCGCCGTCGGACAGGCACGAGGTCCGCTCGACCGTGACCGCGGTGTCGAGGTAGTAGCTCATCTTCGTGGCGCTGGCGTCGTTGAGGTAGACACCGAGCTCGGGTGCGCCGTCGACCTCGCCGAGCAGCTCGCCGCTCAGCACGGTCCCGGACAGCAGGCTCTGCTCGCGCGGGTCTGAGGACCACAGCATCAGCCGGCCCTCGTCGGCGGACGACGCCAGGGCGGGCAGGAGCGCGGCGGGGTTCCCGCCGCCGGCGAGGAGCCTGGTGAAGGCGGCCCTGGCGGCGTCGGCGAAGACGGCGTCCTGCTCCTCGGCGCGGAAGAGCTCGACGTAGACCTCGTTGAGGAGCACGCGCGCGGCGTTGTCCCCGTCCAGGCGCCGGCCGTCGGCGAGCTCGACCGGTCCGGTGACCCCCAGCACCCGCTGCAGGACCACCGGGTCGACGGAGACGACGCCGTCGACGTGCTCCCCGCGCGCCCCGGTCCACATGGCGCTGACGATCTCCGCGGTGCGCGGGAAGTCCGGCGTCATCGAGGGGTTGGCCCCGAACACGGCCAGCCGCTCGGTGAAGAGGTCCGTCTCCTCCGCGGTGAGCTCCACGACCGGCTCCTCCGTGCTGAAGGGTCCGGCTCCGAACTGCTCCCCGAGGGTGATCGACCCGTCACTGGCGGTGAGCGAGATCCACGCGCCGAGGATGCCGCCGGTGGCGCGCGCCTCCGCCGGGTTCTGGGCGACGAGCACGTAGCGGCGCTCGCCGTAGGCGCCGAGCATCGAGGGCAGGAGCTGGACCGCGCGGGACGCCGTCGCCGTCGTCATCGCGAGGTCGTCGACCATCCCCCGCAGCTCGGTGAGCGGGCCGCGGACCTCCGGCAGCACCCGCTCGGAGTCGGCGGCGGCGAGGCGGATCGCCGCTTCCCGCACCTCGTCGTCGGCGGCGGTGACCCGGGGGGCGATCTCGATGAACGGGTCGAGCTCGATCCGGCCCTCCTGCGGGGAGAGGACCGCGGGGTCGAGGACGGCGGTGGCGTCCGCGAGCTCGGGAAGGGCACCGGTGGCGAGACCGTCGACCACCTCGGTGACGGTCTGGACGGCCTTGACGCTGGCGCCGACGACGGGCATCCGGGCGGCGAGCCACCAGTGCGGCCCGTGGGTGTCGGCGCGTGCCTCCGCGGCGTCGGACCGGAGACGGTCGAGGGTGGTCGCCGCGGCCTCGCGGTCGCCGTCGAGGACCTGGGTGCGCAGGGTCCCGACGGCGGAGCCCGCCGTGCGCAGGCTCGCCTGCGCCCGCAGCGCGTCCAGGCCCACGAGGACGGCGGAGAGGACGAGGACGAGGATCGCGAGCGTGAGGATGAGGGCGACCCACCGCCCCGGGTGACGGCGCCGCGGTGGGCGCCCCGGGCGACCGCGCCGACGCCGGCGGGCCGGGCGGCCGTCGACCGGCGCGGCGGCGGGCGCGTCGTCGACCGTCGCCGCGGTGCGCCGGGGGTCGGTCATGGCGTCATCGTAGGAGCGGCCGCTGACGCAGGTGCCCGCTTTCGTCGCACCGAACCGCCTCCGGTGTGACCCGCCTCACCCCGCCTCACCCTCTGTGCCAGAGGGGGTGAAAGCGGGATATCACCCCCGTTTTCATCCTCGCGGCTATCGATGTGCGCGCGCCGCTGGGGGTCAATGGGGTTGTCAGTTCGGCGACTGGGGGCGCATCAGAATGACTCGCGGAGTTGTCCTCGCACACGACTATGCGACGCAGCGTGGCGGCGCGGAGCGTGTGGCCCTCATGCTGGCCCAGGCGTTCCCGGGCTCGCCCATGTACACGACGCTGTACGACCCGAAGGGAACCTTCCCCGAGTTCGGCGACATCGACCTGCGCACGAGCGGCCTCGACCGCCTCTCCCTCCTGCGCCGCAGCCACCGGCTGGCGCTGCCCCTGCTCGCGCCGGCGGTCAGCTCCCAGAAGGTGGTGGGCGACGTCCTCGTGGCCAGCTCCACGGGCTGGGCGCACGGCTACCGCGGCGCCAAGCACACGGTGGTGTACTGCCACGCCCCCGCCCGCTGGCTCTACCAGCGCGATCGGTACCTCGGCTCGCACACCAACCCCGGCCTCTCCGGCCGCGCCGTCCACATGATCTCCGCCGCGGCGCTGGGCGGGCTGTCGGGGCGCCTGCGCCGGTGGGACGCCCGCGCGGCCGCGCACGCCGACCTCTACCTCGCCAACTCCACGGTCACCCAGCGGGCGATCGCCGAGACGTACGGCATCGAGGCGCAGGTCCTCTCCCCGCCGCCGGCCCTCATGCCCGCCGGCGGCGAGCGGGCCGTGCCGGGCGTCGAGCCCGGTTTCGTGCTCTGTGTGGCACGGCTCATGCCGTACAAGAACGTCGACGCCGTCATCGCCGCGGTCAACTCCCTGCCCGACGTCCGCCTCGTCGTGGTCGGCGCCGGGCCCGACCGGCCACGGCTGGAGGCCATGGCCGGCGAGCGCGTCCGCCTCCTGGGCCGGGTCGACGACGACGAGCTGCGCTGGCTCTACCGCAACAGCGCCGCACTCGCGGCCGCGTCGTACGAGGACTACGGGCTCTCCCCGCTCGAGGCCGGCGCGTTCGGCAAGCCCTCGGTCGTGCTGCGCGACGGCGGCTACCTCGACACGGTGGTCGAGGGCCGCAACGGCGTGTTCTTCGACGCCCCCCGCGCCGACGCCATCGCCGACGCCCTCGTCGAGGCCCTCGAGCGCCCCTGGGACCGCCGCCTCATCGAGATGCACGTGGCGCACTTCGGCGTCGAGAGCTTCAACCACCGGCTGCGCATCGCCGTCGGGCGATTCCTGCCGCAGCCGCTCACCGCCTCCCAGCCCGGCGCGAACCACCTGGCGACGTCGCTCGGCGCCGACGAGCCCATGGCTGCGCGGATCGCGGAGAAGCGCGTCACGCGCGCGCGGCACCGAGCGGCGGCCTGATGACGCCGCGCCCCGCCACCGCCGACCCGCCGGGCGGCCTGCTCCTGGCGCAGCCCGACGGACGGCTCCCGGACGGGCGGGTTCCGGGCCCGTCCGCCGACGACCACGCGCCTGTCGGCGGCGCACCTGACGCCCGCCGCACGCGCCGGGTGCTCGTCGCCGTCGCCGCCGTCGTCGCGGTCCTCGGCGTGGTGCTCGTCGGGGTGGTCGTGACCGTCCAGCAGCGGGTGGGTGAGGCGGTCGAGTGGCTCGACGACCCCTTCCTCGCCCTGCCCTCCCGGCCCCCTGCGGCCGGCGCCGCGGGCGAGCAGGCCCCGGACCCGGCCGCAGGCTCCGCCGCCGTCGCCGCGACCGGCGCGCCGCTGACCGTGCTCATCCTCGGCTCGGACAGCCGGATCTCGGCGGGCGACCCGGACCAGTGGGCGTACGGCGCCCAGCGCACCGACGCGATCATGCTCGCCCAGCTCTCCGGCGACCGCGAGAACCTCACCGTGATGTCGCTCCCGCGCGACTCCTGGGTGGAGGTGCCCGGGCACGGGCCGGCGAAGCTCAACGCCGCGTTCTCCTGGGGCGGGCCGACCCTGATGATCCAGACGGTCGAGCAGCTGACCGGCGTGCGGGTGGACCACTTCGCCGTCGCTGACTTCGAGTCGTTCTCCCGTCTGACCGACACCCTCGGCGGTGTCGAGCTGACCCTGCCCGAGGGCCTGGACACCCGCGGGCAGGTGTACCCGCCCGGCACCCATGTGCTCGACGGGGAGGCGGCCCTGGCCTACACGCGTGAGCGGTACGGCCTGCCCGGCGGCGACTTCGACCGGGTCCAGCGCCAGCAGAACTGGCTGCGAGCGATCGTCGAGTCGGCGGTGGACAAGAACGTCCTCGCCAACCCGGTGCGCACGGCGGGACTCGTCACCGTCGTGGCGGAGTCCCTCGCCGTCGACGGCGGGCTGGGTGTGGACCAGATGCGCGCCATCGCCCTGGACCTCAACGGGATGGAGCGCGAGGACGTCCTCTTCGTCACCGCCCCGCACCTGGGGACCGGGTGGAGCCCGGACGGCACCCAGTCGATCGTCCGGCTCGACGACGCCCGGCTCGCCGAGGTCTCCCGCGCCTTCGCGGAGGACCGGGTGGCCGAGCTCCTCAAGGCCCGGCCCGACCTGGCCACCGTGCTCGGCGAGGAGGTGCGGTGACCGTGCGCGCGCGCGAGATCGTCGACCTCCTCGCCGGAGAGTCCCCCGCCCGGCGCCGCCGTCACCCGAGCGGGCTGCGCCTGGTCCAGGGCAGCCTCTCGGCGCCCTCCCCCGAACCGGCGGCGGGCACCGGCCGGCACCGCGCCGCGGTCGAGGAGGACGTGGCGGCGGGCCGTGCCCCGGCGAGCCCGGCCGTCGCCGGGTCGATCGCCAGTCCCACCACCGCCGGCCCCGTCACCAGCCCCACCACCGCCGGGCGGCTCACCGACCCGCCTGCCGGCCCCATGCTCCCCGGCCCGCCCGCGGGCGCACCTGTCGACGAGCCGCAGCCCGTGGCCGTATCCCCAGCGCGTGACGCCCCCGTCCGGCTGGCCCCTCAGACTCCCGGTCCCCAGGCCGGGAATGGCGTGGCGCCGTCGTTTCCTTCCCCCAGGGACGACGGCGTCACTCCGCCCTGGTACGGCAGGTACCGCACCGTCCTCCTCGTCGTCGACGCCACGATGGTCACGCTCACCCTGCTCGCCGCCCAGTTCGCCCGGTTCGGTGTCCGCGGTGCGGAGGGCCGCGTGTTCGTGGCGGGTGAGCTCTTCTCGTACGCCGTCGTCGGCGCCGCCTTCGCCGCGGTGTGGATGCTGGCGCTGTCCGCCAACGAGTCCCGCAACCGCCGCGTGGTCGGGGCCGGGCTCGACGAGTACCGCAAGGTCGTGACGGGCACCTTCACCGCCTTCGGGATCGTCGCGATCGGCTCCTACCTCCTCCAGATCGAGCTCTCCCGCGTCTACTTCGCTGTCGCGTTCCCGTTGGGCCTCGCCTTCGTCCTCCTCGGTCGGCTCGCCCTGCGGATCCACCTCGGGGCCCGGCGCCGCGAGGGCCGGCACATGACCGGCGTCGTCGTCGTCGGCAGCCGGCCCGAGATCCGCCGTGCGCTGGACGAGCTGCGCCGCAACCCCGAGGCCGGGTACCGCGCCGTCGCCGTCTCGATCGTCGACGCCCAGGACGACGCGGACCGCCACGACGGCCTTCCGCACGTCCCGCGCCGGAACCTGCGGGCCTTCGTCGACACCCCGGCCGTCGGAGCCGTCGTCGTCGCCGGCGGCCTGCCCCGCATGGACATCCGGCTGCTCGCCTGGGAGCTGGAGAACACCCACGTCGAGCTCATGCTCGTCTCCCAGCTCACCGACGTCGCCGGGCCGCGGGTCCACGCCAGCCCGGCCCACAACCTCCCGATGGTCCACGTGGACCTGCCGCAGTACTCAGGCTTCAACCACCTCGCCAAGCGCGCGCTCGACGTCGTCGTCGCGTCCCTGATCCTCGTCGCGATGGCTCCCGTGCTCGCCCTCGTGGCCCTGGCCATCAAGCTCGAGGACGGCGGACCGGTGATCTTCCGGCAGCTGCGGGTGGGGCAGAACGGCGAGACCTTCACCATGCACAAGCTCCGCTCGATGGCCCTCGACGCCGAGGATCGGCTGGCGGAGCTGCGCGGTCACGACGACGGCAACGGCGTGCTGTTCAAGATGCGGGACGACCCGCGGGTCACTCGTGTCGGACGCCTCATCCGCCGGTTCTCCCTCGACGAGTTCCCCCAGTTCTTCGACGTGCTGCTCGGACGGATGTCCGTCGTGGGGCCGCGGCCGCCGCTGCCGTGCGAGGTGGAGGGGTACGCCGGGCACGTGCGCCGGCGCCTGCTCACCCGGCCGGGAATCACCGGCCTGTGGCAGGTGAGCGGCCGCTCGGACCTGTCCTGGGAGGACGGCGTCCGGCTGGACCTGGCGTACGTGGAGAACTGGTCGGTCGCCGGTGATCTCATCATCATCCTCAAGACCGCCAAGGCCGTCATCAGCGCCCGCGGCGCCTACTGAGGCTGCGATGCTGCAGCCACGCCGGGTCAACCGGTCGGCCGGGCGGGAGGGCGGCAGCGTGGGACGTCGGCTGGTGGTGGTGGCGTCGACGTTCCCCGCGAGCGCGGACGACCCGGTGCCCGCCTTCGTCCGCGACCAGGTCCAGGCGATGCACCGGCTCGACCCGGCGCTGGAGATCCACGTCCTCGCCCCGCACGACCCCCGCTCGCAGACCCGTGGACTGACCACCCACGAGCACTTCGTCGAGCACCGCTTCCACTACTTCTGGCCGCGCCGCGCACAGCGGCTCGCGGGGCGGGGCATCTTGCCGGCACTGCAGGAGAACCCGTTGCTGTACGGGCTCGTGCCGTTCCTCTTCGTCGGGGAGTTCCTGGCGCTGGTCCGACTGATCCGCCGCGTCCGCCCCGACCTCGTCTACGCCCACTGGTTCACCCCGCAGGGCGTCACGGCATGCTGGGCCTGCGCGCTCACCCGGGTGCCGTTCGTGTTCACCACTCACGCCGCCGACGTCGCGGTGTGGGGCAAGGTGCCGGGGCTAGGGCCCCGGGTGGTGCGGTGGCACGCCCGCCGGGCGCGCAGCGTCTCGGCGGTGAGCCGGCGCTCGCTCGAGCGGCTCGGCGCGTTCTTCCCGGCCAGGGAGTGGGACCGGCGCTCGTCCGACGTGCCGATCCTGCCGATGGGGGTGGACACGGTGCAGGTACTCCCCGGCGCGGTGGCCCCGCTCGCCTCGCCCTCGCCGTCGCCGGCGGCCGGGGACGTCCCGCCGACGATCCTCTTCCTCGGCCGGCTCGCCGAGAAGAAGGGGGTCGCCTACCTCCTCGAGGCCTTCGCCGACGTGCGCGGGTCGCTGCCCGGGTGGCGCCTCGTCGTCGCCGGGGACGGACCGTTGCTCGGCGACCTGCAGGAGCAGGCCACGAGCCTCGGGCTCTCGGACTCGGTCGAGTTCACCGGCTACGTCGCCGGCACTCGCAAGTCCGAGCTCCTCACCGCGGCGACCGTCCACGTCGTGCCGTCGATCATCACGGACACCGGGGACGCCGAGGGGCTGCCCGTCTCCCTGCTCGAGGGGCTCGCGCACGGGCGTACCTGCGTCGCGACCGCCGAGAGCGGCGCGGACGACATCCTCGTCGACGGCGTCAACGGCTTCCTCGTGCCGCACCGCGACGCCGGGGCGCTCGGCCGGGCGCTCGTCCGCGCCGCGACGATGCCTCACACCGAGCGGGCGGCGATGAGGGCGGAGGCCGTCGCGACTGCGGCGGCGTTCGCGTGGCCGGAGGTCGCCGGGCGGTACCTGGAGTGGCTGTTCCCGGGGCCGGCCGCAGCGGGCGGGACCACCCCCACGGCCGCTGCCGAGGCCTGCACGCCGCCGGTGCTGCCGGATGCTCAGCCCCCGACGGCGGCCCAGACGGCCGCGTGACCAGCGGCGCTGCGTTCCCAGGTGAACCCCGCAGCACGCTCCCGCCCCCGTGCGACGAGAGCGTCCACGGCCGTGTCGCCCGACAGCGCCCAGAGGATGCCCTCGGCGATCTCCGCCGGCGTCGGCTCGACGAGGATGCCGCCGTCGCCGACCACCTCCGGCAACGAGGAGGTCCTTGCCGCGACGACCGGCACCCGCGCCGCCATCGCCTCGAGCGCCGGCAGGCCGAAGCCCTCGTAGAGGGACGGCACGACGACGGCGGACGCGCCGGCGAGCAGCCCGGCGATGAGACCGTCGGGAACCCGCCCGACCTGCCGGACCCCGGCGAGGTCCCGGAAGAGGGCGTCCCGGCGCGGGTGCGGCGGGCCGGCGAGGACGAGGGTGAGCTCCGGCCGGCTGCGGCGCACGGACGGCCACGCGGCGGCGAGCCCCTCCAGGTTCTTCCTTCGGGACGCACCGCCGGCGTGCAGCACGTAGGGACCTGTGACGCCGAGCCCGGCGAGCTGGTCGGGGGACGCGGCGGTGGCGTCGAGATAGCGGCTGTCGACCCCGTTGTGGACGACGACGGGGTCCACGACGCCGAGGAGGTCGACCGCCTCGGCCGCGGAGAACGCAGACACGCAGATGACCGCCGCCGCGCGCCGGATCTCCTCGGGCGCCGCGGCAACCGGGGCGGACTCGTCGGGGAACCGCCACGCGACGACGTCGTGAAGGGTGACGACGTCCAAAGGGGCAGGCGGCAGCTCGAGGGTCATGCGGTGCACGACGGCCCCGCGCGGGTACAGCGCGGCCCCCGCGAGGCGCCGCGTCCGGAGCCCGGCGCGACTGAGCGGGCCCATCGGCAGCCGCTTGTTGCCCGGCAGGGTCGAGCGCATGGACCTGGCCACGAGGCGCGAGACCCGCCAGGTTTCTGACGGCTGGCCGCGCGCCGCACCTTCGGCCGTCACGCCGTCCGCTGCGGTCGTCACGCCCGCCAGCGCGGACACGGCCCGTGCCGCGATCTCCTCCTGGTAGACCTGCGCCCCCATCGGCGCGCCGACGGCGGTCGTGGCCAGGACGAGCTGCGGCATCAGTAGTCCCCTCGGTGGGTGGGCGCCGTCCCTATAGTGGCAGGTGAGAGGTTCCTTCGAGGCGGGGGTGGGCATGGCTCCTGGCCCGATCGCCCTGGTCGCCAGCTCCTACCACCCGCACGTCGGCGGGGTCGAGGAGCACGTCCGACAGGTGGCCGCCGAGCTCCGCCGTCGCGGGCGGCAGGTGGCGGTGTGGACAGTGGACCGGGGGGAGCATCTCGGAACCGCACAGGTCGACGGCGTAGAGGTGCGCTACCTCCCGTGCCCGCTGCCCTCGGCGTCTGTCGGCGGGGTGCTGCGCTTCATCCTCGCCCTTCCGCCCGCAGTGAGGGCCTGGCGGGCCGCCTACCGGGCGCTGCGACCCAGCGTGCTGCACGTGCAGTGCTTCGGGCCCAACGGGATCTGGGCCTGGGCGCTCGCGCGGCGCACGCGCACACCGCTGGTCATCAGCTCGCACGGCGAGACCTCCGGCGACGACCACAACGTCTTCGAGAAGTCGACGTTGCTCCGCTGGTCACTGGGCCGTGCCGTCCGCGACGCCTCCCTGACGACCGGGTGCTCGGAGGTCGTCCTCGCCGACCTGCGGCGTCGTTTCGGTCTGGACGACGGCGTGGTGGTGCCCAACGGCGTCAACCTCGACGAGAAGCTGGACCCCGCACATGTGCAGGCCTGCGGGCCTGTCGTCCTCGCCCTGGGCCGCATCGAGCGCACCAAGGGTTTTGACCTGCTCCTGCGCGCCTTCGCCCGGGCGGACCTCCCACCAGGCACCCGGCTCGCACTCGGGGGGGACGGCACCGAGGTCGCCGTCCTCCGCGCGCTCGTCACGGAGCTGGGGGTGGCCGATCAGGTGTCGTTCCTGGGGGTCCTCCGCCGCGATGGGGTCGCCGGCTGGCTCGACGCCGCCACGGTCCTCGTCGTGCCGAGCCGGTACGAAGCCTTCGGGATTGTCATCCTCGAGGCTTGGCGGGCGGGGACGCCGGTCATCGCGACATCGCGGGGCGGACCGGCCGAGATCGTCACCGAGGGGGTCGACGGGCTGCTCGTCGACCCCCTCGACGTCGACTCCCTCGCCGCTGCTCTCGCCACGCTGCTGCGGGACCGCGACCTGGCGCGCCGCCTCAGCGTGGCCGGCCGCCGCACCGTCGAGCGCTACACCTGGGCCCGGACGACCGACAAGTACGAGGAGCTCTACCGACGATGAAGGGACCGCTTCTCTCGTACGACCAGGCCCCGCGGCGGCGAACGCGCATGCTGTTGCGCTTGGGAGCTGCGGCACTTCGACCAAGCCTCTACCCGAGCAGCCCCGTGGTCCCGGCCTACTGGTGGGACGGGCACCCCAACTTCGGCGACGGACTCACCTCATGGCTTCTGCCTCACTTTGGCGTGATCCCGGTACACCGTGTTCCCGGCCGGGCCGAGATGGTCGGTGTCGGCAGCATCATCGAGCACATGCCCGAGGACTTCTCCGGCGTGGTCTGGGGCTCTGGCCTCATGCACGACGAGCAACGACCGCTGCCTGGTGCCACCGTCCTGGCGGTACGCGGCGAGCTGACGCGTGCGCGTACCGCCGCACCCGCCGACACCCCGCTCGGTGACCCGGGCCTGCTCGTCTCGCACCTGATGCGCAGACCGCCGGTTCGGTGGCGCGTGGGTCTCGTGCCCCACGGCCACCACCGGTCGAACCGGGCCGTACTCGCGCTGGCCGAGCGGTACCCCCGTGACGTGCACCTCATCAACGTGCACGGGCGCACAGGAAGCGTGGTCCGCGAAATCGCGTCGTGCCGGTACGTCATCTCGTCCTCGCTCCATGGTGTGGTGGTCGCTGACGCGTTCGGGATTCCGGCCGCGTGGACGTCGCTGGAGCCGGATCTGCCGGGTGGTACGTTCAAGTTCCGCGATCACGAGACCGTCGTCGGCGACGATCGATTCCTGGTCTTGGACGAGTCGTCCTCGCTCGAGGATCTCCTCGACCAGGTGCGCCCGGCGGACAGGAACAGGGTGGCCGCCGCCACCGGCGACCTTCAGCGCTCGGCCGCCCGCCTGCGCGAGCACTTCGCCGACCGGACGATGCCCCCACCGCTGGCACTGAGCCGCATGCTCCGGTCGTGAGGATCGCCGTTCCGGCGCGGATCGACGCTGTTAGGCTCGACGACGAGGCTCCAGCAGGCCGAAGGCCGAGCCACGAGGGGTGAGGACGACCGTGCGCGACCTGCTCGGCAAGCTCAATGACATCTTCGACCGGCGGACCAAGCAGAAGCTCATCCTCGCGTCGGTGATGTCGATCGCGATCGCCCTTCTCGACACGATTGCGATCGCACTGGTCCTCCCGCTGGTCAACCTCGCCACCGGCGCTGCCGACGACGCCGGGTCGGCCGGGTTCGTTTCGCGCCTGCTGGGCGACCCAGAGCCGCAAACACTCACCCTCATCCTCACAATTGTGGTGGTGGCGCTCTTCATCCTCAAGGACCTCGGGGCGATGGCCTACACCTGGTGGATGGCCGGCTTCAAGGCGATCAACCGCGTCGACCTCTCCTCACGGCTGCTCCGCCACTTCCTCACATCCCCGTTCACCGTGGTCGCGCGGCGCAGCTCCTCGGAGATGATCCGCACGATGAACGACGCCGTCACCCAGGTGTTCGGGACCACGGTGTACGGGCTCATGGGCATGGTCTCCAACGTCACCTCGATCGCGGCCATCCTCACCGCCCTGCTCATCTCGGCCCCCGTCCCGACCCTCGTCGTCGCGGTCTACTTCGGCCTGGCCGCCCTTCTCTACCTCAGGGTCGTGAAGCCACGGGCGACCGCTGCCGGCGTCGTGGCCTCCGAGGCAGCCCGCGATGCGTGGCGCACCGCGCTGGCCGCGCTGGGCGGGATCAAGGAGCTCAACCTCCGCGGCACGCAGGAGCACTTCGTCAGGAACTACCGAGATGCGGCGATGCGGGGGGCGCGGGCCGGACGGACCGCTGAGTTCATCTCCGGGATGCCGCGGTACCTTCTCGAGATCCTCTTCATCGTGGCCGTCGGCATCATCCTCGTCGTGGGGATCAGCACGTCGGGACAGGATGCGACCGCCGGTGGGACGATCGGCGTACTGGCGATGTTCGTCGCGGCGGGCTTCCGTGTGCTGCCCTCGGTGACCGGGCTGCTCGGCAACATTGGCGGACTGCGGTTCGGGGCCCGGTACCTCGACATCGTCCACACCGAGGTCACGGAGGCGCGGCGTATCGAGGAACGGCACGAGGAGGACGGGCCCCCCATCACGTTCGCCGAGGCGCTGCGCGTCGAGAAAGTCTCCTTCCGCTACCCCGACGGGTCGGCCGACGTCCTGAGTGGCGTCACACTGACCGTTCCGCACGGCAACTCGGTGGCCCTCGTCGGGGGCAGCGGCGCGGGAAAGACCACCCTGGTCGACATCATGCTCGGGCTGCACGACCCGACAAGCGGGCGAGTCGCCGTCGACGGGGCCGACATCGCCGGACGTAAACGACGCTGGCAGGGCGGCATCGGATACGTGCCACAGGACGTCTACCTCCTCGATGCGACACTCGCGGAGAACATCGCCTTCGACCAGGACCGGTCCGCGATCGACCGGGAGCTTCTCGCCAGTGCCATTGCGCAGGCCCAGCTGGACGAGCTCGTCAGCGAGCTCCCAAACGGCATCGACACGCCGATCGGCGAGAAGGGCTCGCGCCTCTCCGGTGGTCAACGCCAGCGTGTCGGCATCGCCCGGGCGCTGTACCGTCGCCCGCACCTCCTCGTCCTGGACGAGGCCACGTCCGCGCTGGACAACGAGACCGAGCACCGCATCGGCGAGACGATCACGGCGCTGCACGGGTCGATCACCGTGGTGATCGTCGCACACCGCCTCTCCACGGTGCGCGACTGCGACAGCATCGCGTTCATGAAAGTGGGCCGGATCGAGTGCACGGGCACATTCGAGGAGGTGCGCGCCAGCAACGCCGAGTTCGCCCGCCTCGTCACACTCGGGTCGCTCGAGCCCCTCGACGACTCCCGCCCCGACGACCACCGCAGCGCACAGGAGCCAGGCGAGCGCGTCACCTCTCCGAGCGAAATGCCGGGCCACGCCTTCTAGGGACGCGCAGGGGGCTCAGGCGAGCGGAGAACGCCCTGCGGCTAGGCAGAACGGCCCTCGCGATGCTCACCGGTGTGAGAGGCGTCGGCGGCACGGCGAACTCCGCGCTCATGCGTGCACCCACCGGGCGACCGAGGCCGCCCATGCTGATGCCGGAGTGGTTCTCCCCGGTCCCCACGGCGTACAGGGCCCCGGGGAACGGCAGCGGCCTCAATGGGCTGCCGTGCGCGGCCAGGTACTCCACCACAGTGACGTGGGAGGCGAGGAGGTGGTGGAGTCGCGATCCGAACGCCTCGGCGATCTCCGCCTGTGTGACGCGGAGAGGGTCGAGGTCGGGCGCGCGGAAGAGGTCGGTCCGGACGATGTGTGACGTGCCGCAGTGCCGGTAGAACTCGGGCTGTGGCCGCACGGACGCCCGCTCGGCGCTATAACGCCAGCCCGAGGTCACGTACCAACCTGCGACGCCCGGGTTCCGGGCGACATGGGCCGCGATCTTCCGGCTGACGAAGTCGTCCGCGTCGACGGCCATCACGTGGGTGGGGCCGTGCTCACGTGCCGTCAGGAGTGCGACCGCCAACTTCGTTCCCTTGTCGAGCAGCACGGCCTCCCTGCCGGTCTGCGGCCCTTTGACGGCGGAGGGAGGTGGGAAGTCCACGCGTACGAACCGAGCGCCTGCGGGGAGCGTGAACGACGGCTCGCGGTTCCCGACAATCACCGCGACACGGTCCTGGACGGACTGTCCCGCCATCGAGCCGAGCGATGCCTGGAGCAGCGCTTCCACGCGACCGTAGTTGGCGGAGTTCTCCGGGTGCCGGAGCGACGTGATGAACGCAAGCAACTCGGTCACCTCCCGCAGGTCAGGCTTTTCGGTTTGTGAGCTCGTCCTTGAGCACCTCGAGCCGCTGGTAACCGTACTCGAGATCCGGCTCGAGGTAGTTGCCCTCCGCCCACTCGTTCCAGACTTCACCCAGAGCAGCCGCTCCTGCCCGGGTCGGTCTGCGAGCGTCGTGACGGCGTCGCCGACGTGGACGCAGAAACGCTCCGGCAGCAGCGCGGCGAGTACGCACGGTAGTCCTCCACACCGGGATAGGTCTGCTCGATCAGCACCCGGTCGCGCGCGCCTTGCCAGATCGACGTCCAGGTCTCGTTCGCCCAGCGCAGGCAGCACCGTAAGGGCGGCCGCCCGGAGGTCAGCACAGCACGTCGGTGAAGGGCCGTTCGAGAATCCGGCGTCCGCCTCCGAACCAGTGGTGCCGGTAGCAGAACGCCTCGATCCCGTGCACCCCGGCAATCTCGGCCTCGGCCTCCCATGGCTCGAGCAGCCGCAGGTCGTAGAAGCCGAGGACGCCGGGCAGGTGCGGTTGGCGGTGGCCGGGGAAGCGCTTGCGCGCGCCGGCGACGTTGCGCCACTCGGTGAAGCCGGGACCCCCCACTCGTCGTTCTCCGGTACGGCGTGGAACTGCGGCAGGTAGAGGGCGGCGACGCGCGCCGCGGGCGCTCCGCTCACTCACGCACCGCCAACAGTCGGACTGTGCGGGCCAGGACGGCCTGCTGTACCGGCCCGAGCACCGTGCGCCTCGACTCGATCAACGCTCGGAGCGGCGCGAGCTCGCGCACCATGCGCTCAGTTCCCGACTCGCGGGACCACAAGGCCTCCAGCCACGACGCTGGCACACCGAAGTTGCGGTCGACGAACTCGTCGTAGGCGGCCCGAAGCGGGGGGTCGTCGAACGCGCTGCCGATGAAGTGCTGTTGCTTCGAGGTCTGCCGGGGGTGGTGGCGGTAGGCCAGGACCGGACGCGCCGTGCGTTGGAGACGAAGGCCGGCCGCCAGGGCGCGGAGCCACAGGTCGTGGTCTTCCGCGACAACGCTCCGGTAGCCGCCGGCCGCGTCGACTGCCGACCGGCGGGCGGCCATCGTCGGGTTGCAAAGGAGGTTGTGCACGAGGAGGTGCAACGGCATCGCCTCGGCCGAGATCGGTAGCGGCAGGCCTGGCCGGATCCTCCGTGGGGTGTCCCAGAAGCTGATGATCGGGGAGAAGACGAGGTCGGCCCCGCCGCGCAGTGCCCTGAGCTGGGACCGGAACCGCCCGGTCAGGGTGACGTCGTCGGCATCCATCGACGCCACGTACTCGCTGTCGGTCCTGTCGAGCAGGAGCTGCCGCGCTGGTCCGATGCCGGCGCTCACGTCGATGCGCTGGAGCCGCAGCCGCCGGTCCTCGAAGCCCGCGAGTGCGCCCCCGAGGTGCTCCCGCGATGCGTCGTCCAGGACCACGAGCTCCGCGTCGCGTGGGAGCGCGGCAAGCGTCGATCGCACTGCCAGTGGCAGGGTGCCGGCGGCGTCCCGAGCGGGGAGGTGCACCGAGATCAGCGGCACTGCGCCGCCACCTCCCCCCAGAACCGCTCAAGCGAGCAGCGCTCCAGGACCTCTGCGCGGGCGGCCCGTCCGAGGGAGGACCGCAGCTCGGCGTCCGCGATGAGACGGGTCAGAGCGGCACCGAGCGCCGCCGCGTCCCCGGGCGGGACCACCAGGGCGGTCTCGCCGTCACGGACGTAGTCCCGTGTGCCGTTGACCGCGGTGGCGACGACGGCCTTGCCGGCGGCCATGGCGTCGAGGAGCACCAGCGGGCCGGCAGGGAGGTCGGTCTCCTCCATGACCACCGCCACCACACTGGCCCGCGCGGCGAGCGAACGGCCGACCTCGGGCGGCGGCATCTCGACGACCTCGACGCGACCGCGGGACCGTTCCGGGACGTCAACGTCCCGTCCCGGGGCGATCTTGGCCACCAGCCGCTGCTCATCCAGCGCGGCGACGAGCGTGCGCCAGTCCCGGTGCGCCCAGCCGGCCGAGTAGACGTAGCCGTCCTCACCGACGTCGGCCGGCACCTGGTCCGCGCGCACGGGCCACGGCACGAAGACGCACCGTTCCCGGGGCACGCCGAAGCGACGCGCGAGCATCGCGACGTCGCCGGAGCGGATCACGAGGAACCGGTCGATGCCTCGGAAGAGCAGGCTGGCGAGGCTGCGGGGAAGTTCGCGGCGGGGTGCGAGGAAGTCGAAGACGACCACTCTCGTCGAACGCGAGCGCACCTTGATCAGGAGGGCCGTGAGGGCGGCCTCGACACCGACGGTCGACAGGACGACGGCGTCGTATGCGCCTGCCCGCCATGCGAGGGAGGCCGCGTAAGCCAGCATCCCTCGACGGGTGGCCGCACGGGACAGGCCCCAGTCCGACCGTCGCCGCAGCAAGGTCAGCGTGACCTCACCGAGGTCGTCGGGCTCGCCGAGGTTCCACGTCCACGACGTCGACATCAGGACGTGCGACATCGCCCTCCGTCCGTCGCCTGTCAGGAGTCAGATTATCGCCTGGCTATGGCGCACGGTGCGTTTTGGCCCAGTCCGCTTCTCCTTCACCTAGTGTCCCCCCATGCGAGTGCTGTGGTTGAGCGACGAGACACCCGACGTTGACGGTCAGGGTGGACAGAGACGTCAGTTCTTCCAAATCAAGGCGTTGCGTGACGCCGGACATGAAATCACGGTCGCATCCGTTATGGGGTCACAGTCAGACGACAACGTGAGAAGAATAGCAACAGTGCACCGCGTCCAGACCAGGATTGGTCCGCTGAGGAATTTGTTCGCGGGGGTTCAGACACGCAACAGTGTCGCAGGGGAATGGGATCGAATAGTTGTGGCTCATTCCGAGTCTTGGGTCCGTTGGGGGGATACTGCGAAGCGCCTCGGCGCCCCCACCCTCGTGGACATGCACAATGTCCTGAGCGCCTGGCATCGACAGCGAGGTGAATTTGATGTGGCGAGGCACTGGCACTCGATAGAGAGCGATATTGCAGCGAGGGCAACTATTAGCGTTTGCTCCCCGAAAGAAGCGGAGCGCCTTCGTCCGATCTCAGATGCAGCGATAATCCTTCCGCACGGAGTGGAGCCCTCAGAGTGGAGTAGGCCACCGAGCAGGTCGGCACGCCCGAAACTCAAGTTATTCGGCAATTGGTACTGGCAACCGAATCGCGACGGTCTGGCGTGGTTCGCCGAGCGCGTCTGGCGAGAGCTGCCCGACGGATTGTCGTGCGAGATCGCAGGAGCGGGCGCCGAATCAATTACCCTACCGCCAGGCGTCCGGGCGGTCGGTCGCGTCCCGAGTGTTTCCGAATTTCTCTCCGACGCGCACCTTGTGGCAGTCCCGGTGCAGGGCGGTGTCGGCGCTCCGGTCAAGTACCTCGAGGCTCTCACTTCGGGCGTGCCGACCCTGGCCACGCTCGATGCTGCCGCATTTGCTACTCCTGTTCCCACCTTCATCTCGGACAGTGCGGAAGAGTGGGTTAGTCACATTGGAGACGTTCTCAATCAACCGGAGATGCCAGCACGGGAAGCACTGACAATCCGCGCTTGGGCACTCCACGAAATGCACTGGGCTCGCACATCAGAGCCTCTCTTGGCATGGGTAGAGGATTCGTCGCGATCGCATGAACCCGAGCATGCTTGACGGCCATGTACGCAAACGTGCCACCAGGGGGTAGCGAGAAGGAGCGCGAGTCCAGCGACGATCCTCGCTGACGAGGAAAGATGGCCTGCCCTGGCCGATTGTTTCGCTAAGACCCCACGCCACGCATTACAGGCGCGCCAACAGTGGCGAGCCCCAATAGCGGTTACACACGAGTTCACTCGAGATCACCGCCACAAGGCACGTTCTCGCGTCGGCGGGTGCGTGCCGTGCACCCCTTGGAACGACTGCAGATCTGCGATGACGCACCAGCGCATTGAGGTGCGTTCGAGGAAGTCGCGCGACGATCAAGACAGGGCCTCGAGGCCTGTCGGTCACCGCGGTCTCGCACGTCGATATACCGAAGCCGCCGCCCATTCTGCGAGGCGCACGCACGGGAACGCGTCGAATCCCGAGTTTCTGCACCAGGATGAGTAGCGGCGGAAAGCGAACTCACGGTCCAACACGGCACTCAGGAGGTCGTGCGTCCGATGCAACGCCTCACCCTGGACTGCCAGTGCGCTCCCGCGAGCGGCGTTGCTCAGGGAGCGTCGAACCTCGGGGCCGCTCAGGCCCTGAAGGGCGATTACCAGCGCCTCGACATCGCGTGGCGGAATCAGTACCCCCGTGACGCCGTCACCAACGAGCTCGAGCGGGCCGCCCTCGGCCATCGCCACGACGGGGCGCCCTCGAGTCAGGTACTGGAGGACGTTCTGCCCCAGGGGCTCAGGCTGCGTCGAGCACTGAACAGCGATGTCGAGGCTGTCGATGAACGCGCCGACGTCCCGGACGTGTCCGTGGAACACCACCCGCTCCGCGACCCCGAGCTCAGTGGCGAGCTGGCGCAGTCGGGCCAAATGGTCGGACTCACCGAAGAGGGGGGCGCCCGCCAGGTGCAACGTGACATCTTCACCCGGGTACGCGAGCGCGAACGCCTTGATGAGGAGGTCTTGCCCCTTCCACGGCGAGATCCGGGCGACCATACCGATCCGTTCGACCTTCAGCCGCGGAGCCGGGGGCTCACCGGAGGAGACATCACCCACCGGGCTGTGAATAACGGAGGTGAGCCCCGACAGGGGCGCACAGCGCTCCGCCAGTTCTAGCGTGTACCTCGAGTTCGCGACGACGGCCGCCGCCCGGGGGAGCACCAGACGGGTCATCGCCTTATACCCCGTCGTCCCGAGCGCCTGCCGCGAGACGGCGTCACGGAGGTGGACGACCACGGGCTTGCGCAGCAACGCGCCGACGACGGTGGTGTACACCGCCGAGCGCGCCGAGTTGGCGTAGAGCACATCCGCGCGACGCACCTCTTGGCGTAGCACGAGGGCGCCGACCTGCCGCATGACGTCCAGGGCATGGCGAACCTGAGAGTGAAGCTCAGCGCTACCCGCCCCAGGCCGCAGTGTCGGCCCAGCGCGGACCACCCCCACTGGGCCGCCCCGCGATAGCGCGGCGTACGCCCCCAGTGGCCCGCGGGGTACCACGAGGCTCGCGTCCCAACCGGCGCTGGCCGCCAGCAACCGCGAAAGGGCGAGCTGGGCACCACCGGGCACGGTCGTGTGGTCCGTGAACACGACGCGCACGTCAGCTGCCTCCCGCGACACGTGCCACGACCTCGGCCATCTGCTCGGTCCGCTCCCGCCACGTCGGCACACCCAGCGCCACGCCGTCACACGGCGAGTGGCCCCAAGGGTCTACCACCCGGACGGCCTCGGTCGTGGCCAGGACCGCGCGGGCGAAACCGTCCCGGTCCGTCACGGTGACCAGCGGGTCGGTGGAGTCCCGGAACCCGGCCACGGGGGTGCTCACCACGGGCCGGCGGGCGGCGGCGTACTCGTAGAGCTTGATGGGGTCGAGGCTGTCGGTGAAGTCGTCGACGACGTGCGGGACGACGAGGACGTCGGCGTGCCGCAGGTAGGCGGGGACGTCGCGGCGGTCGCGCGGGCCGAGGAGCACCGCCCCGGCGTGCGTGAGCAGGTCGAGGTCCGCCGGTGGCAGCGGCGCTGGGCCCACCAGGGCGAGCCCGCCGGGGCCGAGGGCACGGGCGACCTCGGCGCAGAGCTCGACGTCGATGCGGTCCCGGTGGACCGTGCCGACGTAGACGGCGACCGGCGCGGGCGGCAGATCGGCGGGCCGCGCGACGGGACCGGTGTACCCGGCCGTGTCGACAGCGTTGGGGACGAGCGTGACGGGCCGGACAGCGCCCTTGGTCCGGGCCAGGTGCGGCGAGCAGACCACGACCTCGGCGCACCGGTCGAGCAGCACGCCCTCGTCCCGCAGGAGCCGGTCGTGCTCGGCGGGGGTGCGTCGGGCGGCCACCCAGTCGTCGGTGACGTCGTAGAGCGCAGGCCATCCGGTGAGTGCGAGGACGGCGGCGCCCGCGGGGTCGTTGACCCACAGGACGGGGTGCCCCATCCCCAGCCGCCGCGCGGCTCTGCGCACGACGTCGGCGAGACGGCGGTCGGCGCCCGGGTCCGTCCGTCGTGGCAGCCACTTCGTGGGCTCGAGGAGCCAGAGCCGTTCGGTCGTGGGCTCCCGGCGGAGGCCGCGGCCGCGCCCGGGGGAACGACCGGACGCGAGGGCATGCAGCGGGTCGGCCGCGGGCTCCACGAAGAGCACGCGGAGCGACGGGTCGCGCCGGAGCAGGCCCGCGACGAGGTGCTGGTTGCGGCGCCAGACCGCGTCCCAGACCTCCAGGGAGAGGACCACCAGCTCTGTCACAGCACGCTCCGGTAGACGGCCTCGGTGGCCCGCTGCTGCTCCGCCACGGTGAACCGTTGTTGTTGGGTGAGGCGCAGGGCACTCCCGTACGTGTCACGGCGGCCCTGGTCAGCTGCGAGTTCCCGGAGGAGCCGGGCCGCGACGTCGACGTCTCCCGGTGGGAAGAGCGCCGCACCCTGGGTGGAGCCGACCGTCTCGAGGTGTCCGCCGGCCGCGGCCGCGACCACCGGCAGGCCCGCGGCCATCGCCTCGAGCACACTCATCCCCAGCCCTTCGAGGGGGCACGGCGCCAGGAGTACAGCCGCCGCCGCCATCCGGTCCTGCACGTCGTGGCGCCGGCCCAGGAAGCGCACCGAGCCTGGTGATGCCTGCGCAGCGGCCTGCCGCTCGAGCCGCGCCCGCTCGGCACCGGGGCCCACCACGTCCATCGACCAGCCCTGCTCCGCCAGCCCGCTTCGGGCGAAGGCCTCGACCGCGACCGCCGTCTGCTTCTCCGGCTGAAGTCGCTGCACCACGAGGACGGTGCGGTCACGCTCGGCGGCGGGACGGCCGGGAGGTCGGACCGGCACCCCGGTCGGGACGACCGTGCTCGTGCCCTCGACGGAGCGCGCGACGTAGGAGCTGATGGCGATCTGCGCCGCCAGTCGGTGCTCGATCACCCGAGCGGCTGTGCGGGCCAGGGCCTCTGAGCCCCGCCGTCCGGCGAAATGGCGGGTGGCGACCACCGGACTCCTGCCGAACGGATCGGCCAGGACCGCCGCGAGCTCGGCCGCCGTCATATGGACGTGCAGGACGTCGTAGCCCCGCCACCGCCCAATCGCAGCCGCCGTCTGGGTCACCGTCCGCGCCGGACGGTGCGGCACGGTGTCGAGGAGGCCGGCCATCGCCGTCGGGTCCCCACCGACGACGGCCACCCGATGCCCTGCTCGCTCCTGCTCGACGGCCAAGGAGGCGATGTGACGCTCGACCCCCGCGAACCCGTCCGACCGCACGGCGTGCAGGACCCTCATCCCGGTTGCGCCGCTCTGGACTGGACCACGTGGTCCACCACTGCGAGGTACTCGCGCGCTACGGCCGCCCAGGAGTGGGCTTCCGCGGTTCTGCGAGCCGCGTGTGCCATGGACGACGGGCCCTCCCGCAGAAGGTCGAGGATGCGGCCTCTGATCTGTTGCGCCGAGCCGTCCACGACGTACCCGTTCACCCCCTGAAGGATGACGTCGGGGACGCAACCTGTCGAGGTGGCCACCACGGGCAGCCCCGAGGCCAATGCTTCGAGCACCACGAGCCCGTACGACTCGTAGGAACTGGGGAAGACCAGTGCATCAGCGGCATGGAAGTACGCACGGGGGTCTTCGCACGACCCCACCGCCTGGACGCGCGCGCCGAGCCCGCGCGCATGTGAGCTGCGTCGGAGGGCGTCCACGGCGGTCACCGACCCGCCCACGACAATGAGCCGGACATTTTCGGGGAGCTCCGCGAGGGCGTCGAGCACAACGGGCAGTCCTTTGCGCTCGTGCTCGTGACCGACGAAGAGAAGCGCGAGATCCTCGTGGGCGAGCGACAGCGACTGCCGCGCCGAGGTGCGCTCCGCATCGCTGGGCGGGCGGTATCGATCGACGTCGACTCCGTTGCCGATCACGAGGGTGCGCGGCCGAATCCCGGGGTATGTGCGCCGCAGATCGACGTCCTCCCGTTCGGTGAGGTTGACGACGGTCTGGTGAACGGTTCCCCGGTAGCGGATGTGGTCACGCGCGGCTGTGAACAGGTGGAGCGGGTTGCGCACCATCCGACGCACGTAGTTTCCTCTGGCCCGCATGGCCACCTGGAGGATTCCGTGATTGACGTACACATCCCCTGCGACGACGTCGTTGTGGCAGATCGTGACGACGTCGGAGCGCCTCGCGTACCGGCGGCGAACGAGAACGGTGCCGACCGTGGAGAACCAGGTCACGCGGAGGGCGTGGGCGCCCTGCCGCACCCAGCCGCGCCCAGTCTCGGGGATCCAGTCACCGCGCGCATCTTTCATCGTGAAGCGCTCGGTCCGCACGCCGGCTCTCTCGAACTCCTGCTCGAGATGGAAGGCCACTGCCTCGACACCACTGCCCGGCCTTATCGCCGGTGCGATCTGTGCAATCACCGTCATGTCGCCGCCCGGACGAGCGCGGACTCCAGGCGCTCGCGCTCCACAGCCCACTGCTGTGCGCCGAGACATATCCCCGCCACCACGAAAGGAACCGACACCTGGACAGCTGACCAGAAGAGATCGAACTGGGCCTGGGTGAGGCGGACGAGGAGGATCGAGAAGGCGAGGGTCCCGTAGGTGGGGTCGAGCCGCCAGAGGACGATGAGCCCGCCGAGCATGAGGAGCAGGAACCCCGCCAGTCCGACGACGCCGGCGGAGGTGAGGACCTCCAGCTCGGCGTTGGGTGGCTGGGCGGTCTCGGCCCCGATCCACCACCGCAGCCCCACGCCCGCCCACGGGTTCTCGAGCCACACGTGCCAGGCGTCCGCGAGGAACGTGGCTCGCTGAGCGAGGGAGTTGTGCCGACCGCTCTCGATGTCCTCCTGGATGAGCGAGGCGACGAAGAGCACGGCGGGCACCAGGGCGAAGACGATGAGCTTGGAGCGGCGGCGGTGCGGGTCGCGGCGGAGGGCGATGACGAGCAGGCCGAGACCGATCCCCACGAGGGCCTGGCGCGACTGGGCAAGTATCACTCCGGCAACGGACGCCCAGAACAGGGCCATGGCCCACCGCTTCGACCACCCCAGCCACACCGGACGGGCATAGGCGATGACCGCGACGAACCCGAGGGCCGTGCCCACGAAGTTCTTGTGCATCCCGTACGGCCAGGAGGGGTAGACGGGCGAGAAGTTCCCTCCTGCGAACTGGAGGACGCCCTGGCCGATCGTCACCAGGGCCAGCAGCCCCCCCGTGAGGAGGAGCAGCGTCAGACCCGCCCGTGCGAACCCCCGCCGGCCCACGGCCCAGCCCACCACCAGGGCGCCGGCCACGAGCAGCCAGGCGTGGAACCACTCCACGGTGTTGGCCAGCGCCGGGTTGGCGATCACCGTGAAGAGCGTGCTCGCCTGGTAGGCGGCGGAGAACCACAGGAGCGTCCGCATGGGCGGGCTGTACGGCCGCGGGGCGAGCAGCACCGCCGGCCAGAACGCCACCGCCAGGATGAGGTCGGAGAAGGACAGGTCGACCCCGCCGAGGTCGGCCCGGGCCACGACGAGCATCCCCGGCATCGCCAGAAGGGGCAGGGCGGCCGGCTCCACCAGCGACAGGCCGATCGCGAGTACGACGGCTCCCAGCGCCACGGCGACGAACGGCCGCTCGGGCAGGAACCACCCGGCGGCCAGGAGGAGCGCCACGACGGCCGGGACCGCCGTCACCCACAGCGCCACCTCCCGCACCCGCGGTGAGATCTCGACGGCGGTCATGGGGACACCTCCACCCGGACCGGCCCACGGCGGTATAGCCGTGCGCGACGGCGCGCGGCGGCGCGCCGGTCACCGCCAAGCACGAGCCCCCGCACGCTCGCCCCGAGGACCTGGCCGGCACGGGCCACCGCCCAGCCGACGTCGCCGTGGTGCTTGCGGAGGTACCGCTCCTGCGACGCGTGGAAGTGCCGTTCCCGTGCTGCCTCGTCCTGGCTCGTCGCCGCTCCGGCGTGCCGGGCGACGACGTCCTCGACGGCCGTGTGGCGCCAGCCGAGTCGTGTGGCGCGGCGCGCCCAGTCGGTCTCCTCGGCGTAGAGGAAGAAGCGCTCGTCGAACAGCCCCACCTGCGCCAGGGCCTCGGCGCGGAGCAGCAGGACCGAGCCGATGACGAAGTCCGTCCCGCGCCGGAGACGGCCGAGGCCGAGCGCCTCGAGCCACGTCCCGCCCGGGGTGGGGAACGGCCAGCCCACCCGCGCTCGACGGCCTGCGTCGTCCGCCTGCGCGGGCGCGACCGAGGCGAGGTCGGGGGCCGCGCGGAGCGCGCGCTGGAGGCGGATCACGTCGTCGGGCGCGACCTCGGCGTCAGGGTTGAGCAGGAGGACGTCGGCGCCGGGCTGCAGGCGATCGGCGAGGCCGACATTGACGCCCGCGGCGAACCCGCCGTTGCGGCCGGGGTCGAGGTAGCGCACGCCCAGATCTGTGCACACCGCTCGCACCTGCGACGAGGAGGAGTTGTCGACCACCGTCACCGGCAGGCCGGCGATCGGCACCAGCGCGCGGCGCAGCAGGTTGGGCGTCCCGAAAGCGACAACCACGACCTCGACCCCCGGTGCCACGGCCGGCGGCTGGCGGGTCACCCGCCGGTACATCGTGAGATACCGCTCGGCGACCGCCGCCCAGTCGCACCCGGCGGCACGGCGAAGTCCTGCCGCGCGCATGCGCCTCGCCAGGTCCGTGTCCAGGCCCGCCCTGAGCAGGGCCTCACGCAGCGCCACCGCGTCTCCCGGCGGGACGAGCAGGCCCGCCTCGCCGACGACGTCGGGCAGCGCTCCGGAGTCGCTCGCCACCACCGGGGTCCCGCAGGCCATCGCCTCGACGGCGACACGGCCGAACTGCTCGCGCCAGCCGCGTGTGTCGAGGGATGGCACGGCCAGGACGTCGAGGCTCCGGTAGAAGTCGGGCAGATCGTCGGCCGCGAGCGAGCCGACGAGCTCGACACGGTGGCCCGCGGCAGCCGCCCGCTCACGCAGCGACTCCAGGTCCGGGCCTTCCCCGGCAACCCGGAGGGCGAGCCGCGGATCGCCGACCACCGCGTCGAGGAGGACGTCGACACCCTTGTGCGGCGCGAGCCGACCGACGTAGCCGACCCGCACCCCCGGCCCACCGTCCAGAGCCGGCCCCTTCGTCGATCCCCCCACCACGGAGGCGGTGACCGGGTCGGGTGCCGACGGTGCGAACTGGTCCGTGTCGACGCCCAGCGGGATGACGTCGGCCACCCCGGGGAAGCCCTTGCGGACGACGATCCGGCCGGCCTCGGCGTTGCACACGCTCACCCCGGAGGCGTGCCGCAGTGCCCAGCGCTCGAACCAGCGGAACGGCGGCGGGTAGCGCTTGTCGATGTTCTGCGCCGAGTACAGGACGTACGGCGCCCGCACCCGCCGCAGGGAACGCAGGAGCAGGATCTCGGCCGTCGCGAGCGCGAACGGCTCCTCGTGGATGTCCAGGACGTCCCACCCGCGGCCGAGCGCCCGCCACAGCGGGCGCGGGTCGTAGATGAACAGCGCGGGGTGGCTGCCCACGGTGGCAACACCCTCGACCGCCTCGCCCGGACGGGGCCTCAGCGTCACCAGGGCGCCGCCGACGTCCCAGCGCGAGGCGCTCAGGAGCTCGACGTCCACCCCGCGGGCGCGCAGCAGCCGCTCGCGCTCGCGCCACGCGTCGGTGACGGCGCTGTGGGAGATGCGCAGCACCCGCACGTGGAGGGCTCCCTTCGCCTCACGTCACGCTACAGCTCCCCCGGCGGCCGCCGTCGGGGAATCGGCCCGCCGGAGCGAGCCCGCCGTCCGGAACCGGCCCGGCGGATTCGGGTCCTGGCCTCTGAGCGTTATGCGATGATGCGAACCACTGCCCCCCGAGCGTGGGAGTCCGATCGTGCAGTTTCGCGAGTTCCTGGCAATCCTCGGTCGGCGCTGGCTGACGATCGCGGCGAGCACCCTGATCGTGCTGGCGGCGGCCGCAGCCGCCACGCTCTCCATCCCACCGACCTACACCGCGACGGCACGCGTCTTCTTCTCCGCGGAATCTCCCGAGACCGAGGACGGCGCCGCCGGGGGCACGTACGTCATTACCAGCTCCGACCTCACCACGTACGTCGAGGTCGTCAGTTCGCCTGTGGTGCGCGACCCGCTGCGAACCGACCTGGGACTGACCGAAGGTTTCGGACTCGCCGCGAGCATCCCCGGCGGCTCTCCAATGCTCGACATCACCGCAACAGCCGGCGACGCCGCCACCGCGGCTGAGATCGCCAATGCCGCCGGGCCCACACTGGCCGAGGTTGCCGGTGACTTCTCGCCTCTCTTGGCCAACGCCGGGCAGAGCGTCACAGCCACTGCTCTGAGCCCCGCGCGCATCCCAGGTTCACCCAGCTCGCCCGATATCGAGAGAAACCTGCTCCTCGGCGCGCTAACTGGCCTCATGCTCGGGGTCGGGCTCGCGCTCGCCCGGCAGGGTCTGGACACGAAGGTGCGGTCCGAGTCCGACATCAAGGCGCTGTCTGACCGCCCCATCCTTGGCGTCGTGCCGTTCAGCCGGGCGTCCCGCCAGGATCCGTTGGTCATGGAGACGGACCCGCACGGTCCGCACGCCGAGGCCCTTCGTCGGTTGCGAACGAACCTCCTCTTCGTCGACGTCACCACGCGGAAGCACTCCTTCGTCGTCACCTCGGCGGTGCCCGGCGAAGGCAAGACCACCACTGCCGTCAACCTGGCCCTCGCGATGGCCGACGCCGGCTCACGGGTTCTTCTCGTCGACGCGGATCTTCGCAACCCCTCCGTAGCGTCGACGATGGGGCTCGAGGGGTCCGTGGGCCTGACAACGATCCTCCTGGGACGCGCGACCGCCGATGACGTCGTCCAGCGCTGGAAGGACACCTCGCTCCAGGTCCTGCCCGCCGGGCAGATACCACCCAACCCGAGCGAGCTGCTGGGTTCGGAGGCCATGGCGACGCTCTTCCGCGAGCTGAGCGCCAAGGCGGACTTCGTCATCGTGGATTCGCCGCCCGTCGTGCCGGTGATCGACGCGGTGCTCCTTACGCGCCTGACCGGTGGCGCCCTGCTCGTGGTGGGGGCCAACCGGACCCGCAAGCGTCATGTGTCGAGCGCACTGGAAGCGCTCGAGACGGTGGGTGCACCGGTCTCAGGTTTTTCCCTCAACATGGTTCAGGGCGGCTCGCGCGACGGGTACTACGGGTACCACAGGTATGGATCCAGACCGACCGAGGGGCGCACCGTCGCCACGGACGAGGAAGGCGAGTCAACCACCACTCCCCCCCTCCACCCCTCGGCTTCGGGCGGCGACCGCACCGGACGCGACACCACTCCCGCCCTCCACCGCGGCGGCGAGACGCAGAATCTCCAGTCCGCCGACGCCATGCAAGCGGTGGAGGAAATGGCGGCCTCACGCCGTCGAGGTCGCGGGCGCTCCTAAGTGCCTTACCAGGTGAGGCCGCCGTCGAGAGATACAAGGAGCTCGGTCCCCACCCACAGCCACACTGCGGTACCCGCGCGCGCCACCGCGACCCCGTCTGCTTCAACCGCCGTCGCACAACCGCTCGCCGCGCCGACGGCCTCGGCTTCGGGGGCCATCGAGGCGACCGCGATACCCTCGCAGGCCGCGGAGCGCGTAGCGATGACATACCCCTTCACGTCTGTGCTCACGGCGACGGCCGGGCCGTCGGTGGTCACGGGCGCCCACGAGGCGCCCGCGTCGTCAGTGCGCTGAACGCTTCCGTCCGTGCACCGTATGAGCGCGCGCGGGACGTCCAAGCCGTCCAGGGTCGCTGCACCACCGGCACAGGGGGTGTCCGCCTCCCCGAGTGGCGTCATCATCCGGCTCGGATTGATCGGCATGAGGTACCACGAGCCGGCGAGAAGATCGGACCGGTCCTCCCACACCTCACCATCCGCCGATGTCACGTACCGCGGCGCACAGTCGGCGTCACCACCGATCACCGCCACAGGACCGTCGCCCGTTATCCGGATCCGCGTTACCGGACCAAGGTCGAGGCCCACAGACGTCCAGGTCCGGCCAGCGTCGAGGGTGCGCTCGACCAGCGGTGGAGTGCCACACCTGCCGCCCTCGGTCCGCCACGCCTCGACGTCGCTGGCCGCCGCTAGGATCCGAGACGCACGGGGGGAGGGATCCCTTGTTGGCGGCCACGGGAGACTGCCCGGAGGCGGCCAGATAGCTGCCCGGTGGCGGTCGTGAGAGTTGCCCGCTGACGGTCATGGGATCTGCCCGACACGACATTCCTGCCCTGCCGCGCTGACGCGGTTCGGGGCCCCTCCTCGGGTGCGATGGCGGTGCTGAAGCGCCCATCGCCCCGAGGAGGGACAACGTGAAGTCTGCCGAGGAGATCATGGAAATTCTCGAAGCGTTTGATCTGACTGGTTCGTACAGGGACGCCGGCGAGCTCGCCGGGGTCTCCCATCACACCGTCGCCCGATACGTCGCCGCTCGTGACGCGGGACGGTTGAGCGAGAGGCCGGCGGCCCGTCCGCAGCTGATCGATGAGTTCTTGCCCAAGGTCGAGGAGTGGGTGGACAAGAGCAACGGCAAGATCCGCGCCGACATCGCCCATGACAAGCTGGTTGCCCTGGGATTCACCGGGTCGGAGCGGACAACCCGCCGGGCGGTCGCGGCGGTGAAGAAGGCTTACCGGCAGGGCAGGGCCCGGGTGCATCGGCCCTGGGTCACCGAGCCGGGGCTGTGGTTGCAGTACGACTTCGGTGACGGCCCGGTCATCGACGGCGCGCGGACGGTGTTGTTCTGCGCGTGGCTGGCGTGGTCGAGGTTCCGGGTCGTGCTGGCGATCAGGGACAAGACGATGCCGAGCGTGTTCGCCGCCCTGGACCAGGTCTTCCGGGTTCTGGGTGGGGTGCCGACGTATGTGCTGACCGACAACGAGAAGACCGTCACCGTCGAGCACATCGCCGGGATGGCGGTGCGGAACCCGCAGATGGTGGCCTTCGCCCGGCACTACGGGGTCAGCGTGCTCACGTGCGAGCCGGCCGACCCGGCAAGCAAGGGCGGGACGGAGGCCACGGTCAAGGTCGCCAAGGCCGACCTGGTCCCGAAGGAGACGAACCTGCTGCCCGGTTACGCCTCGTTCGCCGAGCTCGAGGCGGCCTGTCAGGCGTTCACCGATCTGGTCAATCACCGGGTCCACCGGGTCACCCGGCGGGTCCCGGCGGAGATGCTGGCCGAGGAACGCGCCCGCCTGCATGCCCTGCCGGCGGCCCCGCACACGGTCGCGTTCGGGCTGACACGGCAGGTGCCGGCGAACTCCCCGATGGTGACCTTCGAGGCCGGGCAGTACTCCGTGCCGCATCACCTCCTCGGGGAGAGGGTGTGGGTCCGCACCTACGGCGCCGGGCCTGGGGAGCAGGTCGTCATCGTCCACGCCGGCGAGTCCGGCCCGGTCGAGGTCGCCCGCCACGCCCGCGCCACACCGGGCTCCCCGAGCATCGACGACGCGCACTTCCCGCCCGCCCCGGCCGGTGCCCTGGAGCGCCGGCCGCGTCCGAAGAGCGCCGCGGAGATCGAGTTCCTCGCCCTGGGTGACGGGGCCCGGCTCTGGCTGAGCGAGGCCGCCGCGGCCGGCACGACGAAGATGCGGGTCAAGATGGCCGAGGCCGTCGCCCTGGCCAAGCTCTTCGATCCCGGTGAGGTCGACTGGGCCCTGGGCCACGCCGCCGTCCACGCCCGCTTCGCCGAGGCCGACCTGCCCTCGATCCTGAACCACGCGGGCACGAGCGACGGTGAGGTCCACCGCGCCGGGGAGGACCGCTCCTTGACCCAGGGCACCGCCGGCTGGGCCGCCCTGGGCCAGCAACCGCCCGCCAGCCCCGGCGTCGAGGAGGTGGCCTGATGACCACCACGACCACACGCACGAGCGTGCCGGCCCTGGGAGTGCCGTCCGCGCCGCCGCTACCCGGCGACCTCGAGGCCCTGCTCCGCCGGCTGCGCCTGCCCCACATCCGCCACCAGGCACCCGAGGTCATCGCCACCGCCAAGGCCCAACGCTGGGAACCCGTCGAGGTTCTACGGGCCCTGTTCGCCGAGGAGGCCGCCGGCCGGGACCGGGCCTCCCTGGCCACCCGCCGGACCGCGGCCGGGTTCCCCACCGGCAAGACGTTCGACGCCTGGGACGAGGCCGCGTCCTCGATCCCGGTCCCGACCCAGCACGCGCTACGGACCCTGGAGTGGGTCCACCGCAAGGAGAACCTCGTCGTCTGCGGGCCGTCGGGGACCGGGAAGACGTTCCTGCTCGAGGCCCTGGGGCACCAAGCCGTCGAGCAAGGCCTGCGGGTCTCGTGGTTCACCCTCGAAGACCTCGGCGCCCTCCTGCGCAGGCACCGCGCCGACGACACCGTCACCAAGGCCATCGCGAAGGTGCTGCGCGCCGACCTCGTGGTCGTCGACGACATCGGCCTCCTCCCGGTCGCCACCGACGCCGCCGAGGGCCTCTACCGCCTCGTCGACGCCGCCTACGAGAAACGAGCCGTCGCGATCAGCTCCAACCTCCACCCCGCCGGGTTCGACGAGCTCATGCCCAAGACCATCGCCACCGCGACCGTCGACCGGCTCCTCCACCACGCCCACGTCTGCCAGACCAGCGGCGAGTCCGTCCGCCTGTCCCAGGCCCTCTCCGGTCGAGGAGTGACGCCCTTGGCCTGACCACCCGGGCCGGTGATGGCCAGCCCCTGGGCAGATCCCATGGCCATCACCGGGCAGATCCCGTGACCGTCACCGGGCAGGTCTCACGACCGCCCCTGGGCAGTTCCCACTGTCCCTTGACATCCCTGGACGGAACAGGGACAGGGTCCTCGGTCGGGACGGAGCTCGAAGGCGTTGTGGTGGTACCGCCGAGATCTTCGGCTGGGGCGGGTTCCGCGTCGGACCCGAACAACCCGAAGAGCCGACCGATGAGCACGGCATTCAGCGCAAGCAGGGCGATCAGGCCGGCATAGGCAGCCAGCCGCCATCGGGATCGACCCATGCGTCGGAGCGTAACGGCGCCGCTACCGGCCCGGGACCCCGATATTGGGTGCGATGCCTACCGGCCGGTGTCCGTTTCGCGTCTCTCGAGCAGTCCGAGCGAAACCAGCTCAGAGACGAACGCCTTGACCTGAGCCTCGATCGCGGCCGGCTTCTGCTCCGCCCGGACGGCTACGCGCTCCACCAGTCCGGCCTCGGGTTGCCCAGCGACCTCCGTCCAGATCAGCCCCGACACACCCGTGAGCGCGTACAGCGGACCCGTCGGGAGCTTCGCAAGGTACACATCGGCGGGGTGGACCTCGTCGGCCTCCACCACTGCGGCCACGTCTCGGGGCAGCCGGTACACCCACCGGCTCATCGTGGACGACCTCGACGCACGCGGGCTCCGACGACGCCGACCTGCTCCCTCAGACCGCGGAGGGGGCGCGCGAAGAACTCCTTGACGATGTCCCACCTCGTCGGGGCGCGCCCCAAGACGTGTGCGAGGTGCGGGACATTGACGAGTGGCGCACGCAGGATGAGCGCAGCTGCGCCACGGAGGCTGGGAGCGGCCCGTACCCGGGCAGTCCATTCCTGCAGCCTTGTGCCCCCTTGGGAGGCGATCCGCCACAGGCTGTAATCGCGAGCACCCCGGAACTGCTCGAGGTTGCCCGTCCCGGCCGCGAATGCGACGTCGGCGTGAAGCCGGCGAACCAGCTCCTCGCAGTCCCTCATCACCTCCGAGGGCAGGGACGCCAACGTCCCAAGTGTCTCCGTGTTCTGTCCTCTCCCACCCCGCGCGGAGTTCAGGACCAGTAGCAACACCTGTGCCGGCACGCTGGGGACCGGGCAGGCGACGCCCGCGATCTCCACAGACTGGCACCCGGCCCAGAGAACGTCGAACGCCTCGGTGGGATCGATGCCGATGCCGGGGAAGAGCTGGTGGACGTCGACCGATCCCCACGTCTCGTGGGTCAGGGTCGTCGCGTGCGCGAAGGGCGAGCCGGAGGTAAACGTGCCGTGCGCCGTCCAACCGATTGCCCGCATCTCCTCGATCAGTCCACGAGCGGAGGCCGGCCTCACGATGACGTCAGCATCATTGCCAGCCCGAACGAACGGCCTGATCAGAGGTGACCACGCCCACCCCTTGATGTGAAGGACGTCGATCTCGAGGCGGTCAGCGAGGTGCTGCACCACGGCATGGCCGAATGCGACGCGGACCCGCAGGTCCACCGACACCTCGGGCGAAGTCACGACCTCATGCTAGAAGCCGGCGCGAACGGGCGGGGTCGGTCCGAAGACCGCCGTCATGGGACGGCCGTCGATGTGGCTGCAGAGCGCGAGAGCAGTGAGCCGAGGCGTTGCGGAGCTCCGCGCACGACCACGCCGGCCTGCACCATATGCTCGACCGCCTCGTGCACCTGTGCACGGGCCTCGGGGTGTGGTCCGTGAACGTCGACCACGACCTCCACCAGGTTGTCGAGCGTCGGTTGATCGACGGCGGCCTGCCAGATCGTCAACCCGATACCGCTCAGTCGCACCGGGGTTCGCCCGAGAAGGACGAGAGCCTCGCCCTCGACGATGACGGCATCCGTCCACGGCGTCCGCCGGACCCGGCCATCGAGCAGACCCCACCTCATGTCCTCGCCATCGTAGGGCTCACCGGCGGGTCGCCACACCGACGCGCGTGGTTCCTCTGTCACCAGCTGCCGGAGGATCCCGGCCGCGGCGGAGACCTCGCTGTAGTGCAACCTCTTGGCGCCGCCGCAGGCGTCCAGAAGCGTACTCAGCTGGATGAACGGCCGGGAGAAGGACGTCACGTCGACCGACAACTGGGCAAGCTCGAGTAGCCCGTCGATCAGCGGGACCGACTCCACCCACGGGGTTGTCACATCGTTGTCACGTTCCAGGAGCACGACTGCTCGGAGCCTCAGGTCGGCCGGGCATCTCCTCAGGCCGAGCGCGTCCGGGCCGTGCTGGGTCTTGATGCTGGGGTGCATCTCCGATACCAGGGAGAGCGGCTTGGGATACGCGATGACCTTGCCGAGCGGAGTGATCCCCACGGCCTCGTCAGTGACATATCCGAACTCGGAGGTCGTCAACGCGATCGCCGCGGTGGTCTTGCCGCTCCCTGAAGGGCCGACGAGGGCGATGACGTCCCCGTCGTCGGTGGCAACGCCGCAGCCGTGGACCACCCACAGACTGCCGCTCGCCGCGCGTGCTGCGAGCGTGGTGATGTTCGTCGCGAGCCGGTAGCCGAAGGTTGGGACGTCGGGAGCGCCAGGAGCCTCGACAACGGCGAGCACGTCGACGTCTTCCTCCCGAGCGCTGCAGCGTGCCCACTCGGCCGCGAGGAGATTCCTCGTGTCTGCCTGGTCGCAACGGATCCGCACACGGGAGCCGAGCACAGCGATCTCCAGCTCGTAGTCCGGGGACTCGGCTTCGCTGTCGGTCAGTGCACGGGCAGAGCTCACGGGGGCAGCCGAACGACCGCGGTCACTGGCCGGCGTACGAGCGCCGAACTCCAAACTTCCGCTTCCCACCTATCAGGTATTCGGTAGCCACTGCGCGAAGTTCGGCGTGTCGACGTTCTGGTACGGCGACGGCGGCTTCTGAGAGTTGCAGTCGGCGATGTTGACACCGATCAGGAGATCGGTGATCGAGCCCGAGTCCGTCGGCGGGTCGGTCACGCCGTTCTCGTCTCCAGCCGTCCAGGTGTAGTCGAGCTCAAGGTCGAACGAGGCGGCTGTGTCGCTCGGCTGTGAGTTGACAACCAGGACGTAAGACTCGCCCGGAGCGAAGGTGCGCCCCGGGATCGGAGGGAACACCACGTCCGCTCCGCTGCTCGCATTAGGAGTGAGGACCACGTCACTGATGGTGATGTACACCCCGGTGGTGTTCGTGAATACCAACTCGAAGTGATAGACCTTGGAGTTCGAGAACTTGCAGGCACCCTCGACGGCCGTCACCTCGACCGGCGGCGGTTCAGGAGAGAAGCCCGCATATGCAGGCACCGCGGTCGCCACAGCGACCACTGGGACCGACCAGGCGGCGCCGGCGAGCACCGTCCGGCGGCTCATCCCGCGCTTCTCCTGCTGCTCGCCCGAACCTGTAGCGTCCATGTTCTCAGCCATCTCGCTCACAACCCCCAACGGTCGACGCACTCCCCAACGTACCGGCCGGTCGGCCGACCAGACCGCACTTTCGTGGTCGTCTGCACAGCACACCACCGACGGTCATCCCGGTCACCGTGCCACCGGGTGAATATGGGGGTGAATTCCACGCCTCACCCTCCGGATGATGCAGGGTGATACGGACCCCACAGCAGGCGTGACACGCCTCACCCGCGCCTGCCCCCGACCTGCGGGACGATGTGGGTCCGCGTTGCTAGTTTCACCCCGTGGGGGAAACCGGACGGGAGCGCACCGCCGTCGTCGTCGAGGACGACGCGGACGTCCGCCTGCTCCTCGCCGCGACGTTGAGCCAGGCCGGTTTCACCGTCCACACCGCCGGTTCGGGCGCCGACGGCGTCGCGGCGGTGCGCGAGCACGCCCCGGCCGTGGTCACCCTCGACCTCTCTTTGCCGGACATCGACGGCTTCGAGGTCTGCCGGCGGATCCGGGCGTTCTCCGACGCCTACGTCGTCATGCTCACCGGCCGCTCGGAGGAGATCGACACCCTCCTCGGCCTGGAGTCCGGCGCCGACGACTACCTCACGAAGCCCTTCCGCCCGCGCGAGCTTCGGGCTCGCGTCGAGGCGATGCTGCGCCGTCCGCGCCGCCCGGACGGGGCCACCGTGGACGCCGGGCCGGGAGCCGCCGCCGATACCGCGGCGACTGGGGGGAGCACCGGCGGGGCCCCGCCGGCCGGGCACCCCACCACGGCGTCGCCCGCCCAGACCGGGACGCCCCCTGCGCAGCCCGGGCACCTCAGCCACCACGGTCTGCGCGTGGACACCGCCGCCCGCATGGTCGACATCGACGGCACCCCGGTCCACCTCACCCGGAGCGAGTTCGACCTGCTGGCCGCCCTGGTCGCCGAGCCGAACCGGGTGCTGCGCAAGGCCGAGCTCGTCCGGCGCCTGTGGGGCCAGGACTACGACACCGGCACGCCGGTCCTTGACTCGGACCTGCGCACGGTCGAGGTCCACATGGCCAACCTGCGCCGCAAGCTCGGCGACGACGCCGCGTCCCCGCGGTTTGTCGTCACGGTGCGCGGGGTCGGGTACCGCCTCGCCCCGGCGGTCTGACTCCGACCGGACCCCAGCACGGCTCAGGGCGCCTCCCGCGTCCGGACCGCGGGAGCGCACCTGCTCAGGGGGCGAACATCGCCCCGGCGGTCCCCACGCGCAGGTGCTCGGCGAGCGCCCGCTGGGTCTCGTTGGTGAGGTCCATGAGCCGGCGCAGCTCCCGGTCGGCCACGGCCATGTCGCCGCGCCGGCCCGCCTCGGCGACGAGCTGGGCGTGCCGGGCGAGCGCCGCTGCCCCCACCATCGAGGCGGAGGTGTGCAGGCTCAGGGCCGCCACGTGCACCTCCTCGGCGTCGCCGGCGACGACGGCGCGCGCCACCCGGTTGCACGAGTCGCCCAACCGCTTGAGGTAGGCCAGGCCGAAGCCGGACGCGGCGTCGTCGCCGACGTCGTGGGCAAGGGTGCCCAGGGCCGCGGGGTCGAGGATCATGTCGTCTTCTCCGGTCCGGTCGGCGTCCGTCGGCACGCCGTGCCCGGCGTCGACGTCCTGCGGGCCGGCGGGGGCGTCGTGGGCACGCCGGCCGGCAGACCGGTCGGCCGCGGCGCGTACGAGCTGGATCCCCGCATAGCCCAAGAGTGCCACGGCCAGCGCGGCCGTGCCGGTGCGCTTCTGGTCCCCGTCCAGCGCCGTCGCGAGGTAGCCGGCGTAGGGGATGTGGTAGCGGACCACGCCCCTGACCTGCGTCGCCGTGAGCGGCCACGGGTCGGCGGCGTCGTTCGCGTCGCCCCGGGTCGTCAGGACCACGGTGCCGTCCGCGGCGACGGCGCGCGCCACGACCCGGTGGGTGACGAGGGTCGGGTCGTTCGGGTAGGGCATGACGGTGACGACGTCACCGGGCGCGAGGGCCGCCGTCGCCGCCTCGCCCCGCACGGGCTCGACGACCACCTGGCTGCCGGTGGGGATGGTCGGCTCCATCGAGCCCGACAGGATCGTCAGCGGCACCCAGCCGGCCAGGTGCGGGACGACGACCATCGCCAGGGCCAGGGCCGCGACGACGGCGAGCGCGAGCCATCCGGCGACGGTGACCACGGCGCGCGCACCGAGATGAATCGCGCCTCGGCGCACCTCCGCCTGCGGCCCGGCAAGCTCGGCGTCGGGCCCGGCGTCGGGCTCGGCGGCGACGGCGAGGTGCCGGAGGTCCGACGACGGCGCGCGATGTGCGCCGAGGCCGAGACGGTCGACATCAACCCGGTCCCGGAGCCCATCGGCCTCGGCGCTCCGCTCACCGTCGGGCTCGGCGACGCCGGTGGTCAGGGCCGCCATCACACGCCTCCCGCCGGGCCGAGGCAGCTGACGTTGCCGCTCTGGCCGCGAACCTCGGCGGTGACCGCCTGCGCGCCGCGGACCACGCCGCCGGCGGCGGTCTCGGCGACGAGGACGAGGTCGAAGCGGTCGGCCGTGGCGACGGGGATCGCGCCGACGGTGAGGTCGAGGGTGCGCGCCCCGGGCGCCGTCAGCGCGGTGAGCCGGGTCCACGGACCCAGGGTGTCGCCGGTCCCCGTCGCCGTCCGGGTGCGGGCGAGGACGTGCCAGGAGCGCACGGCCGCGCCGGACCACGTCCAGCCCAGCGCCGCACCGGCGTTGGAGTTGTAGGAGGAGCAGGTCAGGGTGAGCCCGGCGTCGGACGCGGGGGTGGGCACGGTGAAGGTGGCGCCGGTGACGGTGGTGGCGGGGAGCGTCCAGCCGCCCGCCGCGACACCGGTGCCCGTGACCGTCGTCGTCGCGACGACGGCGCGCCCGGGCAGCGCGAGGCTGAGCAGCACGGGGTCGGCGGGAGCGACAGCGAGGCACAGGGCCATGGCCGCGCCGGGCGCGAGGACCTCGGTGCCGGTCAGCGGGGCCGTGGCGGCGCAGGAGGAGCCGTCGGTGCCGCGTGCGAGGCCCACGCGGAGCGCCGGGGCGAGGGCGGCGGCCTCCGCGGCGGTGGTGCCGGGGCCGGCGACCAGGGTGGGGGCGCTCGCCCGCCACGCCAGGCTGGTCTCGGCGGCGGCGGACGTCAGACGCGTGCCGCCGGGGACGGGGGTGGCGGACAGTTGCAGCCGGTCGGTCGTGACGGCGGGCAGCGCCGTGGCGGTCGCGGCGGACCAGGTGCCGCCCGCGTCCTGGGTGAGGGACCAGGCCAGGGCCGGGGTCGCGGTCTCGCCCTGGAGGTAGGCGCCCCACGCACTCGCCCCGGGTCCCACCGGGAGGGTGAGCGTGGCGGTCAGCGGACCGGCGTTCGCGGGGACGACCCGCCAGGACCCGGCCGCGACCGGCACGGGGGCCGGGCCGTTCGCGGCGGAGAGGGCGACCGCCGCGTGGGCGATGAGCTCGGCGGGCAGGGACCCGGCGCCGGTGGCCGAGGGGGTGAGCGTGAGGACGGCGCTGAGGCCGTCTCCGGCCATCGCCAGGTCGCCGCCCGCCTCGACGACGAGCGTGTCACCGGGCAGCAGACGCCGGTCGCCGAGGGACGTGGTGACGTCCGCCCGCGGGCTGCCGGGCCGGTCGAGGTGCAGCCGGGCGGCGCCGCCGGTGACGGCGAGCCGGCCGGAGGTGAGCTGCGCCCCGCCCACCTCCCGGGCGTCCGACCAGCCCGCGTAGCTGCCGCCGTTGCCCGCGAGGAGGGCGACGGCGAGCACGCCCGCGGCGGCGGCGCTCAGGAGGCGGGACATCGGGTCGTCAGGCGATCTTCTGCTCGAGGGTGATCTGGAAGTCGGCGAGCTCGGCGGTCGCGTCCTGGGCGCGCTGGCCCCAGGCCGCTTCCGCGTCGTCCACCGTGGGGAAGGTGATGGTCGCGACGACGGTGTACTCGCCGCTGTCGGTGATCGTCGTGCCGTCCTGACCGTTGACCTGGACCTCGACGGTCAGGCCCTCGGCGAGAGCGACGTCGGCCTCGGCCTCGGCCGCCGCGGTGACGGCGGTCGGCAGGGTGGTGGCCAGCTCGGCCTCGAGCCCGTCGCCGGCCAGTGCGACGTCGACCGTGGCGGTGTAGGTGAGGACCGAGCCGGGGATGACGAGGTAGTCGTCGATGGCGATCTCCTCGCCGCCCGCGGTCCAGACGACGCTGGCCTCGTCGACCCGCAGGTGGCCCGAGGTGATGGTGGCGCCCCCGAGGTCCTCGGTGTCCGACCAGGTGGCGAACGAGCCGCCGCCGGCGGCGAGGAGGGCGATACCGGCGACGCCGGCGAGGACGGCCTTGCGGGTGCGGGTGCGGGGGGCGCTCATGGTCTTCTCTTCCGGCTCGGTGCGCCGGCGTGTCTGCCGGGCTGCTGGTGAGAAGACTCGCGGGCGTCCCTCAGGACCGGGCACCGTCGCGGTTCATGTCCGCTCAAGATCACCTCAAGAGCAGTGAGGTGCGTCTCAGGCCCGGGCCACCCGGTTCCCGCCGGCCGCCGTCGCCGAGCGCGAGAGGTCCCGCGCGGCGTCGCACATGGCCTCGAGGTCGAAGCCGTGGTCCGCGGCGTCGACGACGCCGACGCTCGCGGTGACCCGCATGTGCCCGCCGGGCACGGGCACGGGGGTGTCGATGAGCTCCTTGCGCAGCTCCTCGGCCCACTCGTGCGCCTCCTCCACCGTGCAGCCGGTGAGGACCACCTGGAAGGCCCGCCCGTCGAGGGCGTCCCGGCCGAGGACCGCCCGCGCCGGCAGCACCATCTGCAGGACCTCCCCGCACACGGCCATCGCCTGCTCCGCGCACCTCGCGCCGAACGCCGCTCCGAGGGTCTGCACGCCCTCGGGCGCGACCGCGACGAGGACGGCGGGGCGCCCGGTGCCGCGGGCGCCGTCGAGCACGTCCTGCGCGCGGCGGGGGAACGTGCGCGAGGTCCGGGCCCCGGTCATGGGGTCGAAGTTCGCGGCGTCGACGCGCCGGTCCTGGGCCCGTGAGGCGCGCAGCGCCACCATGCAGAACGCCGCCCCGACGATGACGAGGACGTTGACGAGCGTGGCGACCTCGGTGCCGGCGTAGGTGAGGAAGGCCCGACCCTCCGGCCCGACGCCGACGAAGAGGACCAGCCGGAACGTGTAGAACAGGGCGTGCCCGAGGAGGATGACGGCGAGCATGACGCCGAGCCGGTCCCGGCGCAGGTGCGAGCGGAGGATGGCCGCGACGGTGGCGTAGCCGCCGGCCGCCGTCGCCGCCAGGAGCGCCTCCTCCCCCGCCCAGTACCCGCCGTCGGGCCCGTGGACGGCGGAGGCGAGGGCGGTGAGCACGGGCACGCCGTACAGGACCCCGACGAGCGGTCGCCGGCCGGTGTGCAGTCGCACGCCGGCCCACATCGCCCACACGGTCAGGGCCGTGAAGCCGTTGACGAGCGGGACGGCCGGCCACAGGTCGGGGGCGAGGACGGCGACGAGGAGGAAGGTGGTCGTCGCGACCGCGGCGACGAACGCCAGCGCCCAGACGCGGTCGACGTCCTCCCCCGTCTCGGTCCAGGCGTGGGAGACGAACATCCCGGCCGTCAGGACGATGACGAGCGCGGCGACGACGAGCAGCGTGGGCAGGTCCAGGCTCACCCGGCACCTCCGGCGCGCCGGGCACTGGGGCGGCCCGCGAGCGGCAGCACGATGGTGACCTCGGTGCCCTCCCCGAGGGCGCTCCGCAGCGCGATCGTGCCGCCGTGGGCCTCGACGATCTCGCGCGCGAGGTGCAGGCCCAGCCCGGTGCCGGGGACGTCGCCGCGGCGCACGGCCGCGGCCCGGTAGAAGCGGGTGAACAGGCGCGCCTGGTCCTCGGGGGCGATGCCGATGCCGGTGTCGGCGACCCGCACGACCACCTCGTTGTCGACCTGCTCGGCGACGACGTCGACGCGGCCGCCCGCGTGGGAGTACTTCACCGCGTTGGACAGCACGTTGGCCAGCACCTGCGCCAGGCGCAGCCGGTCGCCGTCGACGGGCAGGGGCATCCCGTCGTGGAGCTCGACGACGACGCCGCCCGCCGTGGCGCGCGGACGGTGGTCCTCCACGGCCTCGGCGACGACGTCGCGCAGGTCGAGCGGCGCGTGGCAGATCTCGACCCGCTCCCGCACCGTCGCGGCGTCGAGCAGGGCGGCGACGATGTCCTGGATCCGCTCGGCGTTGCGCTCGGCCACGGCGAGGTGCTCGCGCACCACCGGCGGCAGGCTCGGGTCCTCGGCGGCCAGCTCGAGGTAGCCCACCACCGAGGTCAGCGGGGTGCGGACCTCGTGGGAGACGGCCGAGACGAAGTCCTCGCGCTCGGCGAGGGCGGCCATCTCGGACGTGAGGTCCTGGTAGACCACGACGGCGCCGGCGGGCCGGCCGTCGGCCCGCTGGAGCTGGTTGGCCGAGACCCGGTAGGCCCGGCGGGCCAGGCCCGGCCCGAAGTCCCACCAGATGAGCTCGCGCTCGAGGTCGCGACCGCCGGCGGCCCGGGCGAGCGGGCTCTCGTCCGGGCGGAGCGGGGTCTGGCCGTCGGCGGCGTAGGTGGTGACCGGACCGCGCCGCCGGTCCGGGGTCTCCCCGCGGGCGCGGGCCCGCTCGTGTGCGTCGTCGCCCACCCGCAGCCGGCCCTGCGTGGCGGCGGTGTAGGCGCGGTTGACGAGCGTGACCCGGCCGCCGGCGTCGAGGGCGACGACGCCGACGTCGACGGTGTTGAGGATCGACTGCAGGAGCCGCTCGTGGTACCGGGCGTCGGCGAGGATCTCCTCGACGAGGGAGCTCTGCCGGGCGAGGAGGTCACGCCGCGCGGCCGACCGACGCTCGGCGAGGTGGACGTACAGGGCCACGGCGAGCAGGACGAGCGGGAGGATGAACAGCCGCGGGATGTCGTCGCCCTCGAAGTGGGCGGTGCCCAGGACCCGGGTGCCCCACGCCGCGAGGGTGCCGGCCGCCACCGCGACGACGACGCCCGTCACGCCGAAGACCGTGGCCATCCACAGCACGGGCAGGATCAGCAGCATGCTCACACGGAAGCCGGACTCCACGGCCAGGCCGATCGCGAGCATGTCGAGCAGCGGGACGGCCGCCGAGAGCCAGAGCGGCAGCCGGCGCCAGGGCACGAGCACCGAGAGCGCCACCGCCGAGCCGGCGACCGCGAACGCCGCGAGGAACGCGGCGTCGTCGAGCATCGTGGGCGCGTACACGAGGACCCCGGCGAGGATCGCCAGGGTCACGCCCGTGAAGGGCAGCTGCCGGAGGAAGACGCTGAGGTGGCCCTCCGCGGCCGTCGGGACCTCGGGGCGCCGGGCCGGCGTCGCCGGCTCGTGCCGGCGCGGGGCGCGGCCCGGAGTGCCGGGTGGCGCCTCCGCACCGGGGGGCGTCTCCGCTGTCGCCGGCGCTTCGGTCGTGCGCGGCGTGGCCTCGCCGGTTGACGGTCCCCCCTGCGGGCCGTCATCGGTGTCGGCGGTCGTCCCGGTCCCCCCCGGGACGACCCCGCGCAAGGGCGTGGCGGCCCCAGCCGCCCTCACCCCCGCCGTCTGCACCCGCACAGCCTATGGCTGCAAGAATGCAGATACGGCACGTTTGCGAACGTAGCAGCGAGCTGGTCTTACCCCTCGGACGGCGGAGCGGCGTGTCGCGGCTAGCGGATCCCGGCCGCGCGCCTTGTGGTGCGGTTGGCGTGCACGGACCACCGCGGCACCCACCGGGCCTGGGCGCCGGCGGCCGCCGCGCCGAGCGCCGCGGTGACCCAGATGCCCGCGGCCAGCGAGCCCAGCGCCGCGCCCGCGGAGACGATGAGCGGACCGGCGGCCGACCCGCCGTCCTGGAGGACGCGCCACAGGCCGAGGAACTGGGCGCGGCCCCGGTCGGGTGAGACGTCCGCACCGAGCGTCATGAGGATGCCCGAGCTCATCCCGTTGCCGAGGCCGAGCAGCGCCGCGACGACGGCGACCCCACCGATCGTCGTCGTCAGCGGCAGGAGCGACATCGCCACCCCCATGACGAGCATGGACGGCACCCCGATCCACAGCCGGCCGTAGAGGTCCATCACCCGCCCCGCGGGGTAGAAGAGGAGCATGTCCACCCCGCCCGCGAGACCGAAGATGAGGGACGTCGTCGCCGGGTCGAAGCCGAGGTGCTCGCTCCACAGCGGCAGGACCGTCATGCGCGCACCGCGAACGGCCCCGACGAGCAGCACGGCGAAGCCGAGCGTGCTCAGCACGGCGCGGTGCGCGCGCAGCACGCCGCCGAGGGTGAGGTGCTCCCCGGCGGCGCGGGCCGCCCGCCGGGCGGCGCTGCGCTGACGCAGCGTCCCGCCGTCGCCGTCCTCCCCCACCGCGACGACGATGACCGTGGCCAGCACCGCCGTCACCACGCCCAGCGCGAACGCCGCGCGCAGGCCGGCGAGGGCGATGACGCCCGCCCCGGCGAACGGACCGACGAACTGTCCGATGCGGTGGACCCCGGCCAGGGTGGACAGCACGCGTGCCCGGCGCAGCGGCGGGGTGACCTCGGTGAGGTAGGCGTGCCGCGCGAGGTTGAACACCGCCGCCGCGGCACCGGTGAGGAGCACCGCCGCGGCGAGGAGCACGAGCGAGGGCGAGAGCGCGGCGGCGAGGAACGCCGCGGCCGCGACCACCCCGGCCAGGGCCATCGCCCGCCGGTCCCCGACGCGGGCGGCGAGCTGGCCGGCGGGGACGTCGGCGAGGATCTGCCCGACCGGGAGCATCGCGGCGACGACGCCCGCGGTGGCGAGGTCCGCCCCGCGGCCCACCGCGGCCGGGGCGATGATCGGCAGCATGGCGCCGAAGCCGACGTCGAAGAGGAACGACGGCACGAAGGTCCCCAGGACCAGGCGGCGGGGGAACATCGGACCGTTCCCGGGCTGCGGCGGGGGGTGCGGGGCGGGCGGGGGCTGCGGCATGGTGCCGTCATCCTGCCCGAGGACGCGGGCTCGGCGCCCGGCCTCTAGCCTGGGGCGGCCGGACCTGCCGGCCGACGGACGACCAGGAGGACGGATGGGGCGCAGGGCGCTGTACGAGGTGAACGAGGAGTTCACGGTCCTGACGGTGTGCACGGGGAACATCTGCCGGTCCCCCGCGGTCGAGCGGCTGCTGCGGGCCGAGCTCGGGGAGGGGTCGGGGATCCGCGTCCACAGCGCCGGGACGGGCGCCCTCGTCGGAGAGCCCATCCACCACCCCGTGGCCGGACTCCTGCGCGACCTGTCGGTCGACGCCGACGCGCACGAGGCCCGCCGGATCACCGAGGCGATGGTGCGCGAGGCAGACCTCGTCCTTGCCCTCACCCGCGAGCACCGGGCCGACGTCGTCGAGCTCGTGCCTGCGGCGGTGCGGCGCACGTTCACGCTGCGCGAGTTCGCACGGCTGGCCGAGCAGGTCGACCCCGCCGCCCTCGCCGAGGCGGCTGGCGCCGAGGCGTCCCCGGCCGAACGCCTGGCGGCGCTGCTGCCGCTCGCCTCCGCCTACCGCGCCCAGGTCGACCCCTCCCTGGACGACGTCGTCGACCCGTTCCGCCGAGCGCCCGAGGTGTACCAGCGCTCGATGGACGAGATCGTCCCGGCGGTCCGCACCATCGCCGACGTGGTGCTCGGGCGGCACTAGAACCGTCCGGCCGCACCCTTCCCGGGAGCCCGGGGCCCCGAGTAGGTTGTGCTCGACACCCGAGACCCCGGAGTCCCATGCCCGCTCCTGCCCAGCCCTCGGACCGTCCAGGCAACCGACGCCTGGCGCGGTGGGCAGGTCGATGCCTTCTTGCGGTGAGCGGCACTGCCGCAGGCGCCGTCCTCGTGCTCGGGCTGGCCGGCGGAGCCGCCGCGGAGGAGGTGCCCGCCCAGCCCGCGGCCACCGTGCAGGACCCCGCCGCTCCGGCCGAGGCTGTCGAGCCTGAGGCGGCCACGGTGCCTTCGTCCGAGTCCGCGCCGGCGGCGGAGCCCGCGGCCGAACCGCAGCCTCAACCTGTGAGCGAGCCGGAGCCGGCAACGCCGGACGAGCCGAAGCCCGCACCCGCGCCCGCACCCGCGGCCGAGCGGCAGTCCGCCCCGGAGTCGACCCCCGCGGCCAAGCCGGAGCCCGCACCCCCGGCCGAGCCGCAACCCGCACCGCCGCCGGCGCCCGCGGCCGAGCCAGAACCGGCACCCTCTGCCGAGCCGGCACCTGCTCCCGAGCCAGAACCCGCACCCGCACCCGCGCCCGCGCAGGCCCCCTCCGAGACGGAGCCCAGATCACCGGCCGTGGCCGACTCCGTTCCCGCCGACCCTCCGGCGCTCGAGGGCGACCGTGCTGCGGAGCCTCTGACCGGAGACGGCGCACCCGACAAGGGAACGATCGCGTCGGTCGGTGGCAGCACGTGGGAGAAGGAGGACGCGGCTACGGGCGCCGTCGAGACCGCCGACAGCGACACCGAGAAGAGCGACACTGCGAAGAAGGATGACCGCGACGCCGACCGTACTGACGACGACCGGGAGGACGAAGATCCCCGCGCTGGCGTCGCGGTGAGCGACCGGGGCGACCTCGAGGGCGACGAGCGTGGCGACGACCGCAAGAAGGACGACCGGGACGACCGCGACGACGAGCCCAAGCCGGACGTCCGCGACGACGAGCCCAAGACGGACGACCTCGACGACGACCGCAAGAGGGACAACCGGGACGACCGCGACGACGAGCCCAGGCCGGACGTCCGCGCGAGTGACGACCGCGACACCGAGCGGAGCTCCGGCGACGACCGGGACGGCCAGGTGGCCGGCCGCACCACGGTCGCCGTCGCGCCCCTCACCGTCGACCGGCCGCATCGCCACACCGGCGCGTCCGCTCCCGTCGGCTCGCCGGAGGCGCAGCAGGCAAGCACGGCCACCTTCGACCGCCGCAGCGACGGCCTCGCCCCGGAGGTGGCAGCAGCCCCGCTGCACGACTCTGTCCCCACCGAGAGCGCCGCGTCCTCGACCCGGGCCACCGGTCCTGTCCCCCACGCTCGGCCGCTGACCGACCCGCACAGTCCAGGCGACGGCGTCCGTACCGGGCCGCCCACACCCTTCGCTGTGCCACCCACCTCCGACACCGAGGCCTCGAGCTCGGGCGGCAACGCCTCCCAGAGCCAGCGCGGCAGTGGCAGCAGCGACGCCGACGCCGCTCGTGTCCTCGCCCAGGCGCAGGCCGAGCTCACCTGGGCCTATGCCGTCGCACAGCGCTCGGTTCCCACCGACGTCTTCGAGGAGATCCCGGTCTCACCTGCCTGATGGGGACGCGCCGATCCGGCACGTCCGCGCGCCCTGACGGGCGCACCTCCATCACGCAAGGAGAGACCCGTGCGCGTCCACCTTTCCCGTGCGCCTGGCGCACCGAGCACCACCAGCGTCGTCCGCCCTCAGATCCGCGGCGGGCACGCGACGGCAAGGGCTGAGGACCACGCCGGCAACGAGCCCGGTGGGAGCCCGCAGCCCGCTATCGCCGGTCACGAGCGGCCGTTCGACGATCCTGTCGCGCTACCGCCCGAGGACCTCCCGGCCCACCGGCCGCACGGCACGCTGTGGGGGTCGCTCAACCGGACCGCCGACGCGGCCACCCTCCGCTCGGTCGCTCGTCGGCTGACGGCGGGCGTGGCAGAGCTCGTGACCGGCACGGCACTTCACCGAGCCGCGGTCACGGGCTGAGGACGTGCGCCGTCCGGCGCTGGCGACGCGCAGGGGGCTCGCCATCGCCGACTCGGCGCACCACGACCGCCCGTTCCGACAGTGGTGACGCGCAGGGGGCTCACCACCGTCGGGACGTGAGGCGGTCACCGGTTCCTGGGGCGACGGGGCGCAGGGGGCCCCGTCGCCCCTGGCGACGTCCGGACGGGCCGGTAGTGGTGGGCCGCAGGGGTGCCCACCACCACCGCCCCCGGGGCGCTCCCGGCGTCACGCCGCCCGGTGGATGACGGCCTCGAGCTCCAGTGCCGTACCGGCGGCGAGCCTCTTGATCTCCCTCAGCGCCGCACGCGCCGGCTCGGCGTCCCCGTCGCCCAGCGCCGCCACGACGGGCGCCAGCCGGCCGGCGAGCGCGGCCGCACCCACCGTGGCGGAGGACTCGGCGAGGGCGTCGGCCACGGTGTGCGCTCGAGCGGTGTCTGGCTCGGCCAGCAGGCGCTCGAGCTGGGCGACCCGCACCGGGAGCCGCTCGAGGTAGTGCTGCACGACCTGGACCGCCACCCGGGGGCCGAGGCCGGCCCCGAGGTCGCGGAGCACCTGAAGACGCACCAAGGCCTCCACGGTCGCCTCCCTCGGCGAAGCGGTCGTGGAGCAACTGTGCGGCGCGAAGCCACGCACCGGAGGGCGCGCCGAGGGTGATGACGGGATGAATCCGGGACGCCACCCTCCCGGACGGGAGGGTGAGGCGATGGGGGCTCCAGCGGGCGACGTCGCGACGCGACGTCAGCGCCGGGTGCTCAGCAGGAAGGCCGTCGCCCGGACGAGGCCGACAACGATCGCGAGCCCGATGATCTCCACGGTCGAGGACCCTGCCGCGAATTCAGGACGGCCGCGAGTAGCAACTTCGTGGGAGGGGCCGTGCGAACCGGCCGGGATAGGCGCAGTTCCGCCGCCGCGGTGGCCGGTTCTCCACTCAGCGTGACGAGGGTCACGCCTGCCGTCAGCGGCCGAACGTCTCGTAGAACTCCCAGGATGCGGGGACCTTGCCGAAGGCGCCCCGACGGCGAGGCCTGACGCGTGGGCTCGTTGCGGTGGTCGCCCTCGTCGCAGGTGCGGTCCCCTGCGGAGCCGGCGCACGCAGCGCACCTGCGGTGCGGGGCGCGCCGCCGAGGAGGCCGTTGAGCCCGAGGACGAGGCCCAGGCCCATGACCACCGAGAGGGCCATGGCGACCACGGGGTTCACCGGGCCGGTGGCGGCGAGGTAGAAGGTCGCGGTCAGACCGAGGCCGACGAGGAACCAGCCGTTGCGTGCCGACCACCGCGGGCGCCCGTCGCGTCGCATGCCGTTGAAGCTCACCGTCCACCTCCGTGCCGCCCGATGGGTTTCTAGGACTTTAGGCCCGGTCCGCACGACACGCCAGCGGAAGTTTCGAACCGGGAGAGTCCGGTCAGGAGGCCCTCCTGCGTGAGGACCACCGGCGGGTCGGGCCCGCTCGGGAGCCGGGCGGCGGGCCAGGGGCACAGGTCACCTGGCTCGCCGCCCGGCCCCCGAGAGTCCCGTGCGTCACCCGGGTCGTGGTGGCGCACGGGACGAGGCCGGGTGCTTTCAGGTCATCCCCCCTTTCACTCGATGGTCGCGATCGGTGCGCCCTGGCGCACCGCGTCGTCCTCCGCGACCAGGAGGCGGACCGTGCCGGCCGCCGGGGCCATGACCTCGGCGTCGACCTTGTCCACCTGGACCTCACCCAGGAGCTGGCCCTCGGTGACCTGCTCGCCGTCGGCGACGTACCACGTCGCCAGGACGCCCTCGGCGTCGGGCCGGGAGGCGTCCAGCGGCGGGAAGGTCACGTTCACCCCAGGGCCTTCCGGACGGCGGCCTCGATCTTGTCCTGGCGGGGCAGCACCGCGTACTCCAGGTCGTGCGCGTACGGGATCGGGATGTCGGGCATCGCCAGGCGCTGGACCGCCCTGAGCATCGTCGGGTCGTGCTCGACGACCGTGGCGACGACCTCCCCCGACAGCCCGTAGGACAGGTAGTCCTCGTCGACGACGACGAGCCGGCCCGTCTTGGCCACCGAGGTGAGGATGGCCTCGCGGTCGAGCGGGACGAGCGAGCGCAGGTCGAGCACCTCCACCCCGATGCCCTCCCCCGCGAGCTTCTCGGCGACGTCGAGCGCGTGGTGGACCGAGAGCGAGAGCGTCACGACCGTGACGTCGGACCCCGCGTGGACGACGTTCGCCCGGCCGATGGGCACGAGGTGCTCCCCCTCGGGCACGACGTCGATCGAGCGCCGGTTCTTCGCCATCCACGGCAGGCCCATGACGCCCTTGTGGAACATGTAGACGACCGGGCTGTCGTCCCGGATGGCCGAGGTCATCAGACCCTTGGCGTCGGCCGGTGTGGCGGGGACGACGACCTTCATCCCGGGGAGGTGGGCGAACGTGCCCCACAGGCACTGCGAGTGCTGACCACCGTCGGAGTACCCGCCGCCGACCGCCGTCGTCAGCACCATCGGCACCTTGACGTTCCCGCCGGAGAAGTAGTGGATCTTCGCCATGTGGTTGTAGATCTGGTCCAGCGTCACGCCCATGAAGTCGGCGAACATCAGCTCCACGATCGGACGCAGGCCCTCGGTCGCGGCCCCGATGCCCAGCCCGATGAACGCCGTCTCGGAGATCGGGGTGTCGATGACGCGGTCCTTGCCGAACCGCTCCAGCAGCCCGGTGGTCGAGGAGAAGATGCCGCCGTAGGCACCGACGTCCTCGCCGAGGTAGATGACGGCGTCGTCCCGGTCCATCTCCAGGGCGATGGCCTCGACCATCGCCTTGGAGGTGCTCAGGCGCCGGTCGGCCCGTGCGGGCTGGACGGGGCTCTCGGTGAGGGTCATCGCGCCGCTCCTTCCGCGAACACGTACGTCATGACGTCGGCGGGGTCGGGGGTCGGGGACGACTTCGCGAAGGCGACCGCGTCCTCGACCCGGGCCGAGGCCGACTCCTTGACCCGGGCGACGGTGGCGTCGTCGAGGACGCCCGCCTCCCGCAGCCGCTGCTCGTACCGAGGGACCGGGTCGAGGCCGGCGACGGAGTCGAGCTCGGGCCGGTAGCCCTGGGCGTCGCCCTCGAAGTGGCCCCACATGCGCAGGGTCGCGACCTCGATGAGGCTCGGCCCCTCGCCGGCGCGGGCCCGGGCCACGGCCTTGGCGGCCTCGGCGTGGACGGCCTCGACGTCGTTGTCCTCCACCCGCACGCCCGGGATGCCGTAGCCGGCGGCCCGGTCGGCGTTGGAGGCGACGGCGGTCGAGGCGGTGCGGGCGACGGAGATGCCCCACTCGTTGTCCTCGACGACGAAGACGACCGGCAGCCGCCACAGCGCCGCGAGGTTGAGCGACTCGTGGAAGGCGCCCTGGTTGGCCGCGCCCTCGCCGGTGACGGCGACGGCGATCCGGTCGGTGCCGCGCCGGCGGAACGCGAAGGCCATCCCGAGCGCCGGGGGGTAGCCCTCGGCGATGATCCCCGAGCAGGAGAAGTGCGTGTCGGGGTCGAACAGGTGCATGTGCCCGCCCCGGCCACGGCCCAGGCCGGTCTCGCGACCGAAGATCTCGGCGGTCATCTTGCGCAGGTCGACCCCGTGGGCGACGGCGAAGTGGTGCGGCCGGTGCGTGGCGGTGACGGCGTCATCGGTGGTCAGGTGGGCGCAGACGCCCGCCGCCACCGGCTCCTGCCCGGCGGAGAGGTGCATCTCGCCGGGCACGAGGCCCTTGCCGATGTCGAAGCCAGGGCCCTTGTCCGCGTGGTACTCCCGAAGGATCGCCTCCTCGAACGTGCGTGAGAGGACCATCGTCTCGTACAGGGAGAGCCGGACCTCGTCGGGCAGGTGGCGGCCGGCGGACCCTGAGTCGGTGGTCTCGGGGACCGGCGCCGCCGCGGAGAGTGATGTCGACATGTGTGCCTCCATTGGCGTGTCCCACCACTGTCGGACGCGTCGCACGGGGCGGCAACGGTCGATATTTCAGATGGTGATAGCGCGGCGGCACGCGAGGCTGGTGGCGCAGCGGCACGCGAGGCGGCGTGGGCGGAGCACGCGGCGACGTCGGCACGCGGCGACGCCGGCAGGACGCGCAGCGGCCCGGGAGGCCACCGGACGGCAGGGGCGCCGCGGCCGGGCCTCCCGGGCCCGCTGACGGTCCCGCACCCGGCGCCCGGCGACCGGGCGCGTTTCATGGCGACCGGCAGGGGGGGTTTTCCGGTAGCGACCAGCCACCGGGCCCCGGGTGGGGGACGGCTCCGGATCCCTCCGGCGCCGAACACCCTCAGGAGAACGGTGACCACGGTCCTGATACATCCGTGCCGGAGGAATCGGTCCGCGCGTCGAGCACCAGCCCCGTTCGCGGCGTGTATCAGGGGGACGTCCGGCGCGCTCCTCGTCGAGCGGGGCCCTTCCGGGGCCCTGACCAGGGCCCCTACACTGCGGGAGCCGGGGGGCCGGCAGGATGACGAGGAGCGGCGCGTGAGCCAGACCGACGACCAGCAGCGACCCCCCACCGACCGCGGGCGCCCGCCGGGCGCGGCCCGGGCCGGCGTGCCCCTGCCCACCCCGGCCCGGGTGGCCCGGCACGGCGGGCGGGTGCTCGACCCGCTCACCGCCTCTCGCCTGCCCGGCGAGCCCGCCCCTCTGCCGACGGCGTACCGGGCCGACCGCCTCGTCGTCGCCGGCGAGCACGCCGACGAGGCCCGCGCGGCCATCGCGGACGCCGCCCGCCGACTGAGCCTCGCCGCCGTCGAGGACACGCGCGGCCGCAGCCTCGCAGCACGCCGCGGCGGCCGGGCCCCGCGCACCCTCACCCTCGAGCCCGCCGCCGTGCGCGAGCTGACGACCCGAGTCGTCGCCGCTCCGGACGCCTGGGAGGTGCTCCAGCTCGCCCGGTCCGCCGTGCGCCCCGAGGTCCGGGCCGCCATGGGCCTCGACCACATCCTCATGGGCACCGGTCCCGACATCGGCGGCGCCCCCTTCACCTCGGGGCACGGGGTGGAGGGCGCCCCGTTCACCTCCGGTCACGGCGTCGAGGAGTACGGCCGGGCGGGCTCCGGCGGACGCCAGCCCGTCTCGTGGCTCGGGGCACCCCCCGTCCGCCGGCCGGCGGCGGACCTGCCCGGCCGCCGGCCCGTCGTCGCCGTCGTCGACACCGGGTGCGGCGAGCACCCGTGGCTCGCCGACGTCGAGCGCGACCTCGCCCTGCCCGACGGCACCGCGGCGGGCCTGCCCGGCCCCACGCCGGAGGAGTCCGGGGACGTGGTCGGCCCGCTCGACGGCGAGCTCGACTCCCACGCCGGCCACGGCACGTTCATCTGCGGGATCCTGCGCCAGCTCTGCCCGGACGCCGACCTCGTGGCCGTCCCGGTGATGGCCGGCGACGGTGTCGTCCTGGAGAGCGACCTGCTCCACGCCCTGGCCGTCATCACCGAGCTGGTCGAGCTGGACCGCGCCGGGGCCACCGGTGGGGTGCCGGTCGACGTCGTCGTGCTCTCCCTCGGCTACCACCACGAGGTCCCCGAGGACGCGACGTTCGACACCCCGCTGCTCGAGGCGCTGCGCGGGCTGGGCCGGCTCGGCGTCGCCGTCGTCGCCGCGGCGGGGAACGGCGCGACCACCGACCCGCTGTACCCGGCGGCGTTCGCCCCGCACGACGGCGGCCCGGTGCAGCCCGACGGCTGCGTGCCGGTGACGTCGGTGGCGGCGACGAACCCCGACGGCAGCGTCGCGCTCTTCGCCAACGCCGGCGCCTGGGTCAGCTGCTGGCACCCCGGGGCCGCGCTGGTCTCGACGATGCCGGTGACGTTCCAGGGCGGGCGCCAGCCGCGGGTGTCCTACGCCGGGCCCGGCGGCCACCGCCGCGCGACCCTGGACCCCGACGACTTCGGCTCCGGCTTCGCCGTGTGGAGCGGGACCTCCTTCGCCGCACCCGTCATGGCCGGGCTCCTCGCGGCGCGTCTGCTGGACGGGACCTCCACGGGAGCAGCCGGGGAGGATGCGACCGGCGAGGAGGGCGCGAGCGGAGCCGGCGCGACCGACGAGGCCGGCAGTACGCCGGTGAGCCTCCTCGCGGCGGCCGGGACCCCCGGCGACCCCGTCGCACGCATGGCGGCGCTGGTGGGCGAGCTCGTGGCCGCCTACGCCACGCCCGGCCGCAAGGCCGAGGTGGGGTCATGACCGAGCACACCGCGACCTCGGACGAACGGACCGCCACGTCCTCGCCCGTCGCCGACGAGGCTCGCACGGCCTTCGCGGAGTGGGTCGGCGGCGACCCCGGGGGCCTGGACCGGCTCGTCCGGCTGCTGACGCCGATGCTGTGGAACCTCGCCCGCGCCTACCGGCTGGACGCCGCCACGGCCGAGGACGCCGTCCAGGCCACCTGGATCGCTCTCGTCCGGCACCGCGAGACGGTCCGTGACCCGCAGGCGGTCCTGCGCTGGCTCAGCGTGGCGGTGCGCCGCGAGGCGGCCCGCCTGTCGCGGTCCGCGGCCCGGGCCGCCCCCGTCGAGGACGAGACGCTCGCGGCGGTGCTCGAGCCCGAGCCGGGCATCGAGGAGGAGGTGGTCGCCCGCGACACCGGCGCCCTGCTGTGGCGTCACCTCGCCGCGCTCTCCGAGCGCTGCCAGCGGCTGCTGCGGGTCCTGGCGTTCCAGGACAAGCCCGACTACCGCGCCCTGTCCGTCGAGCTGGGCATGCCCGTGGGCAGCATCGGACCCACCCGCGCCCGGTGCCTGGGCAAGCTGCGGGCCCTGTGCACAGCCGACCCCTCCTGGAGCCCCGCATGACCACCGACCTCCCCGAGCTCCCACCCGAGGACGCTGAGCTGCTCGAGCTGCTTCGCACGGAGTGGGAGCGCCGCGACCCGCCGGCCGAGGACCTCGCCGACCGGGTGATCCTCGCGCTCGCCCTGGCCGACCTCGACGCCGAGCTCGCCCGGCTCGAGGCGGAGGTCGAGCTGCCGGTCGGGGCGCGGGCGGCCGAGCCGACCCGCAGCCTCACCTTCACCAGCGAGCACGCCAGCGTCATGGTGACCCTCACACCCCGCACGACGGGCCGATTCCGCCTGGACGGCTGGGTGGCGCCGGCGTTCGCGGGGCAGGTGGAGCTGCGCCGGGCCGGTGACGGCGACGACCGCGCCGCGGTGGACGACGACGGCCGGTTCGTCCTCGACGACGTCGCCGCCGGGCTCGTCCAGCTCGTCTACGTCCCCGCGCCGGGCGGCGACCTCGTCCGCCCGGTGGCCGCGCCGCCCGTGCAGCTGTAGGCCCGGCAACCCGGCCCGGGACGCCCCCCGGCTGTGCCACAGTGGGCGGGTGCCCGCCGACCCGGCCCTGCTGTGGGAGCGCGCCGTCACAGCGAGCGAGCGCGGGCGCCCGGCGGCGGCCGTCCGGCTCCTCGAGCGTGCGCTGACCCACGACCCCTCGCCCGACCTGCGGGTCCGCATCCTCATCAGCCTCGCCCACGCCCGCGCGGAGTCCGCCGGGGTCGGCGAGGGCCTCACCGAGCTCGACCGGGCCGCGCCCGGGCCGGGGTCCGGGGCGTCCGCCCTCGTGCTCGGGCTCTGGCACGGCCAGCGCGGGCTCCTCCTGCTGCGGGCCGGGCGCCTCGCCGAGGCGGCGGTGGACCTCGACCACGCCGCCGAGCTCATCGGACCCGGCAGCCCGGTCGACCTCGCCCGCGTCCTGCTCAACCGCGGCGTCCTGGCCATGGGAGCGGCCGACCTCGAGCGGGCCGAGGCCGACTTCGGCCGCTGCCTGGCCGTCGCCGAGGGCGCCCGGCTCCACGTGCATGCCGCCAAGGCCGGCGCCAACCTCGCCTACCTCGCGCACCTGCGCGGCGACGTCCCGCGCGCGCTGCGGCTCCTCGACGGCGCCACCCCGGCGCTGGCCGCCGAGTCACCGGTGCTCGGCGCGGTGGCCGCGCTCGACCGCGCGCGGGCCCTCGCGGCCGCCGGCCTGCTCACCGAGTCGGCGGCGGCGCTCGACGCGGCGATCCCCGTCCTGGGCCGGGCCCGGCTCGTCCAGGACCAGGCCGAGGCCGAGCTCACCGCCGCCGAGGTCGCCCGGCTGCACGGCGACGCGCGACGCGCGCGCCGGCTCGCCGCCCGCGCGCAGGCCAGGTTCGCTCGGCGCGGCGCCAGCGGCTGGGCGGCGGTCGCCGAGCTGGAGGTGCTGCGCGCCGACCTCGCCGGCCTCCCGGGAGGCGGGGCGGCCGCGCGCGCGGAGCGGGTCGCCGACGGCGCCGCCGCGCTGGAGCGCCGGCTCGCTGCCCTCGGGCTGGCCGAGGAGGGGCGGACGGCCCGCCTGCTGCGCGTCCAGGCCCTGCTCGCCGCCGGACGCACCGAGGAGGCGACTCGCGCCGCCGGCGGCTGGGCCGCCGTCACCGACCCCGACCGGGCCCGCCTCGCCACGAGGATGCTCGCCCACGAGACCCGGGCGAACCTCGCCGCCGCCACGGGCCGGTCCGCGGCAGCCCAGCGGCTCCGGGCCGCCGGCCTGCGCGACCTCGCCACCTTCCAGTCGCGTCTGGGCAGCCTCGACCTGGCCACCGCCGCCACCGCCGTCGGCGCGGACCTGGCCCGCGCCGGGCTGGCGGAGGCGCTGCGCGGCGGGCGCACCGCGGCGGTCCTCGCGTGGTCGGAGCGGGTGCGTGCCACCTCCTCCCGGCTGCCCGCGGTCCGCCGGTCGGCCGACCCCGCGGTCGTCGCGGCGCTCGCGCGGCTGCGCATCCTGCGTGAGACCGAGCGGACCGAGCGGCTCGCCGGCGCTCCTCGCGACCCGCGCCGCGCCGCTGACATCCGTGAGCTCCAGGAGGAGGTCACCCGCCTCACCTGGCACCACCGGGCCCCCGACCGCGCGGTCCGCGCCACCTCGCTCGAGGACGTGCGCGCCGTGCTCACCGACGCCACGCTCGTCTCGCTGGTGATCACCGGCGGCGTCGTCCGCGCACTGACCGTGACCGGCTCCCGGGCCCGGCTGGTGCCCGTCGCCGCGGCGGCCGACGTGCGGGAGACGGTGCTCCGGGTGCGCGCGGACCTCGACGTGCTCGCCGGCCGCCTGCCCGCACGGATGCGGGAGACCGTGCTGTCCTCGTTGCACCGGGGTCTGAGCTCGCTCGACGCCCTCACGGCGGGCGCCGCAGACGGTGACGGCCCGGTCGTCGTCGTCCCGGCGGGTCTGAGCGCCCAGGTGCCGTGGCCGATGCTGCCGTCGCTGACGGGCCGGCCGGTGAGCGTGGTGCCGTCGGCCACGTGGTGGGTGGACCGGGTCGCCGGCGACGGTGCGGCCGCCGGGAGCCGGGGCGCCGAGGTGTTCGTCGCCGGGCCCGACGTGCCCCGGGGTGCCGCGGAGGTGACGGCGAGCGCCGGGCCGGGCGCCACGGTGCTCACCGGGCCCGCGGCGACGACCCGGCAGACCCTCGCCGCGATGGACGGCGCCGCGGTGCTCCACGTCGCCGCCCACGGCAGCCACGAGGCGGACAACCCCCTCTTCTCCTCCCTCGTCCTCACCGACGGCGCCCTGTTCGGTCACGACCTGGAGTCGGTCGCCACGCTCCCGCGCCACGTGGTCCTCTCCGCCTGCGAGACGGGGCTGGCGAGCATCCGCACCGGCGACGAGGCGCTGGGGATGACCGCCGCGTTCCTCCACGGCGGCGCCCGCACGGTGGTGGGCTCGGTGGGACGGGTCGGGGACGACGTGGCCGAGCAGGTCGCCGTCGCCCACCACCGCGGGGTGCGCTCCGGGCTCCCGCCCGCGGCCGCCCTGGCCGTCGCGCTGGCGGAGGCCGACGACGTCGCCCCGCTCGTGTGCTTCGGCGCGGGCTGGTGACCGCGTCGCGCAGGCGCCGGGCCGTCAGGGGCGTCCGGCCATCGCGATGAGCCGGGCCGCCCGGCGCAGCTCGTGACGGCGCCCGAGCACGCTGCCGGCTCGCGCGGCCGGGACCGAGACCGCCACCGCCGCCGAGATCCCCGGCGCGGGCACGGGGGCGGCCAGGCACACCGTCCCGAGGGAGTACTCCTCCCGGTCGACCGCGAGGTCGGTGGTGGCGGCGAGCTGGTGCATGAGGACCTTGCGGCTCGTCACGGTGCGCGGGGTCAGGTCGGCCAGCAGGTGGCTCTCGACGTAGTCGCGGCGCTCGTCCTCCGGGAGCGTGGCGAGCACCGCCTTGCCCAGGGCGGTGGCGTGGGCGGCGTCGTGGAAGCCCACCCACAGGTCGGTGCGGGGCGCCGCCGGGGAGTCCACGATGTCGACGAGACGGATCTCGCCGTCGTCGAGGACGGAGAGGTAGGCCGCGGCGCCGAGCTCGACGTGGAGCTGCTGGAGGATCCGGTGGGTGCGCTGGGGCGGGACGGGCGTGTGGCGCGCACCGGCGAGCGCGTCCACGTGGTCACCGAGCACGTAGCCCTCGTCGGTGCGCAGCAGGTACCCCTCGTGGACGAGCGTGCGCAGGAGGTGGTACGCCGTCGCCACCGGCAGCCCGGTGGCGTGGGCGAGGCGCTTCGCGGGCACGGGACCGTCGGCGGCGGCCACCGCGTCGAGGAGGCTCAACGCGCGCACCACCGAGTTGATGAGCGTCGGCTGCGGTGCCATGTGGCCTCCCGGAGCCAGGGTAGGCGTCCCGTCCCGGCGTGGGTAGAGCTGGGCGCCCGGGCCTGCGCGGTGACGTCAGGCGACGGCGGAGCGCTTCGACCTGGCCGCCGGCCGCTTGGCCGTGGCCGCATCCCAGGCGTCGGTCAGGGCCTGGTACTGCGCCTCGCTCAGCGACTCGGGGAACGCGGTGGCCATCACCTTCCAGCGGAACGCCATGCGCACGTCCGGCGGCAGGTCGTGACGTGCCGAGCGTGCGGCGTCGTCGGCGGCCGCCATCTCCGTCCCGTGGCCGCCGGTGACGAGGATGCGCCGGCCGGAGTCGAACGCCTTGACGTAGCTGGCACCGAGGCGGTGGCGACTCGTGGTCTGGGCGGTGCGGATGGTCTCGATCTGCTCCTCGGTGAGCTCGTCGAGCTGGGTGATCAGCTTGTGCAGGGTGCGGTCGAAGGTCATGTCGTGCTCCTGTTCCGCTCGTGGCGGCGGGTGGACGGCGGTGCGGCGTCGTTGCCGGGGCCGGGTGGCGCAGGGGGCGTCTTCCACCTGCGATGTCATCGGGGTCAGGGACGACGACGGGGGTCACCGTCGGTGGTGGCCCCGGCTTGCTGTCGGAGTGATCACTCGCCGGGCGGCCGATGTGCTCGGCTCGCCCTTCTGCGAGTGCTGCCCCTCCCGGGTGGCGCACCGGCGCAGCCGGTGGGGAGGTGGGCGCCCGTCGTACGAACGTCGGCGTTCGAGACCGTGCTGGACGACATCGACCCTCCTTCCGGCGCGCGACAGCGAGACCCGTTGTCTGTGACGCCCATGGTAGGAGCGTCCGACAGCGGTCCACAAGGGTCTGGGCCCTCCCCTGTCCGGGGGACAGCCGGACGCGCTCTGCCGGGCTACCGGCGTCCGGCGGGGTCCAGGTCCGTGCTGCCCGGGTCGGGCTGGTGGCGGTCGACCGGGCCCGGCGCGCCACGGTCACCGTCCGAGCCGTGCGTGCCGTGCACCTGGGCGTCGTCGACGCCTGCGTCGCCGCGACGCACGGCCGCGACCGCGAGCAGCACGGCCGGGACGAGCAGGAGGGCCGCGGCGAGGTTGACGCCGCGGAAGCCGTCCAGGGCCAGGATCGGGCCGGCGAGCGCGGCGGCCCCGGCGCCGGCGTAGTTCATGAGGGCGTCGGTCGCGCCCTGGAGCGGCACCCGGACGTCGCCGGAGTCCACCCCCGCCAGCATGGCGGAGGAGGCGATGAGGCTGGCGGACCAGCCCAGCCCCAGCAGCACCAGGGCGGTCATCGTCACCGCGAAGGAGCCGCTGCCGGCGGCGAGGAGCCCGAGGGCGACCGCGGTGGCCAGCACGGTGATGCCCAGGACGGCCACGCGCAGGGCGCCGACCCGGTCGGCGAGCCAGCCGAAGAGGGGGCTCAGCGCGTACATCCCCAGCACGTGGGCGCTGATGACGATCCCGACGAGCTCGAGGCCCATGCCGCCGTGGGTCATGTGCAGCGGGGTCATGGCCATCACCATGACCATCGTCGCGTGGGCGACGGCGATGAGGACGACGGCGAACCGCGCGACCGGGTGGCGGCCGGCCCAGCGCAGGGACGCCGCCGCACTGACCGGGCGGGCGCCCCAGGCGGGGCGGGCGGCCCGGGCGGGGCGGGCGGCCCGGCCGGGGACCGCCGCGACCGGGGCCACCTCGGGCGTGGCGGGTTCCGCCACCGCCGACAGGCCGGCACGACCGGGCCGGTAGAACAGCGCCAGGACCGTCCCGGCGAGGGCGAAGGCCACCACGGAGAACAGGTACGGGCCGGCGAGGCCGGGCAGCCCGGCCGAGGTGCCGAGGCGCTCGCCCACCGGGGTGAGGTTCGGTCCGGCCACCGAACCGACGGTCGTCGCCCAGATGACCACGGACATCGTCCGCCCGCGCGAGGCCGGGTCGGCGAGGTCCGACGCGGCGTAGCGGGTCTGGAGGTTGGTCGCCTGGGCGACCCCGAAGAGACCGAGACCCACGAGCAGGACGAGCAGGGAGTCCAGGACGGCCCCGCCGATGATGACGACGCCGCCGAGCATGGCCAGGGTGTACCCGACCGCCAGCGCCCAGCGCCGCCCCAGCCGCACGGCGGCGGTCGCGAGCGGGACGGCCGCGACGGCGGCACCGAGGACGCTCATCGCCTGCCCGAGCCCCGCGACCGCGGTCCCGCCGACCTGCTGGGCGAGGATGGCGCCGACCGCGATGCCGGAGGCGACCCCGATGCCGCCGAGGATGTTGCTGACGACGAGGACACCGATCGGCCGGCGGGCCGTGCCGGCGGTCATGGGGTTGCTCTCGTCCGGGGCGCCGGCCGCGAGGGACGCGGTCGTCGCGCGCGGGGGTCCTTCGTCTCGCACGTCGGGGCAACGGAGAGCCGGCCGCCGGCATTCCGCGGGTTGGGTCCGGCCGGTCCGCACGCGGACCGAGCGGCGCTCATCGCAGGAGGTCCGGCACGGCCTGGGTCGCGGTCGCGACCGCGACGACGGCGAGCAGCACCGCGAAGGCGGTCGTCAGGCGGTGCGGCGGGGTGCGCGCGGAGAGCCTCGACCCGGCGAAGCCGCCCGCCATCGACGCCGCGGCGAACGCGACGACGGTTGCCCAGTCCACCGTCGGCAGGCTCTCGGTCCGACCGGCCAGACCGGTGAGCGAGTTGACGACGATGACCAGCAGCGAGGTGCCGACGGCGTGGCGCATGGGCAGACCGAGCGCGAGGACGAGGGCCGGCACGACCGCGAACCCGCCGCCGACGCCGAAGAAGCCGGTCAGCAGGCCCACCAGGCTCGCGGCCGCGACGACGAGACCCGCCCGCCGCAGCCGGGTGCGACGCCGCGGGTCGAGCAGCTCGGCGTGCCGGGCGACGTCCGGACCGGGCGCCAGGTCGGCGTCGTCGCTGCTCGCCTCCGGCTCGGCGTCCAGGGCTGCCGGTCCGGCCGGCGTCGCGTCCTCGCCCGACCGCGCGAGCGCCTTGCGCAGCATGAGCACCGCGACGAGCGTGAGCAGCATCGAGAACGCCGTCATGAGGACGGCGGGGTCGGCCCCGGCGGAGAGCCGCGAGCCGAGGAATGCCCACACCGCGCCGAGCAGGCCGAAGGTCAGGCCCGGACCCCAGCGGACGTTGCCGGCGCGCGCGTGCGAGACGAGGGCGACGGCGGAGGTCGCGCCCACGATGACCATCGACGCGGTCGCAGCCCCGTAGGGAGCCGTCCCGAGGAGGTAGACGAGGATCGGGACGGTGAGGATCCCGCCGCCGCCGCCGAGCGCGCCGACGACGACGCCGACGGCCAGGCCGATCGCTGCCGGGAGGAGGACCTCGGTCACGGCCTTCTCCGGCCCGCCAGGACGGGGACCGCCACCCCGGCCGGGGCGCCGGCGGTCACTCCTGGCCCGCGACGTCCTCGGTGGGGGCGGCGTCGTCCGCGACGTCCTCGGTCGAGGCGGAGGCCTCCAGAGCGGCCCCGATGACGGCCCCCACGTTCGCGGTGGCGACGACCTCGAGGTCCATCTCGTCCCGGACGGGGCGCGACGGCTGCCACAGGGGCTGCGCCTCGGGCGCGTGGGTCTCCGAGTGCGCACCGCAGCCGTGGTCGACCGAGACGACCCGGCCGTCGTCGGGCGCCCACTCGTTGCCGCACACACCGAACACGGTGCGGGGCGAGCCCGCCATCTTCATGAAGAAGCCGCAGGTGGAGCACTGCGCGGTCGCGGCCTTGGCGACCGGTGCGTGCGGGCCGTGGTCGCCCTCGTACCACCGGGTCATCGCCTGGGCACGGCCCTCGCGGGAGAGCACGCGGGCCCGGCCGAGCCCCAGCTCGTAGATGGCGAGCTCGTCGGCGTCCTCGCCGGTCGCCTCGTACCCCTGCTCGAGGCGCTCGTCGTCGGCGTCGTAGGGCAGGACGTCCCCGGGGCCCACGTCGCCCGGGCGGAGGCGCTCGGACCACGGCAGCCACTCCGGCGCCAGCAGGGCGCCGTCGCCGGGCAGGAGCTCGACCTCGCACACCGTGGCGACGCGTCCGCGCGGCGGCCGCGCGACCGTCACCGCCCAGTGCCACCCCCGGTAGCCCGGGACGAGGGACTCGAAGCGGTGGGTGACCAGCCGCTCGTCCTCGACGACCGCACCGCGGTGCTCCCCGACCTGGCCGGGCAGCGCCATCTCCTCGGCCGCCACCCGGGCGACGTCGACCGCACCCACGAGCACCGCCTCCTTGGCGGCGCGGACGGGGGTGCGGGGGGACGCGGTGGCTGCTGGCACGGTGTCGATTCTATCGGTCGGTTTCTCGGGCGGGTCAGGCGTCGAACTGGTCAGCGACGGCGCGCAGGAGCTGCGCCAGCTTCTGCCCGTTCTCCGGGTAGTGACCACGGTGGAGGCTGTTGGAGGTGCGGTCGAGGGTCTTGATGAGGTCCTCGACGATCGGGACCATGTCCTCGGCGGGCATCCGGTGCGCCTTGGCCACCGACGGCGGGGCCTCGACGACCGTGACGGACAGCGCCTGGGGACCACGACGGCCGTCGGCGATACCGAAGTCGACCTTCGTGCCGGGCTTGGGGGTGATCCCCGACGGGAGCGCCGAGGCGTGGAGGAAGACCTCACCGCCGTCGTCGGACGCGATGAAACCGAACCCCTTGTCGACGTCGTACCACTTGACCTTGCCGGTAGGCACGGTTCTTACCTCTTCTGTCGTCACGAACGAAAGCGCCGGCGGTCGCCGGCGCCACCGGTCCAGGGTAGCGGGGCGCCGAGCACCTCGCCGCCGCCTTCGCGCGCCACCGTGCCGTGCCGGCGAGCGAGTCCGGCAGGCCCGAGGCGAGCGAGTCTGACAGGCCCGAGGCGAGCGAGTCCGGCAGGCCCGAGGCGAGCGAGTCCGGCAGGCCCGAGGCGAGCGAGTCCGACAGGCCCGAGGCGAGCGAGTCCGACAGGCCCGAGGCGAGCGAGTCCGACAGGCCCGAGGCGAGCATGTCCGGGCGGGCCGAGGCGAGCAGCTCCGGCGGGGCGGTAGCGCGGCGGCGGACGGTGCGCGAGGCTGGAGGTGACCGCGTCGCCCGGAGGATCTCGATGGCCGAGACACCGCTCACCCGCCAGGCCGCCCTCATGAAGGACCTGGGGATGTGGGTCCACCGCGCCTCGGCGCCGGGCTGGGACGAGATCCGGCTCCTCCTCAAGCCGGTCGGTGAGGCCGTCCACGTGCGCATCGAGGAGGTCCGGGGCCAAGGCTCGGTCGTCCGCACCGGCGAGCTGGCGCCCGGCTCGCAGGCGTACTCGGACGTCCACGAGCTGCGGGACCTGCTCTACGCCCACCCGTCGGGAACCTGGCACACCTTCCTCATCCACCTCCACGCCCGTCACTGGCCCGCGCCCACGGTGGCGGTGGACGGCGTCGCGGACTACGACGACGAGCCGCCGCACTGGGAGGAGGGCGAGGGCGCCGACCTCTCCGCCGAGGACCTCCTCGAGGACTACACGACCTACCCCCGCACCCGGGAGGCGACGCCGGAGTGGGTGGTGCGCCGGGTCGCCGAGGCCGGGCTGCACCTGCCCTACATCCCGGCGGACGAGTCGACCCCCGGGCGGTGGCCGGTGGTCGACGCCGGCTCCCTGGGCGGGGCCGACGGTCCCGGCGCTCCCGCGCCGCGGGCGGTGACGGACACCCGCTCGGGCCACCGCCACGTGCCCCGCCTCGCCGCGCCGCCCGAGCGGCTGACGGTGCTCGTCGACCGCGACGGCATCCCGTACGAGGACGGCCGCCGCCCGCAGCAGCACCGTCGGACGTTCCCCGGCGGCGCCTCGGTGCTCGAGATCCTCGACGGCCTCGGCCTGCCCCTGGAGTTCGTCGACGGGCACGGCACCTGGATGGTCGTGCGCGGTACGAGCGGGGCGGACGGCGCACACACGCTGGGCGTGGTGGTCCAGGAGGGCCGGGGCGCGGTCGCGCACGTGACGACCGACCTCGAGCCCTGGCAGCTGGCCGACGAGGAGGGCGAGCTCGCGCTCTACTACCGCTCGGTACCGGGACCGCCCGCGGAGGTCGTGGCCGCCGCGGAGCTCGACGAGATCTGGACGCCGACCCGGCCGCGCGGCGCGGTGGCGGACAACCTGCCGGTGCGGCGGGCGCTCGAGCGCTACTCCGCGGCCCCCGGCGCCGACCGCGGCCTCGACGTCCTGCGGCAGGCGCTGGGCGGGCAGCTCCTCCTCGACTGCACGGGCACCGTGCTGGGCCCGGACGGCAAGCCCACCAGGGTGGTCGTGAACTTCGTGACGGCGCCCGACGGCGAGAAGGCCCTGCCCGCGTTCACCCACCACTCCGAGCTGGTGGCGTTCCGCCGCGACGACGACGGCGCCGCCCGGTCCCTCGTCCAGCCGGCCCACGGCGTGCTGGAGTTCTTCGTGGCCGACGGCGACGCCGCCTGGCTCTACATCAACCCCGCCGGCCCGCCGCTAGGCATCCACCGCGACCAGGTCGAGCTCGCGCTGCGGCCGGGGCACAACGCGGCGGTGAAGAACGCACTCATGGGCTGCGGCCCGACCGGCGTCCCGCTCGGCCCGCACCACGATCGTCCGCCGTCGATGCAGGTGCTCTTCGACGCGCTGCGCACCGAGGGCGGGTTCCTCTTCCTCGGCGACCGGACTGCCGCGGGCCCCGGCACCGGCACCGGCACCGGCACCGGCACCGGCACCGGCACGCTCCTCGCGTACAGCTCGGCGGTCGAGGTCGCCGCGTACGACCGCTCCCTGCCCTTCCGTCGGACGGAGGTCCGCCGGGTGCTGGAGCAGGTGGTCTCGGACGGGCTCGACGTCCTGCGCATCAACCCCGGCGGGCCGCAGGCGGAGATCCCGACCGAGCAGGTGCGCCGCTTCCTGGGGCTCACGCCGGCCTGAGCCGCAGCGCCCTCACTCGCAGTGCGAGAGGGCGAGCTTGGTCCCGCCGGGATCCCGGATGATCGCCAGCCACACCCCGGGGGCGGCCTGGGTCGGCTCGAGGACGGTCTCGCCGCCCAGGTCCTCGACCCGCTCCAGGGTGGCGCCGAGGTCGTCGACCTCGACGTAGGGCAGGACGTCGCCGGGCTCGAGCACCTCCCGCACCGGGGCGAAGCCTCGCCGGAGGTCGGGGAACCCGCCGCTGAGGGCCCCGTCGTGGAAGGAGGTGTACCCCTCCTCCTCGTGCACGTCGGTCCGCCACCCGAGCAGGGCGCCGTAGAAGGAGGCCGATGCCGCGGGGCTGGCGCTCGCGATGTCGATGTGTCCGATCCTGCGGGGGCCCATGGACGCAGCACCGTAGCGGACCGGTCGTAAGGTGGGACGGATGTCCAGGACCAGCGGCGACGCCGATCCCCGCACGCCCGGGCGGCGCAGCGCCACCACGGAGCAGCTCGCGACGGCGCTCGCCGCCCGCACCGACGCCGAGATCGCCGACCTCCTCGCGGTCCGTCCGGACCTGGCCGGCCCGGTGCCGCCGTCGCTCACGGCGATGGCCGCCCGCGCCTCCTCGCGTCCAAGCGTCGAGCGGGCCCTGGCGCTGCTGGACGCCACCGAGCTCGCCGTCGCCGAGGCCGCCGTCGCCCTCGCCCCGGTGCGACGGCCCACCACCGCGGCGCTGACCCGCGCGACCGGCCTGCCCGCGCAGGCCGCCCACGCCCGGCTCCACGAGCTCGGCCTGCTGGTCAAGGACCTCCCGGTCGCCGCGCTCGCCGAGGCGCTCGGACCCCACCCGGCGGGCCTGGGCCCCACCCTGGGCGAGCTCGACGCCCTGCTGGGCCCCGCGGAGGCACCGACGACGCGGGCCGCCCTGCGGACCGCCATGACGGGTGCGCCGGAGAGCGCCGTGCGCACCCTCGAGGCGATGACCTGGGGACCGCCGGTCGGCACCGCCGCCACGCTGCCGGAGGGCGCCGCATGGCTGGTCGCGCGCGGCGTCCTTCGTGCGCTCTCGCCCACCCAGGTGGTCCTCCCCCGCGAGGTCGCCCTCGCCGCCCGCGGCGGCCTCACCCACGCGGTCCCGCCGGCCGCGCCGGACCTCGGCGACGCCCGGCGCGTCCCGCCCACGGTCGTCGCGGCCGAGGGCGCCCGGGCCGCCGAGGAGGTGGTCCGGCTCGTCGTCGCGCTGCTCCAGGCCTGGCAGCACAGCCCCGCCACCGTGCTGCGGACGGGCGGGGTGGGTGTGCGTGAGGTGCGGCGCACCGCTGCGGCCCTCGAGGTCGGCGAGGGCGACGTCGCCCTGCTCGCCGAGCTGGCGGGGATGGCCGGCCTGCTCACCCAGGACGGTGACGAGCAGGTGGCGTGGGCGCCCGCACGCACGGCCGCGGACTTCCTCGAGGACACGGTCTCCGAGCGCTGGGCGGCCCTGGCCGCGGCCTGGTTGGACTCGGCCCGCACGCCGTGGCTGGTGGGCACCCGCTCGGAGCAGGGGACGCTGCGGGCGGCGCTGGAGCCCACGCTCGAGCGGGGCTGGGCGGCGGGGCTGCGCACCCGGGTCCTCGCGGCACTCGCCTCGCTCCCCCCGGGCACCGCCCCGACGGCCGCCCAGGTCCGGGCGCTCCTCGCGTGGGAGCGGCCGCGCGCCACCGCCCCGGAGCCGACGGTCGCGGCCGTGCTCGCCGAGGCGGAGCGGATCGGCCTCACGGGCGCCGGTGCGCTGACCGCTGCCGGGCGGGCTCTCCTCGACGGCGCCCCGGCCGACGACGTCGCCGCCGCCCTGGAGGAGGCGCTGCCCGAGGCCGTCGGCGAGCTCCTCGTCCAGGGTGACCTCACCGCCGTCGTCCCGGGCCGGCCCGTGCCCGAGCTGGCCGACCTCCTGGGGCTGTGCGCCTCGGTGGAGTCGCGCGGCTCGGCCCTGACGGTGCGGTTCACGGCGGAGTCGCTCCGCCACGCCCTCGACACCGGTTACGGCGCCGACGAGCTCCTCGCCGGGCTCGCCGGCTACTCCCGCACGCCGCTGCCCCAGCCCCTGGAGTACCTCGTGCGCGACACCGCCCGCCGCCACGGGCAGGTCCGCGTCGGGGCTGCCGGGGCGTACCTGCGTGTCGACGACGCCGGGGCGGTGGCCGGCCTCCTCGGTGACCCCACGCTACGTGCGCTGCGTCTGCGCACGATCGCCCCGACGGTGCTCGTCTCCCCCGTCCACCCCGGGGACGTCCTCGACGTCCTGCGCGAGGCCGGGCTCGCCCCCGTCCTCGAGGGCAGCGACGGTGCCGTCGTCCTCGACCTCGGCCCCGGCGGGATCCCGGGTGGTGCGCCCCGGCGCGGTGGGCGGAGCGGGCGCGGGTCCCGGCGCACCGCCGGGCTGCCGACCTATCCCGGCGCGGCACCCACGACCTACCTGCGCCGCACCCCGCCGACCGAGCTCGGACCGGTCGTGGCGCGCATGCGGGCGGGCGAGGAGCAGGCTCGCCGCGACGCCGCCCGGCACGCCGGCGACGCCCCGCCGGCCACCGACCCGGTGCACGCCCTCGCCGTGCTGCGCGAGGCGGCGCGGGCCGGCACACCGGTGGAGATGGTCGTCGTCGGCGCGCTGGGGAAGCCGGAGCGGCGCCGTGTGCAGCCCGTGAGCGTCGACGGCGGCCGGGTCCGGGCCACGGACCTCGAGCGGGACACCGAGCTGACGGTGGCGGTGCACCGCATCTCCGCCGTCGCGCCCGTGGCCCGCTGAGGCGCGTCAGCGCGCCTGGAACCGGACGATCCGCTCGACCGCCTCGGCCACGTTCTGCCGCCCGGCCGCGAAGGAGAGCCGGACGAAGCGCGAGCCGTGCACGGCGTCGAAGTCCGTCCCGGGGACCACCGCGACCCCCTCACGCTCGAGCAGCTCGGCGCACCAGTGTGGGGATCCCTCGAAGCCGTCGAGGTTGTGCCCGAGGTCCGCGTAGAGGTAGAACGCACCGTCGGCCGGGGCCACCGGTCCCCAGCCGAGCCGGTCGAGCTCGCCGAGGAGGACCGCGCGGGTGCCGGCGAACCCGGCGACACGTGCGTCGGCCTCGGCGTAGGCGTCGTCGGTGAAGGCGCCGAGGCCGGCCACCTGCGCCGGGGCGGGCGGGCAGAGCGCGACGTTGCCGGCGAGGGCGTCGAAGGCGGGAGCGAGGTCGGCGGGCATGAGCGCCCAGCCGAGCCGCCACCCCGTCATCCCCCAGTACTTGCTGAAGGAGGAGATGACGATGCCGGTCCGGTCGAGCTCCCAGGCGCTGACCCCCCGCGGGTCGGGCGCCCCTGCGGGCGGGTAGGTGATGCCGTGGTAGATCTCGTCGCTGACCAGCCGGACCCCGTGGGCGCCGGCCCACGACGTCAGGGCCTGGAGCTGGTCGCGGCCGATCATCGTGCCCGTGGGGTTCGCCGGGGAGGCGACCACCAGCCCGTCGACGGCGCCGGTGCGCGCGACGACGTCGTCGAGGACCTCCGGGGTGGGCTGGAAGCCGACGTCGGGGCCGCAGTCGATCTCGACGACCTCGCACCCCAGCGCGTGGAGGATGTTGCGGTAGGCGGGGTAGCCCGGGCGGGCGAGGGCGACCCGGTCACCGGCGTCGAAGGCGGCGAGGAACGCCAGGACGAAGGCGCCGGAGGAGCCGGTCGTGATCGCGACCTCCTCGGGGGCGACGTCGAGGCCGTACCAGCGCCGGTAGTGCCCGGCCACCTCCCGGCGCAGGCTCCGCAAGCCCAGCGAGCTGGTGTAGCCCATGTCTGACCGGGCCGTGTGGGCGCGCGCGGCGAGCTGCTCGACGTCGGCGGGGGCCCCGCCTGACGGCTCCCCCGCGCACAGGGAGATGACGTCCCGGCCCGCGGCCCGCAGCTCGGCCACCCGGTCGAGGATGTTCATGACCTCGAACGGCGGCACCGCCGCCCGGCGTGCGACCTTCAGCGTCATGCCCGCTCCCCTCTCGACACGGCCAGGTTCCCACACGCGGGCCGTGGGCAGGACGGGCGATCGCTGCCATGATCTGGCCATGGCCGATCGCAACGTCCTGGGCGGGGAGCTGGCCGAGTGCGGGAGCGACCCCGTCACGGGCTACTACCGCACGGGCGGGTGCATGGCCACGCCGGAGGACCTGGGCAACCACAGCATCTGCACGGTGATGACCGAGGAGTTCCTGCGTCACCAGCAGGAGGTCGGCAACGACCTGGTCACCGCCCGCCCGGAGTGGATGTTCCCGGGGCTGCGGCCCGGGGACCGCTGGTGCGTCGTCGCGCTGCGCTGGTGGCAGTCGTACGAGGCGGGCGTCGCCGCCCCCGTCGTGCTGGCCGCCACGCACGAGCGCGCCCTCGAGGTGGTGCCGCTGGAGATCCTGCGACAGTTCGCCGTCGACGTGCCCGACGACGCCTCCTCCCTCGCGTAGGCACCGTGGACTGCCTCTTCTGCCGCATCGCCGCCGGGACCGAGCCGGCCCACGTGGTGCTCGAGACCGACGACGTCGTGGGCTTCCTCGACACCCGGCCGGTCTTCAAGGGCCACACCCTGGTGGTGCCGCGCCGCCACGTCGTGACGCTGCCCGACCTGCCCGACGAGCTCCTCGCCCCGTTCCTCGGCGCCACCCGGGCCGTGGCCGCCGCGATGACCTCGGCGCTCGGCGCCCAGGGGTCCTTCGTGGCGATGAACAACGTCGTGAGCCAGAGTGTGGCGCACCTGCACGCCCACGTCGTCCCGCGCACCAAGGGCGACGGTCTGCGCGGCTTCTTCTGGCCGCGGAGCCGCTACGACGACGACGAGGCCCGGCAGTACGCCGACCGGCTCCGCGGGGTCCTCGGCCGGGCCGACAGGCCCGCGGCGGGCCAGGACGCGGCGCACCCCGGCGGAGCCGCAGGCCGGGGACGAATCCTTGACACCCCCGACGCCCCCTGGTGAGGATCGGTCGTCCGAGGGCCGGGTATCGGACGAACCCGGACAGACCGGCACCGTCGCCACTCCCTCGGACCGTGCGCACCGTCGCGCACCCGAGTAGATGGAGGACGTGATGACCGAGACCATCCCCACCCGCCGGCTCCTGCCGCTGCTCTCCGCCCACACCGGGGGCCGTTCCGCGCTGACCTGCCGCTACCGCTGCGGCAACGCCTGCCTGCACGAGCCGACGAACCCCTCGGACAACGCGTACTTCGGGGACGTCGTCACGCGCGCCCTGTCGCGGCGCAGCGTCCTGCGCGCCGGCGCCGTCGTCGCCCTGGCCGGCCTCGCCGCGCCCGCGCTCGACCGTCAGAGCGCCGTCGCGGCACCCGGGCGGGCGGGCGCACCGCCCGCGCCGGGCCTGCGGTACACCCCGGTCGAGCCGAACACGGCCGACGCCGTGCACACACCGGGTGGGTACCTCCAGCAGGTCGTCGTCCGGTGGGGCGACCCGCTGTTCCCCGACGCCCCGGCCTTCGACCCGATGAACCAGACCGGGGCCGCGCAGGCGCGCCAGTTCGGCTACAACAACGACTTCCTCGGGCTGCTGCCCCTTGGCGGCGACGACCACCTGCTGTGCGTCAACCACGAGTACACGACCGAGGAGATGATGCTCCCCGGCTACGACCCCGCCAGCCCCACCCTCGAGCAGGTCAAGGTGGGCTGGGCGGCCCACGGGCTGAGCGTCGTCGCCGTCACCGGGAAGCACCAGGGCAAGCGGTCGGGCGCGCTGGACGTCGTCGTCGGCCACCCCCTGAACCGGCGGTTCGTGACCTCGCCGACCCTCACCGGTGAGGACGGGACCTCCTCGGCGTTCGAGCTGAGCGGGCCCGTGGCGGGCACGGAGCTGGTCCGCACCGGCGCGGACCCCGCGGGGACGACGGTTCACGGCACGCTCAACAACTGCGCCGGCGGGCTGACGCCGTGGGGCACGTGGCTCAGCGGCGAGGAGAACTTCGACCAGTACTTCGCCAACCGCTCCGCCGTCACCGAGCCCATGGCCGCGGCGAGCCTGGCCCGGTTCGGCGTCCCCGCGGGGGCCTCCGAGCGGAAGTGGGAGTGGTACGACGACCGGTTCGACCTCGCGAAGGAGCCGCACGAGCCCAACCGCTTCGGGTGGATCGTCGAGATCGACCCGTACGACGCGACGTCGACCCCGCGCAAGCGCACCGCCATGGGCCGGTTCAAGCACGAGGGGGCCAACGTCGCCCTCGACCGCGGCAACCGGGTGGTGGCCTACATGGGCGACGACGCCCGGTTCGAGTACATCTACAAGTTCGTCTCCCGGGACGCCTACCGGGCCGGGGACGACGCGCACAACGGCACGCTCCTGGACAACGGCACCCTGTACGTCGCGCGGTTCGAGGGCGACTCCCCGGGCGAGATCGACGGGACCGGCACGCTGCCCACGGACGGCGAGTTCGACGGGACCGGCGAGTGGCGCCCGCTCGTCACCAGCTCCGACGGCGTGGCCACCTCCCACGTGCCCGGCATGACCGGTGTCGAGGCGCTCGTCTACGCCCGGGAGGCCGCGGACCTGGCCGGCGCCACCAAGATGGACCGCCCCGAGGACGTGGACGTCAGCCCGAAGACCGGCGTGATGTACGCGGCGCTCACGAACAACACCGCCCGCACCTTCGCGCAGGTGGACGAGCCCAACCCGCGGGCGTTCAACAAGTTCGGCCAGGTGCTCGAGCTGGCGCACGTGAACGGCGACGCGACGGGCGCGGCGTTCGTGTGGCGGCTCCTGCTCGTCTGCGGCGACCCGGAGGACCCGAGCACGTACTTCGGCGGCTACGACAAGAGCGAGGTCTCGCCGATCTCCTGCCCGGACAACCTCGCCTTCGACAAGTACGGCAACCTGTGGGTCTCCACCGACGGTGCGGGGAGCAGCATCGGGGTCAACGACGCGCTGCACGGTGTCGCCGTCGACGGCACCCGCCGGGGCGAGGTCCGCACCTTCCTCACGGTGCCCCTCGGGGCCGAGACGTGCGGACCGATCGTCACCGACGAGCGGGTCATGGTCGCCGTCCAGCACCCGGGCGAGGCCGACGGCGCCTCGTTCGAGAACCGGGTCTCGAACTGGCCGGACGGTGGGGACTCCCTGCCGCGGCCGTCCGTCGTGACGGTCTGGCGGGCGGACGGGAAGAAGATCGGCCACGCCTGAGGCCCAGGCTCTGCCGAGACCCGCCGGGCTCGGGGTCCTCCGGTCCCCGGGCCCGGCCGCTCGAGCACCTCCGGAATCCGTGGGCGGGCGGTAGCCGTACAAGGGGCGAGCGTGTCGGATCGTCGCTACGCTCGCGGGCACCCTGGCAACGGCGGAGGTGGAGGCAGCGATGTTCCTCACGAAGGCGGTCCACAAGCTCGAGCAGGCCTCGGCGATCGACCCCGTGGTCGAGACGGTGACCAAGGTCGTGAACGGGATCCTGCCACCGGGGCCCGTCAAGGACGCCCTCCACGGCCGACCGCTGGGACACGCGCTGCACCCCCTGCTCGTCGCCCTCCCCATCGGGCTCAGCACCGGTGCGTCGATGCTGGATCTCACCGGCGGTGAGCGCTACCGGCCGGCGGCGCAGCGCCTGGTGGGCGCGGCGGTGCTCTCGGTCCTCCCGACGGCGGCCTCCGGCCTCGCGGACTGGTCCGAGCTCGGCTCGTCGAAGCGCCCCAAGCGCGTCGGGCTCGTCCACGCGAGCTACAACGTCGTCGCCACGAGCCTCTACGCCGCGTCCTGGCTCGCACGTCGGAGCGGCCACCACCGCCGCGGCGCCCTTCTGGCACTTCTCGGCGCGGGTGGCCTCGCCGCGGGCGGGTACCTCGGCGGGCACCTGGTCTACTCCCAGGGCGTGGCCGTCAGCCGCAACGCCGACCGCACGCCGAAGCCCCGGAAGTGGACGGACGTCGCGCCGGTGTCGGACCTCGACTCCGGGACGCTCCGGATCGACGTCTCCGGGCAGCCCGTGATGATCACCCGGCAGGGCGGACGGCTCTACGCTCTCGGCGCCGTGTGCAGCCACCTCGGCGGCCCCCTGGACGAGGGCGACATCACGGCGGAGGGCTGCGTCGTCTGCCCGTGGCACGGCAGCACGTTCCGGCTGGACGACGGCTCGGTCGCCCGGGGCCCGGCCTCCGTGCCCCAGATCGCCTACGAGGTCCGGACGGTCGGCGACCGCCTCGAGGTGCGCGCCAAGGACTGACCCCCGTGACCAGGCGCACGACCCCCCGGCGCGACCAGCACCCCGCGCCCGGGTGACAATGGTCGGATGCCCGACGGCCCCCTGATCGTCCAGTCCGACAAGTCACTCCTCCTCGAGGTGGACCACCCGCGCGCCGGCGAGGCCCGGCGGGCCATCGCCCCGTTCGCGGAGCTCGAGCGCGCACCCGAGCACGTCCACACCTACCGGCTCACCCCGCTCGGCCTGTGGAACGCCCGGGCCGCCGGGCACGACGCCGAGCAGGTCGTCTCCGCCCTCATCGAGTTCTCCCGGTACTCGGTGCCGCACGCGCTCCTCGTCGACGTCGCCGAGACGATGGACCGCTACGGCCGCCTCCAGCTGCTCAAGCACCCCACCCACGGGCTGGTCCTGCACGCCCTCGACGTGCCGGTGCTCGAGGAGGTGCTGCGCTCCAAGCGGGTCAAGGGCCTGGTGGGCGAGCGGCTGGACGCCGAGGACGTCGTCGTCCACGCCTCCGAGCGCGGCCACCTCAAGCAGGTGCTGCTCAAGCTCGGCTGGCCCGCCGAGGACCTCGCCGGGTACGTCGACGGCGAGGCGCACCCCATCGCCCTGGAGCAGGAGGGCTGGCACCTGCGCCCGTACCAGGAGGAGGCGGTGGAGACCTTCTGGCACGGCGGCTCCGGCGTCGTCGTCCTGCCCTGCGGTGCGGGCAAGACCCTCGTGGGTGCCGGCGCGATGGCGCGGTCCTCCACGACGACCCTCATCCTCGTCACCAACACCGTCTCGGCCCGCCAGTGGCGCGAGGAGCTCGTCCGCCGCACGTCGCTGAGCGAGGACGAGATCGGCGAGTACTCCGGCTCGCGCAAGGAGGTCCGGCCGGTGACGATCGCGACCTACCAGGTGCTCACCACGAAGCGGAAGGGCGTCTACACCCACCTCGAGCTCCTCGACGCCCACGACTGGGGTCTGATCCTCTACGACGAGGTCCACCTCCTGCCCGCGCCCATCTTCCGCATGACGGCGGACCTGCAGGCCCGCCGCCGGCTCGGCCTCACCGCCACCCTGGTCCGGGAGGACGGCCGGGAGGACGAGGTCTTCTCCCTCATCGGGCCCAAGCGCTACGACGCGCCCTGGAAGGACATCGAGGCCCAGGGCTACATCGCGCCCGCGAGCTGCGTCGAGGTCCGCCTGACCCTGCCCGAGTCGGACCGGATGGTCTACGCCACCGCGGAGCCCGAGGAGCGGTACCGCCTCGCCGCCTCCGCGGCGGGGAAGACGCGGGTGGTCCGCGAGATCCTCGCCAAGCACCCCGGCGAGCAGACCCTCGTCATCGGCCAGTACATCGACCAGCTCGAGGAGCTCGCCGAGTCCCTGGGCGCCCCGCTCATCACGGGTCAGACCACCGTCACCGAGCGCCAGCGGCTCTTCGACGCCTTCCGCGCGGGCGAGGTCCAGGTGCTCGTCGTGTCCAAGGTGGCGAACTTCTCCATCGACCTGCCCGAGGCCTCCGTGGCCGTGCAGGTGTCCGGGTCGTTCGGCTCACGCCAGGAGGAGGCGCAACGGCTCGGCCGTCTCATGCGGCCCAAGTCCGACGGGAAGTCGGCGCACTTCTACGCCGTCGTGGCCCGGGACACCGTCGACCAGGACTTCGCCGCCCACCGGCAGCGGTTCCTCGCCGAGCAGGGCTACGCCTACACCATCGTCGACGCCGAGGACCTCGCCACGGCCTGAGCGTGCAGGTCGTGCGCCGATTGCGCTGTCGGAGGACGGTGCGCCGTTGTCGTTGCGCGGTGGCGTAGGTCCGGCGAGGATCGAAGGGTGAAGCACCTCACCGTCCGTGCCCTCGCCGTCGCCCTCCTCACCCTGCCCGCCCTGGCGATCGCCGGACCGGCCGGGGCGGTGCCCCCCGAGCAGCTCACCGAGCAGGTCACCGACGTCGCCGACGTCCTGTCCGCCGCGGAGGAGCAGGACGTCCAGGAGGTCATCGACCAGGTCCAGGACGAGACCGGTCAGCTGGTCTACGTGGCGTTCGTCGACGACTTCACCGGCATGGGCTCGAACCAGTGGGCGGTGGAGTCGGCGGAGCTGTCCAACCTCGGTCCCGCCAACGTTCTCCTCGCCGTCGGCATCGACGTGAACTCCTACGGCTACGCCCTCCACGACTCCTCCGCCGTCTCCGAGGCCGAGCTGGAGGACCTCCTCGCGCAGGACGTCGTCCCGCAGCTGTCCGACGGCGCGTTCGCGGCCGCCGCGACGACGTTCGCGCAGGAGGTCGGTGCAGCGGCGACCGGCACCAGCGACGGCGGCGTCGGCGACGTGGGCGGTGGCTCGATCCTCGGCGGCCTCCTCGGCTTCGGGCTCCTGGCGATCGTCGTCATCGGCGGCGTGGCGATGTTCCGCAGCCGGAAGAAGTCCGCTCAGGACCGGCCCGCCCAGGCCCGTCGCCTACCGCCGGACCACCCCTTGAACCTGCCGACGCCGGAGCTCGCCAAGCGGGCCGGCTCGGCGCTGCTGTCTGCCGACGACGCCATCCGGTCCTCCGAGCAGGAGCTCGGCTTCGCCAAGGCCCAGTTCGGCCTGCAGGCCACCGACGCCTTCACCGCCGCGCTGGGGGTCGCCAAGGAGAAGGCGCAGCGCGCCTTCCACATCCGCCAGCTCCTCGACGACGACCAGCCCGAGACGGAGGAGCAGCAGCGGCAGATGTACGCCGACATCCTCCAGCTCACCGGTGAGGTGGAGCGCGGCCTCTCCGAGCATGCCGAGGAGTTCGTCCGGCTGCGCAACATGCAGGCACGCGCCCCGCAGGTCCTCGACGAGCTCGAGCAGCGCGCGGGCGAGGTCGCGCGGCAGATCGAGGGTGCACGCGCCCAGCTCGCCGCGCTGTCCAACCAGTACCCGGCCCCGGCGCTCGCGTCCGTCTCGCGCAACCCCGACCAGGCCCGGGCGCTGCTCGAGTCCGCGCGCGCCTCGGTCGCCGAGGGCCGGGCCAAGGTCGAGGCCGGTGACCGGGCGACCGCCGTGACGCACATCCGCGTGGCGGAGGAGGCCATCGGCCAGGCGGACACGCTCCTGAAGTCCGTCGCGGGGGCCCGCGGCGCCCTCGCCGAGGCCGGCCAGCGGCTGGACTCCGCCATCGCCTCCATCACCGCCGACGTCCGCGACGCCGCGCGGCTCGCCCCGGCCGACCCCGTCGTCGCCGCCCGGCGCAAGGACGCCGAGTCCGCGATCGCGCTCGGCCAGCAGGCCCGTGAGGGCGGCGACCCGCTCGCGGCCATCCAGCGCCTCACCGCGGCCGAGACCGCCATCGACGCGGCGCTCGCGCCGGCCCGCGAGGCCGACGACACCAACCGTCGCGCCCTGGCCCAGCTCGGCGACCGGATGGGCCGGCTGGACTCCCAGCTCCGGGCGACCACCGACTACATCAACACCCGACGCGGCTCGGTGGGCACCGAGGCCCGCACCCGGCTGTCGGAGGCCACGCGCCTCGCCGCCGAGGCGAACCGGCTGGCCGGCACCGACCCGGTCGCGGCCCTGCAGCACGTCACCCGGGCCGAGCAGATGGCCCTGTCGGCCCAGCAGCTGGCCGAGCGTGACGCCGACCGGTTCGACGACTCATTCACCGGCGGCTTCGGCGGCGGCCGGCGGGGTGGTCTCGACATCGGCTCGCTCGTCCTGGGCGGCATCCTCTTCGGCGGCGGGGGCGGGCACTCCGGCGGCTGGGGCGGCGGTGGCGGCTTCGGTGGCGGTGGGTTCGGCGGCGGTGGTGGCGGCTTCGGCGGCGGTGGCGGCGGCTTCGGCGGCGGCGGTGGTGGCTTCTGAGGCTCAACCCGTTCGGCAGGCGCCGCCCGGCGACCTCGACAAGACTTTCCCGCGTTACCCCAACCAAGAAGGGCACGGACATGGCAGAGAAGCAGAGCATCCTCGGGCGCATCGCCCAGCTGACGAAGGCCAACATCAACGCGCTGATCGACCGCGCCGAGGACCCTCAGAAGATGCTGGACCAGCTGGTGCGCGACTACACCTCCTCGATCGCCGAGGCCGAGGACGCCGTCGCCGTCACCATCGGCAACCTCCGTCTGGCCGAGCAGGACCACGCGGCCGACCTCGCCGACGCCCGTGACTGGGGCCAGAAGGCCCTCGCGGCGTCGAGCAAGGCCGACGAGCTGCGCGCCGCGGGCGACCCCGCCGAGGCCGCCCGGTTCGACAACCTCGCCAAGGTCGCCATCGGCAAGCAGATCTCGGCCGAGAACGAGGCCCAGGCCGCCGAGCCGATGATCACCTCGCAGAACGAGGTCGTCGACAAGCTCAAGGTCGGCCTGCAGCAGATGCGCGTCAAGCTCGACGAGCTCAAGTCCAAGCGCGACCAGCTCGTCGCGCGCTCGAAGACCGCCGAGGCCCAGGCCACCGTCCAGGGCGCGATCTCCTCGATCAACATCATGGACCCCACGAGCGAGATCTCCCGCTACGAGGAGCAGGTGCGCCGCGAGGAGGCCCGGGTCGCCGGCCACGCCGAGATCCAGGCGGGCTCGATCGAGGACCAGTTCGCCGAGCTCGAGGACTACGGCCGCAGCGCCGAGATCGAGGCTCGCCTGGCCGCGCTCAAGGGTGGTAGCCCGCGTCAGCAGATCACGTCCGACGCCGCGACCGACGAGGGCTCGGCCGACCTCGACGCCGAGTACGTCGCTGACGAGGACAGGACCACCTACTGACCTGACGGCGGGCCGCGCGACGGTCCTGCGAGGATGACCACTCGCGGCCCCCGCCTCCGGGCGGGGGCCGCGCACGTCTCTCGACGTCGGGCGGGCCTAGCGGCGCGGGAGGTACGGGTGGTTCGAGCCGACGGCGGCGATGCGCTCCTCGGCCAGGTGGTCCGCCGCGTGCGCGGGGCTGATGCCGTGCTCCTCGGCGCGTCGCAGGACCGCCAGGGTCGCGCCGAACAGGCTCTCGACACGGTGCTTCGCGCGGTCGGGCACGTAGCCCTCGAGCTCGTCGGCCACCTGGATCACCCCGCCGGAGTTCACCAGGTAGTCGGGGGCGTAGGTGATCCCGCGCTCGAGGAGCCGTTCGGGGATGCCCCCCTCGCCGTCGTCGGCGAGCTGGTTGTTCGCCGAGCCGCACACGAGCCGGGCCGCCAGGGCCTCCACCGTCGTGGCGTCCAGCGCCCCGCCGAGCGCGCAGGGGGCGTAGACGTCGATGGCCGACCGGACGAGCTCGTCGGTCCCCGCCACCTTCTCGATCTCGGGGTGCCGGGCCCGGACCGCCTCGACGGCCAGCTCGTTGACGTCGGTGACGACGACGTGGGCGCCCGCGGCGACGAGGTGGTCCACGAGGACGCGGCCCACCTTGCCCACGCCGGCGACGCCGACGGTCCGGCCGCGCAGCGACGCCCGGCCCCACACGTGGTCGGCCCCGGCCTGCATCGCGGTGAACACCCCGAGGGCCGTGAGGACCGAGGGGTCGCCGGACCCGCCGTGGACCTCGCTGCGGCCGGCGACGAACGACGTCTCCCGGTGGATGACGTCCATGTCGGCCACCACGGTGCCGACGTCGCAGGCGGTGACGTACCGGCCGCCGAGGGACTCGACGAACCGTCCGTAGGCGCGCAGGAGCGCCTCGGACCTGACCTCGGCCGGGTCGCCGATGATCACGGCCTTGCCGCCCCCGAGGTCGAGGCCCGCGAGCGCGTTCTTGTAGGTCATGCCGCGCGATAGGCGCAGGACGTCCGCGAGCGCGTCGTCCTCGCCGGCGTAGGGGTAGAAGCGGGTGCCGCCGAGGGCGGGGCCGAGCGCGGTGGAGTGGATCGCCACGATGGCCCGCAGGCCGCTGGCACGGTCGTTGAGGTAGGCGACCTGCTCGTGGCCGTGGAGCGGGTCGAAGGGCCCGGGGGCACGAAACGTCGTGGCGGGCGTGAGCGTCTGGGGTCGTGCGTCTGGGCGCGAGAGGGTGGTCACGGGTCCGACTCCTTCGTCATCTCGTGGATGCGCGGCGCTCGGACCGTGGGTGGGGTCCTCGCACCACGACCAGCCTAGGCCCAAGGTCCCGGTTTCGGCGCCCGCGGACGGCCCCTGTCGGCAAGGTTTTCCCAAGCGTGGGGCGCGACGCTGACCCTTTCCGGGGATGCACCCGAAGGGTGGGACCACCATGGTCGAGCTGAGCAGACGGCAGGTGCTGACCGGCGGGGCGGCCGTGGCCGCCACCGGGCTGCTGACGTGGTCCTGGGCGGGGGCGCTCGGGCCGCCCGCCGCGGTGCCGGTCCCGACCTCGTTCGGCTCCGTGTCCCTGCTCGGTGCGCGCGTGAGCGGGCGGACCGGCGTGCACGGCCACGACGCCGCGACCGCGGCCGGCGCCTCGGCTGCCGCGGCCGTCGCCGCCGCGACCCTCGCCGCGCACCGCACCTGGCCCGGGCTGGTGCGGGTCGACGTCGCGATCGCCAACCACCTCGAGCGGGCCGTGGCGTTCTCCCCGGGCCAGTTCCGCCTGCGGGTCGGTGCGGACGGACCGACCGTCACCGCCCTCGACACCGAGCTCACCCCCGGCGCCCTGCCCGCCGGACGGACGGTGCGCACCTGGCTGACGTTCCTCGTCCCGGCCGCTCCGGCAGAGCTGTCCCTGAGCTTCGAGGACACCGCCGCGACCCTGGCGCTGGCGGTGCACACCGTGGAGGACCGATGAGCACCACCGACGAGCGCCGTGCCGCCGACGGCCGAGCTGGCGGGCGTCGCACCGACCGGGACGCCGAACGAGTCGCCCTGGCTGCTCACCGGAGCGACCGGCCCACCGACCGTCGTGACCTGCTGCGGCTCGCCGCGGCCGGGGCCACGGCCACGGCCCTGGGTCTCGTGGGCGCCCCCACGGTCGCCGCAGCCGTCCGACCGGCACGAGACGTCGCCTCCCTCGCCCCGGCGCGCACCGCGCTCGGCGCCGTCACCCCCGTCCCCGGTGTGCTGGACCTGTACGTCAACGAGGGCCGGGTGCCCATGGTCGACGGCACCTTGGTCTACATGCGCGGGTTCGGCGACCGGCCCACCGCCGCCGACGACCCCGCGCCCAGTCTCCGCCTCCCGCCGCACGTCTTCCTCGCCGACGGCACGCTCCACGCCTCCGCCACCTACCCGCTCGACGCGCCGGCCCCGCCGCACGGCCGCCCGGCCGCCGCGTCCGGGCCCGACGCGCAGGGGCTCTACGAGGTGCGGCGCGGGTACTGGGCGAGCTTCTTCCCGCCGCGCACCATCGTGGCCGAGACCGGCGCCCGTCTGCGTCTACGCGTGCACAACGGTCTCGCGGGCGTGCACCGCCTCAGCATCCCGGGTGTCCTCGACACCGGTGACATCGCCCCGGGCGCCTCGGCCGCCGTCGACGTCCCCACCCCGCCGGCGGGCACCTACCTCCTCGAGGACCCGGGGAACGCCCCGGTCGAGCGGCTGCTCGGCCTGCACGGCGTGCTCGTCGTCGTCCCGGCCGCGCAGCGGTGGCGGCTGAGCGAGGGCGGCACCGAGTTCGAGCGGCAGTGGCTGTGGATCTGCCAGGACGTCGACCCCGACTGGGGCCGCCGGGCGCAGGCGGGCGAGCACATCGACCCCGAGGCCACTCCCCCGGTGCCGCGGTACTTCATGATCAACGACCGCTCCGGGTACGCCGCCCTCGGCATGTCCCGCGACACCCGGTCCAACGAGGCCGCGCACGAGGACACCCTGCCGTCGGGCTTCCCCCGGCGGGTGGACGTGCGCGACCTGTCCGCCGGCAGCCCCGGCACGGTGCGCAGCGGCCAGCTCCTCCGGTGCGTCAACACCGGCGTCGTCGTCCACCAGCTGCACTTCCACGGCAACCACGTCTCGACGGTGCGGCGCAACGGGGTCGACTTCCCGCGGGACGGGCTCCTCGGCCTCGTCGATGCCGAGGGGCACGTGCTGCTGCAGCAGTGGGAGGACGTCGTCGAGCTCGACCCGCGCTCACGCAAGGAGACCCTCCTGCCGCTGAAGAAGCCGCCGCAGGTCGTCGAGCCGGTGTGGGCGGCGCGCACCGAGGACTGGCACTACCCGATGCACTGCCACGCGGAGCCGTCGCAGACGGCGGCCGGCGGGCTCTACCCGGGCGGCATGGTCGCCGGCTGGGTGCTCGCCGGCCAGGTGAGCCCGCCGCACCACACCTACCGCAGCCAGGCCGACTTCGCCTCGGACCAGCCCAAGGAGGACGACCCCCTCACCGAGTTCCGCCAGCGCCCCGACCGGTTCTTCGAGCGGGACGTCTTCGGGCGCCGGCTGCGCTTCCCCGACGGCGCCGAGCACGAGATGTGGAGCTTCGAGTCCGAGACGTCGGGGCGCGGTTTCCCGGCCCCCGTCATCCGGATGACGGAGAACGCGCTCGTCCACGTCCGGGTCTAACCGAGCAAGGGCCCGCACACCATCCACCTGCACGGGATGGAGCCGGACCCGCGCAACGACGGCGTGGGGCACACCTCGTTCGAGGTGAGCGGCTCGTACACCTACCAGTTCCGACCCGACGCCGGAGTGCCGGGCGACCCCAACGAGGGCTCGGCGGGCACGTACTTCTACCACTGCCACGTCAACACGGTCCTGCACGTGCAGATGGGCATGGTCGGGCCGATGCTCGTCGACCCGGTCGTCCACCCGAGCTTCCCGGTGCCGGCGGGGACCCGCCGCCCGTTCGTCGACGGACCCCTGTACGACATCGCCACCGAGCTCATGCTCGTGCCCTACGCGGTGGACCCGACCTGGCACCACCTCAACCACGCCGCGGGGCTCTCCGGCGAGGACGTCGGGCTCAACCGGTTCCGGGCGAAGCACTTCTACGTCCTGGGCGGGCACATCGCCCAGGGGCAGCCGAAGGACCGGGTGTGGGTCCCGCGGCAGGTGCGGGCCAACGCCTCGGGGTACCCGACGCTGCTGCGGGTGCTCAACCTCAACTTCATCCCGACCAGGGTGCGGTTCACCCGGGCCGGCGGCGAGCCGGTGCGGATGGCCTCCCTCGTGGCCCACGACGGCCGGGCCTACCGGGACACCGTGCGCCCGGGCAGCCCCCTGCCGGAGGACCTCGGCAACCGGCTCGTCACCGACCGGCTCGCGTTCGGTGCCGCCGAGCGCTACGACATGCTCCTCCTCCCGCCGGAGCCCGGCCCCTACGAGATCCACGTCGACTGGTTCGACTGGGTCCCCGGCGCCGCCGGCCTGCGCCTCCTCGCCACCCGGACGGTGCCGCTCACGGCCGTGTGAGAAGTGCGACCGGCGAAGACGGGCGGCGTCCGGCGGCATGGGCACGTGCCGTCCGGGCGCCATGGCGGCGTGGCCGCCGTCAGATCGCCATGGCCGCGCGCACCTCGTCCACGGCCGCGGCACCGCCGGCCCCCGTGGCCGTGACCCGCCCGGACTCCAGCACGGCGAACTCCCGCGCCGCCGTCACCGCGAAGCCGACGTGCTGCTCGACGAGGAGCACCGAGAGCCCTGCGCCGGTGAGCTCGAGGACGGCGTGCTCGATCTCGGCCACCACCGACGGCTGGATGCCCTCGGTGGGCTCGTCGAGGACGAGCACCCGCGGCGCGGTGATGAGGGCCCGGGCGATGGCCAGCTGCTGGCGCTGGCCGCCGGAGAGCAGGCCGGCGCGCCGGTCCAGCAGCGGCATCAGCGCCGGGAACAGGTCGAGCGCCTCGGCGAGCCGGCCGCGCCCCTCACGCCGGCCGTCGGCCACGAGCCGCAGGTTCTCGCCCGCGGTGAGGTCGGCGAACGACTGCTGCCCCTGCGGGACGTACGCCAGACCACGCCGGACGCGCCGGTGTGCGGGCAACCGCGTGATGTCGTCGCCGTCGAACCACACCGAGCCCCGGACGGGTCGGAGCAGCCCGACGGCGGCCCGCAGCAGCGTCGTCTTGCCGGCACCGTTGTGGCCCAGGACGGCGGTGAGGCCGCCGTCCGGCACCGTGAGGTCCACGCCGTGGACGACCACGGCCGGTCCGTACCCGACGTGGACGTCGCGCAGCTCGAGCATCATGCCCCCCTCGTCCCGGCCGGTGCGCCGAGATACACCTCGATGACCCGCGGGTCGGCCTGGACCTCTGCCACGGTGCCCTCGCTGAGCACGCTGCCCTGGTGCAGCACCGTGACGGAGTCGGCGAACGAGCGCAGGAACTGCATGTCGTGCTCGACGACGACGACCGTTCGTCGTCGCCCCACCGTGCGGAGCAGCTCACCCGTCTGCTCGCGCTCGGCCTGGCTCATCCCGGCGACGGGCTCGTCGAGGAGGAGCAGCCGGGCGTCCTGGACGAGGAGCATCCCGATCTCGAGCCACTGCTTCTGGCCGTGGGCCAGCTCCCCCGCGGGCCGGTCCCGTTCCGCGGCCAGGCCGACCGTCTCCATGGCCTCCTCCACCACCTCGACGCGACGACGGGGCCGGAGGAGCTGGTGCACCGGGCGCCGGGCGCCGGCCGCGATGTCGAGGTTCTGGACCACCGTGAGGCCCTCGATGACGCTCGCGGTCTGGAAGGTGCGGCCGACCCCCGCTCGCACGACCTGGTGGACCTTCCGGCCGATGAGCTCGGCGCCACCGAACCGGGCCGACCCGGTCGCCGGGGTCAGGCCCGTGATGGCGTCGACGACCGTGGTCTTCCCGGCGCCGTTCGGGCCGATGAGGAAGCGCAGGTCCCCCTGGACGACCGTGAGGTCGATGCCGTCGACGGCGACGAACCCGCCGAAGCTCACGCGCAGCCCCCGGACCTCGAGGTAGTCGTGGGCGACGTCCTGGGTGGCGAGGAGCCGGTCGACCCGCGCCGGGTCACGGGTGGTGTCGTGGTCGCTCATGGGTGCCTCTCCGTGGTGGCGGCCAGGTGGTGGTCGGGATCGCTCGCCGCTGCGGCGGGCGGGTCGGCGTCGACGTGCCCCGCGGCGGCCCTGTGGTCGTCGGCACCGCCCACGGCGGTGGCGGCCCTGTCGGGACCGACCGCTGTGGTGGGCGCCCTGCCGGTGCCCTCGCCACGACCGACCGTGCCGGCGTCGTCCGCCCGCCCCGCCCACCGACGTCGACGCAGGGCGCCGGGGAGCTGGGCCAGCCCACCGGGGAGGAACGCGACCACGAGGATGAACAGGGCGCCCTGGAAGTAGGTCCAGAACGACGGGAACGACTCCGACAGACCCGTCTCGGCCCAGGCCACCGCGACCGAGCCGAGCACGGGGCCGAGCAGGGTGGCCCGGCCGCCGATCGCGACACCGACGAGGAAGCCGATCGAGGGGACGACGCCGACATCGGCGGGCGAGATGATCCCGACGATCGGCACGAACAGGGCCCCGCCGACCGCGGCGAAGACGGCGGCCACCACGTACGCGAAGACCTTGACCCGCACGGGGTCGTAGCCGAGGAAGCGCACGCGGTTCTCCTGGTCGCGCACCGCCACGAGCAGCTCGCCGTAGCGCGAGCGCATGAGTGCCCGGACGACCAGGACCATCACCAGCAGCGTGCCGGCGGCGACGAGGTAGAGCATCCGCCGGTTCACCGGGTCGGCGAGGTCGTAGCCGAAGAACGAGCGGAAGCCGTTGAGCCCGTTCGTCCCGCCGGTGGTCTGCTGCTGGCCCACGAGCAGGATCGCGAACGCCGCGGCGAGGGCCTGGCTGAGCACGGCGAAGTAGGCGCCGCGCACCTGCCGCCGGAACACCGCGGTGCCGAGCACGAGGGCGAGGATGGCGGGCACGGCCACGACGAGGACGACCGTCGTCGCGGGCGAGCGCATGGGCTCCCACCACCCGGGCACCTCACCGGTGCCGTACAGGAGCATGAAGTCCGGTACGCCGCCGGGGCCGGCGTCGGCGAGCTTGAGGTGCATCGCCATGATGTAGGCGCCCAGGCCGAAGAACACGCCCTGGCCGAGGGTGAGCATCCCTCCCTGACCCCAGGCCAGGCCGATGCCGACGGCGACCATCGCCAGGCACAGGAAGCGGGCCAGGAGGCTGAGCCGGAAGTCGCTGAGCACCGCCGGTGCGAGGACCAGCAGGACGAGCGCCGCGACGGCGGTGAGGGCCCAGGTGCGGGCGGGGCCGGGGCGCAGGACGACGGCGGCCCACCGGCGCACGGCGGTGCTGCCGCCGCTCATGCCAGGCTCCTCGTCCGGACGGTGACCAGACCCTGCGGCCGCCACTGGAGGAAGAGGACCACGAGGGCGAGGAGGAGGACCTTGGCCAGGCTCGCCGTCGTCCCGAGCTGGAGGAACGCCTGGATGATGCCCAGGCCGAAGGCGGCCACCACCGCCCCCTTGATCTGCCCGATCCCGCCGACGACGACCACGAGGAACGCGTCGACGATGTAGCTCTGGCCCAGGGTCGGCCCGATGGAGCCGAGGAGGGTCAGCGCGACGCCCGCGACGCCGGCGATGCCCGAGCCGATGAAGAAGGTGAGCCGGTCGGTGGCCGCCGCGGAGATCCCCGACGTCTCGGCCAGGTCGCGGTTCTGCACGACCGCCCGGATCCGGCGGCCGAGCGACGTCCTGGCCAGGACGAGCGCGACGGCGGCGACGCAGACAACGGCGAGCAGCAGGATGAAGAGCCGCGAGCGGGGCACCGACACCCCGAGCAGCTGGACGGGGCCGGCGAGCCACGACGGGGCGCGGACGTCGACGTTCGGTGCGCCGAAGACGTCGCGCGCCACCTGCTGGAGCACGAGGGCGACGCCCCAGGTGACGAGGAGCGTGTCGAGCGGGCGGCGGTGCATCCGGGAGATGAGCAGCACCTCGAGGACGACGCCCATGAGGCCGCCGACGAGGAAGCCGACCACCACGGACACGAGCAGGGAGACGCCCGGGTCGGCCAGGACCTGCTGGACGACGAAGGCGGTGTAGGCGCCGGCCATCATGAACTCGCCGTGCGCCATGTTGATCACGCCCATCTGGCCGAACGTGAGGGCGAGGCCGAGCGCGGCGAGGAGGAGGACCGAGCCGAGGCTCAGGCCCGCGAAGAGCTGGGGTAGGACGGCGTCCATCGTGCCTCCGTCTGCTGGGCGGTCCCCGCCCCGGACGGGCGGCCGGGGCGGGGACCGGCGGTGGTCAGGAGAGGCCGGCGGCCCAGTCGTAGGACTCCAGGAACGGGTCCGGCTCGATGGGCCCGTCCGAGCTCCACTCGGTGTGGATGAGCCCGTCCGGCCCGATCCGGCCGATGAGCGCGGTCTTGCTGAGGTGGTGGTTCTCGCCGTCGATCGTCACCGTGCCCTCGGGCGCCTCGAACGTCGTGCCGTCCGCGGCCTCCTGGACGGCGGCGACGTCGAAGGAGCCCGCCTCCTCCACCATCGCGCGCCAGAGGTGGAGGGAGGTGTAGGCGGCCTCCATCGGGTCGGAGGTCACCCGGTCCTCGCCGTAGGCCTCCTGGAACGCCGCGACGAACGCGTCGTTCTCGGGGCTGTCCACGGTCTGGTAGTAGTTCCAGGCGGTCAGCTGGCCCTCGACGTTGTCGATGCCGATGCCGCCGACCTCCTCCTCGGCGATCGAGACCGACATGACCGGCATCTCCTCGGCCGTCAGCCCGATGTTGCGGTACTCCTTGAAGAAGGCGACGTTGGAGTCACCGTTGAGGGTGTTGAAGACGGCGTCCGCGCCCGCCGAGCGCACCTTGCCGACGATCGTGGCGAAGTCGGTGTGGCCGAGCGGGGCGTACTCCTCGCCGAGCACCTCGATGCCGTGCTCCTGGGCGTAGGCGTTGATGATCTTGTTCGCCGTGCGGGGGAAGACGTAGTCCGACCCCACGAGGAACAGCGACGTCGCACCCTGCTCACGCAGGTAGTCCAGCGCGGGGATGATCTGCTGGTTCGTCGTGGCGCCGCTGTAGAAGATGTTCTCCGACGCCTCGAGGCCCTCGTACTGCACGGGGTAGAACAGCAGGGCGTCGTTCCCCTCGAAGACGGGCAGCATCGCCTTGCGGCTGGCGGAGGTCCAGCCGCCGAACACCGCCGCGACGCAGTCGGAGACGATGAGCTTCTCGGCCTTCTCCGCGAACACGGTGGGCTCGGAGGCGCCGTCCTCGGAGACGACCTCGAGCTGCTTGCCGAGGACACCGCCGTCGGCGTTGATCTCCTCGGCCGCCAGCGAGAGGGAGTCGAAGACCGTCTGCTCGGAGATGGCCATGGTGCCGGAGAGGGAGTTGAGGAAGCCGATCTTGACGGTGTCGCCGGAGGTGTCCACGCAGGACTCGGCCGACGCGGCGGAGGTGTCCGCCTCGTCGCCACCGGCCACGCGCGCGCCGCAGGCGCTCAGCGTCATGGCCAGGGCGGCGACGGCGGCGAGCGCCACGCGGGTCCGCAGGGGTGTGGGGGTCATCGCAGGTTCCCTTGATTCGGGCCACGGGGGCCGGGGCTGGGGGTCGCGACGCCGTGTCGCGACGCCTGCGACGCTAGGAGTCCCCTGTTTCCGGGGACTGCCCGCACCGTTTCGGATGGGTAAACGCTGTGGCAGCCCCCGCCGACGGCGAACGATCCGTCGCCACCCACGCCCACCACCGACGGCGAACGATCACCTTGTCGCCACCCACGCCCACCACCGACGGCGAACGATCCGGCGCCACCCACGCCCACCACCGACGGCGAACGATCCCTCCGTCGCCGAGTGAGAGTGGTGTGCCGGGATCACTCGGCGACACGGTGATCGCTCGTGTCAGACGGCCGCACCGGCTCGGCCCGCACGGAAGGCACCGGCCGTGACGGCGGCCAGAGAGCCCACCTCGAGCGGGCGCGGCTCGAGCGGCCCCGCCTCGGACAACCTCTCGGCGGGGCCCATGCCTGCGCACCACGAGCTCCACCAGGGTGAGAGGCTCGCGCTGTGCGCCGCCGTCCCGAGCAGGCGCGCGAGGGCACCGGCACCATCGAGGTCGAACCTCGTCCCGCGCGCCGACGGGTCCCCGGCGGGACCGGGTCGCCACCCGAGGGCCAGCACGGTGTCCACCACGCGTGCCCGCCCGAGCACTGCCGGTGCGGTCCGCGCGGTCGGGCCGAGGTCCAGGTCCTCCACGAGCAGCTCGGCCCCGGCCTGCCGTACCGACGTGCGAGCCCGCAGAGCGCCGCCGGTCTCCCCCGTGCGGCCCAGGACGAGGACCTCTCGCAGCAAAGCCCGCGCGCCGTCGCCGAGCTCGACGTCGGTGGACCGCAGGACGTCCGCACCGTCGGCGACCACGAACGGCAGCCCCTCCCACGTGAGCCTCGCACCGGCCCCGAGTCGCACCCGCACGGCCCACGAGGAGGGCTCCCCGCCCGCGTCGTAGGCCACCGTCCCGGCTGTCTCGACGACGTCCAGGCTCGCGCCGTCGCCCACCTCGACCTCGACGGCCACGTGGTCCCCACCCAGGAGCAGCGCCCCGGTGGCGACCACGGCGACGGCCGCCCCGGAAGCGTCGGAGCGGAGCAGCCGCGGGCTGAGCGCGCCGCCCTCGAGCCGGGTACGGACCCGGCCGGGGCCCCGCTCGACGGCGATCCTCACCCGCGCGCGGCGCCGCGCAGGCCACCAGGGCCGCCGGCGGTCGGGGCGAGCTCCTCGCCCAGGTGGGTCTCGTGGTGGACGTGCTCGACCGTGTGCGCGCCGTCGGCGTGCCGGTGAGCGCCGGCCCCGTCGTGGCGGTGGACGAACGCGCTCCCCGGCGGCGCGCCCACGGCACCGGCCGCACCGGCGGCGGCATCGTGGTCGTCGCCCTCGTGGCTGTGGAAGAAGCCCCCGCCGTCCTCGTCGGCGTGGAAGTGCGGTGCCATCGGCCCGGGGTCAGCGGGGACGAGGCGGCCGCCCGCGTGCTCGGCGAGCACGCCGCGGACCCACCCGCACAGCTCGGCCACCGAGGCGGGGTCCTCCCTCGAGAGCGCCAGCACCGGCCGGCCCTCGCGGGCGGCCTCGCCGTCGGCGACCATGCGCTCGACGTCGACGCCGACGTAGGGCGCCAGGTCGGTCTTGTTGACCACGAGCAGGTCGGCGCGGGCGATGCCGGGGCCGCCCTTGCGCGCGACGTCGCCGCCGCCGGCGACGTCCAGCACGAAGATCTGCGCGTCCACCAGGGCCGGGGAGAAGGTCGCGGTGAGGTTGTCCCCGCCGGACTCGACGAGGACGACGTCGAGCGGTGCGAAGTCCTCCTCGAGGTCCTCCACGGCGAGGAGGTTGGCCGTGACGTCGTCGCGGATGGCCGTGTGGGGGCAGGCACCGGTCTCCACCGCGCGGATCCGGTCGGGGTCGAGGACCCCGGCCGAGCGCAGGAAGCGCGCGTCCTCGTCGGTGTAGATGTCGTTGGTGATGACCCCGAGGGACAGGTCGGCCGACAGCTCCCGGCACAGCAGCGCGATGAGGGAGCTCTTGCCGGTGCCCACGGGTCCGGCGACGCCGAGCCGGAGGGACCGGGTGGGTGAGGTGTTCTCAGGCACTGAAGAGCCTCTCTGTGGTGGTGTCGTGGATCTCGGCCCACAGCTCGACGAGCGGGGCACCGGTGGCGGGGATCTCGTGCGGGGCGGTCAGGTCCGCCACCCGCCCGGCGAGCTCCTCGATGAGCGGGTGGGCCGCGAGCACCCAGGCGGTGGCGTCGACCGGGTCGACCGGGGCGAGCTTGAGCGCCGCGGCCGCGACCGTCTGGGCGTCGTCGTAGCCGACGAGGCGCGCGGTGTCGGTGGCGCCGAGGCCGGAGCGGGCGGCGAGCAGGCCGAGCGCGACGGGCCGGGAGGGGCGCGGCGGGCGCGGCGCCTCAGGGACCGGCCACAGCCGGTCCGCGAGTCGCAGGTACCCCCGGCCGAGCCGGCGCGAGGCCGACCGCAGCGCCGCACTGGGGGTCCGGGCGGCCCACGCCGTCTCCACCACGGCGAGGTCGCCGCCGGCGAGCGTCACGTGCCGCGCGACGACGGCGGCCCCGGCCTCCACCAGCACCACGGTCCGCAGCCGGGCGGCGAGGTAGGCGGGGACCTGGGCGGGCGGCATGCCGGCCCGCAGCGCCGGCTCGAGCCCGGCGGACTGGGTGTGGGCCCCGCTGGGCAGCCGGGCGTCGGCGAGCATCGCCAGCAGCAGGGGCGTCGAGCCGGGCGCGGCTGTCGGTGGTGCGCCCATCAGAACAGGGAGTAGAGCTGGGCCAGGGGCAGCGCGTCGGCCGGGGCGGGCTCGACGCGCTCGCCGTCGACGTCGATGGCGAAGGTCTCGGGGTTGATGTCGATCCGCGGGAGCGCGTCGTTGTTGACCATCTGCGCCTTCCCCACGCCGCGGGTGTCGGCCACCGGGAGCAGCGTTCGCCGGAGCCCGAGCCGGTCGGCGAGGCCGTCGTCGAGTGCGGCGGGCGCGACGAAGGTGACCGAGAGGTCCGGGGCGACGGCGTCGGCCAGGGTCGGCCGCTCGAGCACCGGCTGCGGGGTGGGGATCGAGGCGTTGGGGTCGCCCAGCGCGCCGCGCACGATGGCCCCGCCCTTGATGACGACGTCCGGCCGGAAGCCGAAGAAGCGCGGGTCCCACAGGACGAGGTCGGCCATCTTGCCCGGCTCGACCGAGCCGATGTGGGCGTCGACGCCGTGGGCGATCGCCGGGTTGATCGTGTACTTGGCCACGTAGCGCCGGGCCCGCTCGTTGTCCGCCGGCAGCGCCGACGACAGGGCGCCGCGGCGCGCCTTCATCACGTGCGCCACCTGCCAGGTGCGGGTGATCACCTCGCCGATGCGGCCCATCGCCTGGGCGTCGGAGGAGGTGATGGACATGGCCCCCATGTCGTGCAGGACGTCCTCCGCCGCGATCGTCGTCGCCCGGATCCGCGACTCGGCGAACGCGAGGTCCTCGGGGACGCCGGGGTTGAGGTGGTGGCAGACCATGAGCATGTCGAGGTGCTCGGCGACCGTGTTGACGGTGTGCGGCAGGGTGGGGTTGGTCGAGCCGGGCAGGACGTACGGCTCGCCGGCCAGGCGCAGGATGTCGGGGGCGTGGCCGCCGCCGGCGCCCTCGGTGTGGAAGGCGTGGATGGACCGGCCGCCGATCGCGGCCACGGTGGACTCGAGGAACCCCGCCTCGTTGAGCGAGTCCGAGTGCAGCGCCACCTGCAGGCCCCACTCGCCCGCGGCGGTGAGCGCGGCGTCCAGCGCGGCCGGGGTCGAGCCCCAGTCCTCGTGGACCTTGTACCCGCCGGCGCCGCCGAGCGCCTGCTCGGCCAGTCCCGGGGCGCTGACCGTGTTGCCCTTGCCGAAGAGGATGACGTTGACCGGCAGGGCGTCGAGGCTGCGGTGGATCGTGGCGAGGTGCCAGGTGCCGGGGGTCACGGTCGTCGCCTTGGTGCCCTCCGACGGGCCGGTGCCGCCACCGGCGATCGTCGTGATGCCGGTGGCGAGCGCCTCGTGCACCTGGGAGGGGGAGATGAGGTGGACGTGGGAGTCGAACCCGCCGGCGGTGAGGATCTTCCCCTCGCCGCTGATGACGTCGGTGGACGGTCCGATGCGCAGCGCGGGGTGGACGCCGTCGGCGATGTCGGGGTTGCCGGCCCGGCCGAGCGCGGTGATGCGGCCGTCGCGGATGCCGACGTCGGCGCGCACCACCCCCCACCAGTCCAGCACGACGGCGTTGGTGATGACGGTGTCCGGCGCCCCCTCGGCGCGGGTGGTGGTCCCCTGCGCCATGGACTCCCGGATGGACTTGCCACCGCCGAACACCGCCTCCTCGCCGCCGGCGGTGCGGTCCTCCTCGACCTCGATCCACAGGTCGGTGTCGCCCAGGCGCACCTGGTCGCCCACCGTCGGGCCGTACAGGGCGGCGTAGCGCTCCCGCGAGATCTCAACCATCGGTGGGTCCCGTCCCCTGGTTCGTCGCGGGTGCGTCGACCGCCACCGCGTCGGGCATGTCGGTCGCCGACGTGTCGAGCGCCCCGCCGTCGGCCTTGCCGCGCTGGATCCCGGGCACCCGGCGCGCCCCGCGCAGCGCGACCGCGGCCACGGTGCGCGAGGCTCCCGGCTCGAACCGCTGCGACGTGCCGGCCGGGACGTCGAGACGGAAGCCGTGGGCGGCCGCGCGGTCGAAGGCCAGGGCGGCGTTGGCGTCCGGCAGGTGCAGGTGGGAGCCGATCTGCACGGGCCGGTCGCCGGTGTTGAGCACGACGAGCTCGAGCCGCTCGGCGGCCGTGCGGTCGGCGTTGAGCTCGATGGTGCCGGGGGCCACGCGCACGGCGCCCGGTCCGGAGGCGGAGATCCCTGCCATGGTGCTCCTCAGGCGATCGGCTGGTGGATGGTGACGAGCTTGCGCCCGTCGGGGAAGGTCGCCTCGACCTGGACGTCCGGGAGCATGTCGGCGACGCCGTCCATGACCTCGTCCCGGCCGAGCACCGACCGCCCCTCGACCATGAGGTCGGCCACGCTGCGCCCCTCGCGCGCCCGCTCCACCACCCACGTGGTCAGCAGGGCGACCGTCTCGGGGTAGTTCAGGCGCACGCCGCGCTCGCGCCGGTCGCGCGCGACCATGCCGGCGACGGCGAGCAGCAGCTTCTCCTGCTCCGACGGTGTCAGGTGCATCGGCCCTCCCGCGGCGGTGTGGCCCCGCGTCCAGCGGGCGTACCCGATGGTCGCCGCCGGACGTTTCGGGCGTGTGACCGGCCGGGAACGGTCGTGTAACCCCTCCCGGGGCGGGTGCGCCGACGCCGGGGCGCGCCGACACCGCGCGGGCGCCACCGACGGGACGGGCGCGCCCCTACGCTGGCCCCATGTCAGACTTCCCGGCGCCCGCCCCAGAGACCTACCTGCTCGTCGACGGCGAGAACATCGACGCCACCCTGGGCATGAGCGTGCTGGGCCGGCGGCCCGCCCCCGAGGAGCGTGCTGGGCCGGCGGCCCGCCCCCGAGGAGCGTCCGCGCTGGGACCGCATCCTCCACTTCACCCAGGAGGTCTGGCACGGCCAGGCGCGAGGGCTGTTCTTCCTCAACGCCACCTCGGGGCAGATGCCCATGAGCTTCGTCCAGGCGCTCCTCGCGATGAGCTACCACCCGATCCCGCTGGCGGGCACGGGGACCGAGAAGGTCGTCGACATCGGTATCCAGCGCACGATGGACGCCATCCTCGAGCAGGGGCACGGCGACGTCGTCCTGGCCTCCCACGACGGCGACTACATCCCGCAGGTGGAGCGGCTCCTCGACGCCGGCCGCAAGGTGGGCGTGCTGTGCTTCCGGGAGTTCCTCAACGGCCAGCTCGCCGACCTCACCGAGCGGGGTCTGCAGATCTACGACCTCGAGGACGACCTCGGCGCCTTCAACGCCGTGCTGCCGCGCGTGCGGATCATCCCGCTCGCGGCCTTCGACCCCTCCCGCTACCTGTAGCGCGACCGCTACCTGCAGCCCGACCGCTCCACGCCAGTCCGGGGCACCCGCGGCCGGCTCTAGAGTTCCCCCATGGTCACCGCCTCCGCCTCGGTGCTGCTGCGCGACGTCCGCCTGGTCCCCGTCGCCGGCATCTCCGCACCGCCGGAGCCGGTCGACGTCCGGATCACCGGCGGCCGGATCAGCGAGGTCGGCCCGCACCTGTCCCGCCGGGCGGGTGAGGACGAGCTCGACGGAGCCGGGCGGTGGGCCGCCCCGGGGCTCTGGGACCACCACGTCCACCTCGGTCAGTGGGCGCGCACCTTCGACCGGCTCGACCTGACCGACGCCGCGAGCGCCGCCGAGGTCCTGCGGCGCGTGCGCGAGCGCCTCGGCGGCGCCCGGACCCCGCTGGTGGGGTTCGGCTTCCGCGACGCCGCCTGGCCCGACGCCCCGGACCAGGCGGCCCTGGACGCCGTCGCCGGAGGAGCCGCCGTCGTGCTCGCGTCCGGCGACTTCCACTCCGGCTGGCTCTCGGCGCGGGCGCGCGAGCTCCTCGGCGTCCCGGCCGACGGCGACGCGCTGGTCCGCGAGAACGCGTGGTTCGCCGCGCTCGGGCGCCTGGAGGACCTGCCCGGGGACGAGCCGGTCTCCTACCGCCGCGCCCTGGCCGAGGCGGCCGCGCGCGGCGTCGTCGGGGTGACCGAGATGGAGTGGGCGGCCAACGCCTTCGAGTGGCCCGACCGGGTCGCCGACGGCGCCGACACCCTGCGTGTGCGCGCCGCCACCTACGCCGACGGTCTCGACGACGTCCTCGCCGTCGCCCTGCGCACCGGCGAGGCCGTGCCCGGGGGACGGGGTCTGGTGCGGATGGGCCCGCTCAAGATCATCTCCGACGGCTCGCTCAACACCGCGACCGCGCACTGCCTCGCGCCCTACCCCCAGCCGATCGACCCCCGCCACCCGCACGGTGTGCAGAACGTGCCGGCCGACGAGCTGCGCGACCTTCTGCGCCGCGCGCGACGCGGCGGTCTGGACGTCGCCGTCCACGCCATCGGCGACGCTGCCGTCTCCATCGCCCTGGACGCGTTCGCGGCGACCGGCGCCCGCGGGTCGGTCGAGCACGCCCAGCTCCTCACCCCCGCCCACAGCGCCGAGATGGCCCGGCTGGGGGTGGTGGCGAGCGTGCAGCCGGCCCACCTCCTCGACGACCGCGACGTCACCGAGGAGCGCTGGCCCGACCGGGCGGGACGCACGTTCGTCCTGCGCGAGCTGCTCGACGCCGGGGTCCGGCTCACGCTCGGCTCGGACGCCCCCGTCTCCCCGCTCGACCCGTGGCTGGCCATGTCCGCGGCCGTGCACCGCAGCGCCGACGCGCGCGCGCCGTGGCACCCCGAGCAGCACATCACCCCCGCCGAGGCGCTCGCCGCCTCGACCGACGGCCAGGGCACGCTCGCCGTGGGCGGGCGCGGCGACGTCGTCCTCCTCGACGCCGACCCCCTGGCGCCAGCGGCGTCCACGGACGAGGCCGCGGCGCGGCTGCGCCGGATGCGGGTGGCCGCCACGCTCGTCCGTGGTCGCGTGAGCCACCTGGCGCTGTAGGGACGCACGCCCGGTCCGCACCCGGCCCCCGCCGGCCCGCGCGGCTATCGTGGCCGCCGTGCGCACCCGTCCTTTCGCCCAGATCGACGTCTTCTCCGCCGAGCCCCTCCGGGGCAACCCCGTCGCCGTCGTCGTCGACGGCGACGGGCTCGACGAGGAGGAGATGCAGCGGTTCGCGTCCTGGACCAACCTCTCCGAGACGACGTTCCTGCTGCCGCCGACGGACCCCGCCGCGGACTACCGCGTGCGGATCTTCACCGTCGACGGCGAGCTGCCGTTCGCGGGCCACCCGACCCTCGGCTCGGCGCACGCCTGGCTCGGGTCGGGCGGCCACCCACGCGCCGCCGGCGAGATCGTGCAGGAGTGCGCGGCGGGCCTGGTGCGGGTGCGGCAGGACGAGGGCCGCTGGGCCTTCGCGGCCCCGCCGCTGACCCGGTACGAACCGGTCGACGCCATCACCCTCACCCGCGCGGCGGCGGCGCTCCGGCTCGACCCGGCCGACGTCGTCGACGCCTCGTGGCTCGTCAACGGCCCCGAGTGGATCGGGATCCTCGTGGGCAGCGCCGACGCGGTGCTCGCCGTCCGGCCCGACGGCGCCGTCCTGGACGGGCTGTTCGTCGGTCTCGTCGGGCCGACGGCCACGGACACCGACGACGCTCCGGCGTTCGAGGTCCGCGGCCTCATGGGCACCGGCCAGGAGGACCCCGTCACCGGCAGCCTCAACGCCGGCCTGGCCCGCTGGCTCGTCGACACCGGCCGCGCCCCCGACCGTTACGTCGCGGCGCAGGGCACCGTGCTGGGCCGCGCGGGCCGGGTCCACGTCCGGACGGACGGGGACGAGATCTGGGTCGGCGGCGACACGAGGACCGTCGTGACCGGCACCGTCGAGCTCTGACGCCCCGGCCTCGACACCGGACGCCCGGCACCGCCACACTGTCCGCACGACGCACGGGCGAGCGGGGGCGGGCCGTGCCGGAAACGAGGACGGACGATGACGCCGCCGACCCACCCACGCCTCGCGGGGCCGTGGCCCGAACGGCCACGACCCCGCCGTGAGCCCGCGTCAGGGCATCCCGATGGGTTCGCCCGCCGGGTCGAGCACGTACCAGACGTCGCCCACGCCCTGGCCCGTGACGTCACCCGGCGCGGTGTCCTGCGCCCAGTAGTACAGCGGCCACCCGTTGTAGCTCGCCTGGGTGGAGCCGTCGGAGCGCTCGATCGTCCCGAGGAGGGAGTCGTCGACCCCCTCACCGGCCGTGGGCTCACCCTCGAGCGGCGGCCAGGCGACGAGGCAGTCACCCTCGCAGACGCTCTCGCCGGAGTCCTGGGTGTCGTTGGTGAACATGTACAGCGTCATGCCCTCGCCGTCGACGAGGATCGTGCCGAGGTCGCTCTCGGCGGTCATGACGGTGGCCGCACCGGCGGCGGCGCCGTCCTCGGTCGACTCCTCGGTCATCGCCTCGGTGGTCGCCTCCTCGGACGCGGTGGTCTCCTCCTCGGTGGTGGCCTCCTCACCGCCGGCAACGGTGGTCTCCTCGACCGTCGTCGCCCCCTGCGGGTCGTCGTCGCCACACGCGGCGAGACTCGCCGCGAGCAGCACACCCGCCGCCACCGCCCCGAGCCTGGATCTGGTTCTCATGGTTCCTCCCTCAGGTCCTGACGACGGCCGGGTCGGGCCGTCCCCCGTGGTACGCACCGGAGGTGGCCCGGGATTGCATGGCCCGAGAACCAGTGGCACACCCGGTGGGGGCGAGGCAATCCCGGACGGCTCCGCGCGCGTATCCCCCGACGTGGACCTCTTCTCGCGCACGGACCGGACGGCCGACGCCGCCCTGGTCGCGGGCCTGGCGGTCGACGACCAGCCCGCCGCCGCCGCGTTCGTGCGCCGGTTCCAGGCGCCCGTCTTCGGCCTGGCGGTCTCGATCACCCGCGACGCCGCCCTCGCCGAGGACGTGGCGCAGGAGGTGTTCGTGCGCGCCTGGCGCGCGGCCGGGACCTACGACGTCCGACGGGCGTCCGTGCTGACGTGGCTCCTCACGATCACGCGCAACGCGGCGATCGACGTCGTCCGGGCCCGTCGGCAGACACCCACCGACGACGGGGTGCTGGAGGAGATGATCGCTGCGACCCTGCAGGCGCCGGCGTCGGACGAGGAGGCCCTGCGCCACGTGGAGCGCGACGACGCCCTGCGGCGGCTGAAGTCCCTGCCGCCCGAGCAGGCCCGGGCCGTGGTGCTCGCGGTCATCGGGGGCCGCACCGCGCAGGAGGTCTGCGAGCACGAGGGGATCCCGCTGGGGACCGCCAAGACCCGCATCCGCACCGGGCTACGCCGGGTGCGCGAATCGATGGAGGCCGGAGAATGAGCAGGCAGTGCCCGGACCAGGACGAGCTGTACGCCCTGGCCCTCGGCGACGTCGGGCAGCCCGAGCGCGACGCCGTCACCGCGCACCTGGCGGTGTGCGAGGGCTGCCGGGCGGAGTACACGGCGATCGCCGACGCCGCCGACCACGTGCTCGCCGCCGCACCGGCGGTCGCACCACCCGCGGGGTTCTCCTCCCGGGTCCTCGCCGCCATGGCTGCGGCCGGCGGCGCCGGTCCGGCCGCGCGCCCGTCGCACCCGTCCGCCGAGGAACGGCCCGCGCCCGACGTCGTCCCGGCACGCGCGGACGTGCTCCGCGCGGAGCAGGGGCGCGGTGCGGACACCGCTCGGCCCGCCACCGCCCACCACAGCCCCACGGTTCGCGGCGCAGGACCCGAGCGTCCTGGGAGCCGCAGCGGCGGGCACCACGACTCCGCCGGTCCGGCCGTCCGGCACCGGCGTCGTCGGTGGCCGGCACTCCTCACCGCAGCGGTGGCCGGTGTCCTGCTCGGCGTGGCCGGGACCGCCGTCCTCACGCAGCTGACCGCCGAGGAGCCGCCGCCCGCGGCCGCGCCCGCCGAGACCGCCGAGCCCGCCCGGTCCGCCGGCATCGCCCTCGTCAAGGACGACGGCACGGCCGTCGGCTCGGTGAGCGAGACCTGGTTCGACGGCCAGCCCGTCCTCGTCGTCGCCGTGACCGACGGACCGCCCGGCGCGCTCTACGAGTGCTGGCTGGTGGGCTCGGACGGCACGCGGGAGAGCGCCGGTCGATGGAGCCTGGACGAGTACGGCGCCGAGGCCACGTGGATCGTCCCCGTCCCCGAGGGCCGGCTCGACCGGCTGGAGCTCGTCGCGGCCAGCGGCAGGGTGTGGTCGACGGCCAGCCTGTAGCGGTGCCGTCGTCCAGCCCGTTCCCAGGAAACGTCCAGTCGACGGGCGGAGACTGGGGCGCATGGACACCACGCGCACCCCGGCGCGGGGCTCCCGCGGCCCCGAGCGGGCCCCGGAGGCCCGGCTGCTGGTCGTCGACGACGAGCCCTCGATCCGCGAGCTCCTCTCGGCCTCGCTCCGCTTCGCCGGGTTCGAGGTCCTCACGGCCGAGGACGGCAACTCCGCCCTGCGCGCGGCCACGGAGAACGAGCTCGACCTCGTGGTGCTCGACGTCATGCTGCCCGACATGGACGGCTTCACGGTGCTGCGGCGGCTGCGCACGCACCAGGACGTCCCGGTCCTGTTCCTCACGGCCCGCGACGACATGTCGGACAAGGTCCAGGGCCTGACCGTCGGCGGGGACGACTACGTCACCAAGCCGTTCAGCCTCGAGGAGGTCGTCGCCCGCATCCGGGCGGTGCTGCGCCGCACCCGGCCCGAGCCGGAGGACGGCGCCGTGCTCACCTACGCCGACCTCGAGCTCGACGAGGACGCCCACGAGGTCCGCCGCGCCGGCCGCGAGGTCGAGCTCTCCCCCACCGAGTTCAAGCTGCTGCGCTACCTCATGGTCAACGCCGAACGGGTGGTGTCCAAGACCCAGATCCTCGACCACGTGTGGGACTACGACTTCGCCGGCGACGCGGCGATCGTCGAGTCCTACATCTCCTACCTCCGCCGCAAGCTCGACAACCCCGCCGCCCTCGGCCTCGACCCGGCCACCGAGCTGCCGCCCCTCATCCACACCCGTCGCGGCGTCGGGTACGTCCTGCGGCTCCAGGCGCGCTGATGGTCGGCAGCCTGCACGCACGGTGGCGGGCGGTGCCGCTCAGCGGTCGGCTCGTGGCGATCATCGCCGCCCTGCTGCTCCTCGGTCTCGCCGCGATCTCCGCCGCCACCCTCACGGCCCTGCGCGTCCAGCTCGTCAGCCAGGTCGACGAGGAGCTCACCGGCTCGGCCCGGGGCATCGCCCAGCGGGTCCTGGACCAGATCACCCGCGGCGACGGCGAGGACCAGTTCCTGCCGTCGAACTTCTTCGTGCGCATCGAGATGGCCGACGGCACCGAGCGCACCATCATCAACGACGACGTCGAGGCGAGCCTGGGCGTGCCGCGCACGCCGGCGGCCGACCTCGACGCGCTGCGCGACGCCGCCGAGCCGCTCGAGCCCGTCACGCTCGCCGGCCGGGGCACCACCGTCCCGTGGCGGGCGGTGGTGCTGCCCGTCAGCGGCCCGGACGGGCAGGTCGTCGGTGCGGCGACCGTCGCGCTCCCGCTCGCCGCCGAGGAGAAGACCCTGGCCCGGACGGCGCAGCTCGTGGGCATGGCGGGGCTGGGGATCGCGGCGTTCGGCGCGGTGGCCGCCTGGCTGGCGGTGCGCCGCTCCCTGCGGCCGCTTCGTGAGATCGAGGCGACGGCCGGGGCGATCGCGGCCGGCGACCTCTCCCGCCGCGTGCCGGCCGCCCCGCCGTCGACCGAGGTCGGGTCGCTCGCACTGTCCCTCAACGCGATGCTCGCCCAGATCGAGCAGTCCTTCGCGGCGCGGGCCGCCTCCGAGCGGCGGATGCGCCGGTTCGTCTCCGACGCCTCCCACGAGCTCCGCACGCCCCTGTCGACCATCCGCGGGTACGGCGAGCTCTACCGCATGGGCGGGGTGGAGGACGTCGAGCAGGCGATGGGCCGCATCGAGACCGAGGCCAAGCGGATGGGCAACCTCGTCGAGGACCTCCTCCAGCTCGCCCGGCTCGACGAGGGCCGCCCGCTCGCGCTGAGCCAGGTGGACCTCGCCGCCGTCGCCCGCGACGCCGTCGCCGACCTCGGCGCGCTGGCCCCGGACCGCCGGGCCGCCGTCGTCCCGCTGGCCCAGGACGACCCCGCGGCCGGGACGGGTGACGTGGACGCGGTCCCCGTCACCGCCGATGCCGACCGCGTGCGCCAGGTGGTGGCCAACCTCGTGGGCAACGTCGTCCAGCACACCCCTGCGGGCACACCGGTGGAGATCGCCGTGGGCGTGCCCGAGCCTGGCTGGGCCCTCCTCGAGGTCCGCGACCACGGTCCGGGCATCGCCGAGGAGGACGCGCCGCGGGTCTTCGAGCGCTTCTACCGGGTCGACCCGTCGCGCACCCGCAGCTCCGGCGGGTCCGGACTGGGCCTGGCGATCGTGGCGGCCGTCGTCGGCGCCCACGCCGGCGGCGTCCGGGTCCTGCCCACCCCCGGCGGCGGCACGACCGTCCAGGTCGCGCTGCCGGTCGAGGGACCGGTGCCCGCCGGGGCCGACCGCACCGAGGGCGCGCCCGCCGCCGGCCCCCTCCGCGGCACCCCCGCTGACCGCACAGGCGTTGACCACGCCGAGGGCGCGCCCGCCCAAGGCGCTCCCGCTGACCGCGCCGCCGACGACCGCGCCGCCGACGACCCCCTGCTCCGTGCGAATGACCCCTCGTGACCGAGTGAGAGCGGTGTGCGGGGCATCATCCAGCCAGCACCGACCCCACCGATCCCTCCGTGACCGAGTGAGAGCGGTGTACGGGGATCGTTCGGCAACAGAGGGATCGCTCGGCAACCCAGGGATCGCTCGCGGCCCGGGCCCACCACTGCGCACCACCCGCGGCCGGGTACCGGCGTCGCACCGACGCCACCGATCCCTCCGTGACCGAGTGAGAGCGGTGTACGGGGATCGTTCGGCAACAGAGGGATCGCTCGGCAACCCAGGGATCGCTCGCGGCCCGGGCGGCCCCTGACCTGGCACCGACTCCGGCGCGGCCCCGACCGCAGCCGCGTGCGCCGCAGCCGCGGCGCGGTCACCGCTGTGCACCGGCACCGAAGCGCGTCACCAAAGCGCGTCACGGCAGCCGCGTCACGGCTCCACCGTCACCACTCCCGCGACGGAGGCAGGATCGTGCCCGGGTTGAGGTTGCGCCCCGGGTCCACCCCACGCAGCAGCGCGACCATGACGTCGGTGCCGGCCTCGGAGATGTCGTCGGCGAGCCAGCGCGCGTGGTCGGTGCCCACGCCGTGGTGGTGGGAGATCGTGGCGGCGTTGTCCATGAAGGACTGCTGCACCGCGTTCTTCACGGTCCAGTACTTCTCGAGCTGGGCGTCGGCGTCGGTGGTGCCCGGCGGGAACGCGAAGGTGAAGTACAGGCACGCACCGGAGTGGTAGCTGTGGGAGAGGTGGCACATGATGAAGCCCTTGACGCCGATCTCGTCGAAGGCCGCCTGCGCCGCTCGGACCGTGCCCGAGTGGACGTCCATGAGCCGCGACCACGGGGCCGCCGTCTCCGAGACGTCCGCCACCCCGCCGACGTCGAGGAGGAAGTCGCGGATGTAGGGCGTGTCAAACTTCTTCTGGTCGTACAGGGCGCCGGGGCCCGTGCCGAGGCTGATCCCGCCGTGCCTCTTGACGATCTTGCCGACGAGGGCCTTGTTGCGGCGCACGAGGTCCTTGCCGCCCTCGTAGCCGATGTAGGACAGGCACGCGTTGCTCAGGTCCCACCCGCGCCGCTCCAGCACCGCGAACAGCGCCTTGGACACCTTGCCCTTGATCCCCTTCGACCTCTTCTGCGTCGACAGCGAGAACTGGGTCTCGTTGGCGTCGGACACGCGGGTGACCGACGGGGTCGCGTCGGAGGAGGCGATCTCCTGCATGGCCGCCATGCCCGCCGCCCAGGACGGGAAGAGGTAGGCGATGATCTCGCGGTTCTCCGGCACCCGGTGGACGTTGACCCACGCCTCGGTGATGACGCCGAGCCGGCCCTCCGAGCCGAGGATCATCTCGCGCACGCTGGGGCCCGAGGAGGTGCTCGGCAGCGGCCGCAGGGCGACGACCTTGCCCGGCAGCACCACGCGCAGACCACGGGTGATGTCGGCGATGTCGCCGTACTTGTCGGACTGCATGCCCGACGAGCGCGTCGCGATCCACCCGCCGAGGGTGGAGTGGCGGAAGGAGTCCGGCTGGTGGCCCATGGTCCAGCCGCGCGCGCCGAGCTGGTCCTCCATGTCCGGGCCGAGGACGCCGGCCTGCACGCGCGCGAGGCCGGCCGCCTCGTCCACCTCGAGCACCCGGTTCATCCGACCGAGGTCGAGCGAGACGATGGTGCGCGCCTCCGCGGCGGGCGGCGTGAGCGAGCCCGAGATGTTCGACCCGCCCCCGAACGGGATGAGGACGGCGTCCGCCGCGACGACGGCGTCGACGACCGCGCGCACCTGGTCCTCGTCGGCCGGGTAGACCACGACGTCGGGCACGCGGGGCAGGTCGCCCGCGCGGACGCGCACGAGGTCGGCCAGGCCCTTGCCGTAGGTGTGGACGAGCCGGTCCTCGTCCTCGACGACGACGTGGCCGTCCCCGACGGCGCCGCGCAGGACGGTGGCGAGGTCCTCACCGAGGCGCGAGGCCGGGACGGCGATGTCGCTCAGGGCCGGCGGCGGGTTCCCCGGGGCGTGCAGGTCGATGCCGACCCGGTCCAGGACGAACGGCGCCAGCTTGGGCTTGTCGCGGTGGTTGAAGGCAATGCCCTCCTCGCCCCAGCCCCACCACTTCTGGTGCCGAACTCCGTTCACGAAGCCTCCTCCTGCTGCGCTCGCGGCTGGTCGGGGCGTTGCCCGCCCGCGCCGTCGACGTGGTCGTCCTCCCCGCCGGGGACCACGTGGTCACCCAGGACGTACGGGGTCTGCATGGTGAGCATCGCGCGCACCCGGGCGGCCACGCGGTCGTTGAAGTCGCGGGCCTTCTCGCCCGGGCGGGGCCGCATCGGCCGGCCCACCAGCAGCCGGATGGGCGGGCGGCCGGGCTTCGGCCAGCTCCGCCCGACGGGCATCGCGTCGTGCGTGCCGATGAGCGCGACGGGCACGCACGGCACGTTCTCCTTGATGCACAGCGCCGCGGCGCCGGGCTTGAAGGCCTTCATCACCCCGTCCCGCGCACGGGTGCCCTCGGGGAAGATGAGGATCGGCACCCCCTCGGCGAGCAGCCGCTGCGACATGCCCTTGCCCTTGCCCTGGCCGGTGCGGTGCACGGGGTAGGAGTTGAAGAACAGCCCGGTGAGGAACCGCCGCCACCACGTGTTGAAGAAGTAGTCCGCCGCGGCCGCGACCGCCAGGCGCCTCGTGACCCGGTAGGGCAGGCGCGTGACCAGGACGGTGGCGTCCATGTGGCTGGAGTGGTTGGCGACGACGACGAACGGGTCGGTCAGCCCCTCGAGGTTGTCCGCCCCCTCCACCGAGGTCGAGGTGAACGTCCCGACGATCCCACCGAGGATCCACCGCTGCGCGACGAACCGGGCCCACCGGTGCGTCACCGACCGGAAGCGGGTGAGCTGCTCCATCAGCGCCTCCTCAGCCGGACGATGCGCGCGGCCACGAACCGGACCGCGGGGCGCGGGGCGTACTGGGCGAGGAAGGCGAGCACCTTGTACCGGTGCGACGGCGTGGACCGGGGCCGACCACGCTCGACGTCCGCGAGGCACTCGGCGACCACGCGCTCGGGGTCGAGCCACAGCACCTCGGGGATCTTCGAGCGCGAGACCCCGGCGCGGTCGTGGAACTCGGTGCGCACCCACCCCGGCAGCAGCGTGGTGACCTGGACGCCGGAGCCCTCGAGCTCGAGGGCGAGGGCCTCGGAGTAGCTGTACACCCACGCCTTGAGGGCGGAGTAGGCGCCCATGGCGATGAACGCCTGGACCGAGCCGACGTTGACGATGACGCCGTGGCCACGCTCGCTCATGACACGACCGGCGGCCCCGCCGAGGTGGAGGACGGCGCGGACCATGAGGTCGAGCGCGTCGTCGTGCTCGGAGAGGTCCTCGCCCAGCAGCGGGCTGTGCAGGCCCCGGCCGGCGTTGTTGATGAGGATCTCCACCGGCGAGGTGGGGTCGACCAGGCGCTCGACGACCGTCGCGACGTCGGTGGTCTCCGACAGGTCCGCCCGGATCGTCTCGACGTCGACGCCGTATCGCCAGCGCAGCTGGTCGGCGGTCTTCTCCAGGCGGGCGGCGTCGCGGGCGACGATGACGAGGGGGCAGCCGCGGGCGGCCAGGGCGTGGGCGAAGGCGAGGCCGATGCCCGAGGTGCCGCCGGTGACGAGGGCACGGCCGTCGAGGACGCTGCGACCGCCCGCCGGACGTGCGCCCTCGCCGGCCGGACGTGCGCCGCCGTCGGTCGGACGTGCGCCGTCGGCCCTGCCCCGCTCGGTCATGCCCTCTGCGCCCCCTTGATGCTCCGCAGGACCGGCGAGAGCCGTCCCTCCGCGGTGGTGGTCCAGGCGTGGACCGGCCACCGCCGCGCACTGGCGTACCGGTACAGGCTGGCGTCGGGGTTGACGGCGTTGGGGTGGCCGACGACCTCGAGCCACGAGCGGTCCGCGTAGCTGTCGCCGTAAGCATAGGACTCGGCCAGGTCGACGCCGCGCTCACGGGCGTAGCGCCGCAGCCACGCCGCGCGCGCCTCGCCCACCAGCGGCGACGCGGCGAGGTGCCCGGTCCAGCGGCCCTCGGCGTCCTTCTCCATGCTGCCGGCCACGATCTCGTCGAACAGGCCCGCGAGGGGCTCGACGAACACGTCGATCTCCCCGGTGACGAGCACCGTGCGGTGCCCGGCGGCGCGGTGCGCCTGCACCCGCTCGACCGCCTCGGTGAGCAGGCCGCGCCGCAGGGAGGGCTCGACGACGCGGGCGACGACGCCGCGCAGCTCCTCCTCGGCGATGCCCTCGTAGCGCCGCATGAAGGTGCGGATGAAGTCCGAGCGGTCCCGGCGCTCGGCGCCGAGGTAGCGCGGGCCGAGGGCGAGGAGGTTCGCCAGCGAGCCGGGCCAGTGCCGCACCGGCTTCGCGGCCAGCTCGATCCACAGGTAGTGCTCGACCAGGGTGGCCGCGGCGATCGTGCGCTGGAGGTCGAAGACGGCGACGACGTCGGTGCGGTGGGGCAGCGCCGGCGGCGGGCCGCCGGCGTCCTTGGACCGGCGGTCCCGCATGAGCCCGGGCACCCCGGGGATGTGGACCTCCTGGAGGTAGTGCTGCCAGTCGATCTCCGTGACGTCGAACCCGTGCTCGCCGCGCCGATCGGCCGGCAGGCCGGCGTGGAGCGCGCGCGTGCGGGCGTCGTCGAAGATCACCTCGGTCTGGGTGTACGGCTGGTACAGGGAGGTGAACTTGCGCAGGGTGCCCAGGTCGCGACGCGCCTTGTCCAGGGTCGACATCCACCCGCGGGTGCGCTGGTTGGCGGGCAGCCGGCCCAGCGCCTTGTCGGCGAGGTCGACCGCCCTCTCGCGCCGGCCCAGCGCCCGCTCGACGGCGCCGGTGTGCGGGAAGGACCACGAGGGCACCTGCACGTGCGCGCCCTCGGCGTCCTTGAGCGGGTGCGCCTCGAAGTACTCGCGCACGAGGCGGTACAGCCGCCCGATGGGCAGCGGGTTGGTGATGCCCGAGGAGACCTGGAAGAACTGCGGCTCCCCGGCCGGGGCGGGCGCGGCCGCCGCGGCCAGGATCGCGTTGACGACGAAGTCGACCGGGATGACGTCCAGGACGGTGTCGGCCAGGGCGGGGAACTCCGGCAGCAGACCGCGCCCGTAGGCGGCGATGAGCGGGTCGGCGACCTTGAACCCGTCGATCCAGCCCGGGTAGGGGTGCTTGAGGGAGGACTCGATGATCGTCGGGCGCACCACCGACAGGCGGTGCCCGGCGCCGGCCCAGAGCTCCTCGGCCACCCGCTCACCCAGGGCCTTGGTGAACGTGTAGACGTCGGTCCAGCCCAGCGACTGGGCACGCGTACGGCCGGCCTCGACGAGCTCGGCCCGCACCCACTCGCGGCGGGCCTCCTCGGCCGCCTCGGCGACCGCGGCCGCACCCGCGCGCCGGTGCTGCGCCTGGGCGTCGTCGAGCAGGTGGCGCAGGACCTCGGGACGGCGGGAGGCGGCCTCGGCCTCCTCGCGGGCCAGCAGGGCCTGCGTCTGCTCGAGGTCGCGGTCGACGTCGTGGTCGAGGGGACGCTCCTCGGCGACCCCCTTGCGCAGGCCCGCGACGTAGGCGGTCGAGACGTGGACGACGTGGGGGTCGCCGCCCGCGGCGACCAGCGCCTCGTAGAGCGAGACGGGTCCGCCGACGTTCGCGGTGAACGCCTCGTCGATCGGCAGGTCGAAGGAGACCGTGGAGGCGGAGTGGAGGACGACGTCGAGGTCGCCGGGCAGCGGGGGCAGGTCGCCGAGGTCGCCGGAGATGACGGTCACGCGCTCGGCGACGGCGGCCGCCGCGGCCTCCTCGCCGAGCTGGGCACGCCAGGGGCGGAAGACGGGCTTGCGCAGGAGCTTGTCGACCCGGGCCTGCGCGGACAGCTCGCCGCGCGGACGGACGAGCACGCTCACGCGCGTCGTCGGGTAGGCGGAGAGGAGCTTCTCCAGGACGGCCTGGCCGACGAAGCCGGTGGCCCCGGTGAGCAGGACGTGGGCGCCGTCGAGCGGTTTGGACATTCCGCAGACGATACCGCTGTGCGCCGGGCGGGCCGACCGTGACCGTGCCACGGTCAGCACGTGGAACGTCTCACGCCCGGAGCGTCCACCCCTGGTTTGACGGGGTCCCCCATCGGTCTACGATCGGAGGTTGCAGTTGTTTCCTGTCACCGACGAATCCAGGAGCCATGGGCGTCACCGACGTACCGCAGTGGTTGCCCGCCGCGTTCATCCGCAGCGTTCTCGCCGCCGGTGCCACGGCACCTCGGGAGGAGATCGAGGCCACCTGCCGGCGGCTCCTCGATCGCTGGGCCGGGCCGGACCGTCGCTTCCACAACGTCAAGCACCTCATCGACGTCCTCGCCCGGGTGGACGAGCTCGCCGAGGAGACGCACGACCCCGACCTGGTGCGGCTGGCGGCGTGGTACCACGGAGCGGTCTTCAGCTCCACGGCGACGAAGGCGTACTCCCGCAGCGGCGGGGAGGACGAGGTCGCCTCCGCCGACCTCGCCACCGAGGAGCTCCTCGCCCTCGGCGTGCCCGAGCGCACCGTCGACCGCATCGCCGAGCTCATCGTCAACCTCAAGCGGCACGAGGCGGCGGTGCGTGACATCGACTGCCTGGCGCTGTGCGACGCCGACCTGGCCACCCTCGCGGCGGACCCGCAGCGCTACCGCGCCTACCGGCGGGCCGTGCGGGAGGAGTACGCGCACCTGCCGGTCAGGCACTACGTCGAGGCGCGCAGGAGCATCGTCTCCAAGCTCCTCGCACGCCGGCACCTCTTTCTCAGCCCCATGGGCGCACAGTGGGAGGACCGGGCGCGGGAGAACCTCACCGCCGAGCTCAACCGGCTCGACGCCGAGCTGGCCACGCTCGGCGAGGCGATGCCCGAGGAGTCGGTGACCGCCGCCGAGGCCGCACAGGGCGAGGTCTTCGACGAGAGCCACCCGGTCCGTCGTGACAGCGCCTCGCACGTCTTCACCGCCACCCACGGCACGACCGAGCGGACGGCCGGTCCGTACGACGGACCGGCCGAGCGCCACGCCGCGGAGCGGCACCCGGCACCGGCTCCCAGCGCCGACACCCCGGCGGTGACCGCCGCCGCTGCCGCGGAGACCGCGGCCGCTGCCGGCAGCGGCGATCGGGCGGCAGACGCCGCCGACAGCCCGGCGCGTGCACGTGCCTCCTCCCTGGAGTCCTTCCCGGACGACCTCGACGGACGCCGCGACGGTGCGGCCGGCGCGACGCGGGCCGGCCGCGAGCTCATCGCCCGCACCTCGCGCGAACGGATCGAGGAGGCCGTGCGCCACGGCGCCGAGCGGGCCGAGCGGGACCGCCGTCAGCGCGAGCGGCTCGTGTCCGCCCGTGCGGCGCGCGAGGCCGCCCAGCCGTCCCGGACCGAGCGGGTCGCCGACCGTGGCGCCCAGCCGCTCGACCCCTCGGGCGCGCTCCTCACCGCCGCCACGCCCGCGGAGGCCGGCGATGCCGGGGCCCAGCCCGCGTCGGCCACCCCGGTGGAGCAGCGCTCGGCGGTGGACCGGGTGCCCGAGGAGATCGAGCCCGACCCGGTGACCGGGGTGCTGGAGCGCCCCGACGCCACCCCCCACAGCGGCATCGAGCGGGAGCCGGAGCTCTTCGGGCACCGCCGGGACCGGCGCAGGGACCGCCACCGCCGCTGACGTCGGCCCGCGGGACCCGTTCCGCCGAGCCCGTCCACCGGTCGACGTCGCGGGCCCGCGTCCACAGGCCCGCCGTGCGCCGCCAGGGCTCGGTGCCGAGCCTGCCTAACGTCGGCCGTGGACGCCCGCACCCGGTGGGCGGGGTGGACGGTGAGGGTGACGATGTCGAGATTCCAGGTGGACAGCACGGAGGTCGCCCGAGCGGCCGCGCTGACCCGCGCCAGCACGGCCGTCATCCGGGACGAGGTGACGGCGATGATGGCGCACCTCTCCGCGCTCCAGGCCGGGTGGACGGGTGCCGCGGCCGCCGCGTTCGCCGGGTGCGCCGAGAGTTGGCGGGCGACGCAGACGCAGGTGGAGCTCTCCCTCGAGCAGGTCACCCAGGCCCTCGACACCGCGTCGCGGACCTACGCGGAGGCGGAGGCGAGCGCGCAGAGCCTGTTCCTGCGGTGAGCGGACCTGTTCCTGCGGTGAGCGGACCTGTTCCTACGGTGAGCGGGCCTGTTCCTGCGGTGAGCGGGCCGGCGCCGCGGTCCGTACGATCGCGAGGTGGCCGTCCTCGTCGATCCACCGCAGTGGCCGGCCCACGGCACCCGCTGGGCCCACCTCGTCTCCGACGCCTCCCTCGTCGAGCTCCACGCCTTCGCCCGGGCGGCCGGGCTGCCGGCGCGGGCCTTCGACCTCGACCACTACGACGTGCCGGCCGAGCGGGTGGCGGACCTGGTCGCCGCCGGGGCGGACCAGGTCGCGGCCCGTGAGCTCCTGGCCCGGCTCACCGCCTCGGGGCTGCGGGTGCGTGGGGCCGACCGCGACGCGCTCGCCGCCGCCCGCCGCCGGGACGACCTCGTGCGCCGCTGGGCGCGCCTGGCGCCCGAGCTGCCGGTCGGGGCGTGGATGCCGGCCGGCACCGACCTGCTCGGCCGGTGGGCGGAGCCGCACCGCGGCTACCACGACCTCGGCCACCTGCACGAGGTCCTCGTCCACCTCGACGTGCTCGCCGAGAGCGGCGAGCGGTTCGGGCGGCCCGCGGTCCTGGCCGCGTGGTTCCACGACGCGGTCTACCGCGGCCGTCCGGGACAGGACGAGGCCGACTCGGCGGAGCTGGCGCGGGCCGAGCTCGACGCCCGGGGGGTCGCGGCGGCCGACGAGGTCGCCCGGCTCGTCCGCGTGACCGCCGCCCACCTGCCCGACGTGGCAGACAGCGACGCCGCGGCGCTGTGCGACGCCGACCTCGCGGTCCTGGCCGCCTCGCCGCGCCGCTACGCCCGGTACGTCGCCGGGGTGCGGCGCGAGTACCCGCACGTCACCGACGAGGACTTCCGGCGGGGGCGGGCCGAGGTCCTGCGGCGGCTCCTCGGGCGCGGGCACCTGTTCACCACGACGACCGGCCGGCGCCGCTGGGAGCGTCCCGCCCGGGACAACGTCGCGCTCGAGCTCACGTCGCTGGAGACCCACCGCTGAGGACCGGCTGCCCGATGGTCCCTGGCCCCCCGGCCGGCCGGGCCGGACGATGGAGAGGTCAGGTCGGCAGGGCCGGACCGGCGCGGCCGGACCGGCGGGCGGGGAGGAGCAGAACGGTGGCACACACGTGGAAGGTGCAGATCGACCTCTTCAACGCCAGCGAGGTCCGCTCCGACGAGCCCCTCACCACCGCCCACGCGGCGCTGACGACGTCCGCGGGGACGACCCTCAACGGGTACGGGCGCGCCAGGCGCAACCCCGGTGACTCGGACGTGCCCGAGATCGGCGAGGAGCTCGCCGCCGCGCGAGCCCTGCGCGACCTGGCGGACCGCCTGCTCCGGGCGAGCTCGGACGACATCTCCGCCCTGGAGCACCACCGGGTCCATCTCGCCCGGTAGGTCTCCCGCCCGCCGCGCTCGCGGCCCGGGCGCGCGTCGCCGGGTTCCCCCCTAGGCTCCAGGAGCCGACAGCGAGAGGGGCAGCCGTGACCGGAACGACGTCCGTGACCGGGACGACGAGCGTGGGGCTCACCGAGGCGGTCGACCCGCTCGTCGTCGCCCTGGACGTCGGCTCGACCGGCACCCGCGGCGGCGTCTACGACGCCACCGGGCGCCCGGTGCGCGGCCTGCGCCACAAGGTGCCCCACGGGTTCACCACCCGGCCCGACGGCACGTCCGAGATCGACCCGGCCCAGGTGCTGAGGGAGGTCGCGGAGATCCTCGACGCCCTCGACGACAGTCGGCTCGGCGCCCGGGTCCGGGGCGTCGCGCTCGACACCTTCGCGGCCAGCCTCGTGGGTGTCGACGCCGCCGGGACCGCCGTCACGGCCTGCCTGACCTACGCCGACTCGCGCAGCGCCGCCCACGCCGCTGCCCTGCGCCGCGAGCTCGACGTCCGCGCGGTCCACGACCGCACGGGCACGATGATCCACCCGTCGTACCACGCACCCCGGCTGCGGTGGCTGGCGGCCACCGCACCCGACGTCGTCGTGCGCTCGTCGTCCTGGTGGTCCCTCGGCGAGTACGTCTACCACCACCTTCTCGGCACGACCGCCGTCGGCACCTCGACGGCGGCGTGGACCGGCCTGCTCGACCGGCGGACCGGCGCCTGGGACACCGAGCTGCTCGAGGCGACCGGGACCGACCCCGAACGGTTCTCCGCCGTCCACGACCCGGGCGTGCCCCTGACCCCGGCGACCGGCGAGGTCGCCCGCCGGTGGCCCACGCTTGCCGGTGCCGTGTGGTTCCCTGTCGTCTCGGACGGGTTCGCGAGCAACGTCGGCGCGGGCGCCGTGGACGCGACGTCGATCGCGGCGGCAGCGGCCACCTCGGGGGCGCTGCGCGTGCTCCTGGACGCCCCGCCGGAGACGGTCCCCGACGGGCTGTGGAGCTACCGGGTCGACGCCGGGCGCTCCCTCCTCGGCGGCGCGCTCAACGACGTCGGCCGCGCCGTGACCTGGCTCTCCGAGACCCTCCGACTCGACGGCGCGCAGGGCGCCGTCCTCCTCGCCGAACCCTCCGCCACCACCCCTCTCGTGCTGCCCTACCTCTCCGGGGAGCGGGCACCGGGCTGGGCCGGTGACGCCCGTGCCGTCCTCACCGGCGTGGGAGCGGCCACCACGCCGGACGACCTCTACCGCGGCACGCTGGAGGGCGTCGCGCTGACCTACGCCCGGGTGGCCGACCTCCTCGCACCGGCTGCGCCGGACGCGGACCGGATCATGGCCTCGGGCCGCGTGGCCAAGGACCTGCCCGAGTGGCTCCAGGTCCTCGCCGACGTGCTGGGTCGGCCCGTCACGCACGTCACCGCCCGGCGCTCGACCCTGCGGGGCACCGCACTCCTCGCGCTGGACGTGCTCGCCCCGGCGGTGGCGAGGTCGTCGCCGGAGACCGGGGCCACGTACGAGCCCGTCCCCGGACGTGCCGGGTACTACCGCGACCGCAGGGGGCGGTTCGAGGCGCTCTACGACGCGCTCGTGCGGGGCTGAGGGGTCCGCCGCGACGGCGGGCGCGACCAACGGCCCTTGCGGGCCGTCCCGCGGCGTCCGACGCTGGAGGTGACGCACGGCCCCGGCACAGGGGTCCCGGCGGAGCGGAGGTGAGCGAGATGCGCGCCGACCCTGGTGACCGCATCGTCATCCAGTCCCGCAGCCAGGGGGTGGTCTCCCGCGACGGGGAGGTCCTCGAGGCCCGTGGCCCGGACGGCACCCCGCCCTTCCTGGTGCGCTGGTCGGACAACGGCCATGTCGCCCTGGTCTTCCCCGGCCCGGACGCCGTCGTCGCCCCGGCGAGGCTGCACCCGTACCCGCTGGACCACCTCCAGCACATGACCCACCTGGCCCAGCACGGGACGAGGCACCACCTCGACGCGGCCTGAACCGCCCGCCGCCGGCGCCGGGACGCCGCACGGGCGGGCACGCTCCGTCCCTGCGACCGACGCCGCACGGGCCGGCACGCGCCGTGACGCGCCGAAGGGCGGCACGTGGGTGCCGCCCTTCGGTGTGCCGTGCTCCCCGGCCGGTCCGGAGCGGTCCGGCCGGGGGTCAGGCGGGTGGGTCAGAAGCCCATGCCGCCCATGTCGTCCCCGCCGCCGGCCGGGGCGGCCGGGGTCTTCTCCGGCTTCTCGGCGACGACGGCCTCGGTGGTGAGGAACAGGCCGGCGATGGACGCCGCGTTCTGCAGCGCCGAGCGGGTGACCTTGACCGGGTCGGCGACGCCGGCCGCGAGCAGGTCCTCGTACACGCCGGTCGCGGCGTTGAGGCCGGAACCCGCGGGGAGGTTGCGGACCTTCTCCGCCACGACGCCGCCCTCGAGGCCGGCGTTGATGGCGATCTGCTTGAGCGGCGCGTCGACCGCGACGCGGACGATGTTCGCGCCGGTCGCCTCGTCACCCTCGAGGTGGAGGTTCTCGAACGCGTCCTTGGCGGCCTGGATGAGGGCCACGCCACCACCGGCGACGATGCCCTCCTCGACGGCGGCCTTGGCGTTGCGCACCGCGTCCTCGATGCGGTGCTTGCGCTCCTTGAGCTCGACCTCGGTGGCGGCACCGGCCTTGATGACGGCCACGCCGCCGGCCAGCTTCGCCAGACGCTCCTGCAGCTTCTCGCGGTCGTAGTCGCTGTCGGAGTTGTCGATCTCGGCGCGGATCTGGGCCACGCGGCCCTCGATGAGGTCCGCGTCGCCGGCACCCTCGACGATGGTGGTCTCGTCCTTGGTGACGACGACCTTGCGGGCGCGGCCGAGCAGGTCGAGGTCGGCGTTCTCGAGCTTGAGACCCACGGTCTCGGAGATGACCTGACCACCGGTGAGGATCGCCATGTCCTGCAGCATCGCCTTGCGACGGTCGCCGAAGCCCGGGGCCTTGACGGCGACGGACTTGAAGGTGCCGCGGATCTTGTTGACGACGAGCGTGGCCAGGGCCTCGCCCTCGACGTCCTCGGCGATGATCGCCAGCGGCTTGCCGGACTGGATGACCTTCTCCAGCAGCGGCAGCAGGTCCTTGACGTTGGAGATCTTGGACTCGACGAGCAGGACGTACGCGTCCTCCAGGACGGCCTCCTGACGCTCGGCGTCGGTGACGAAGTACGCCGACAGGTAGCCCTTGTCGAAACGCATGCCCTCGGTGAGCTCGAGCTCCAGGCCCAGGGCGTTGGACTCCTCGACGGTGACGACGCCCTCCTTGCCGACCTTGTCGAGGGCCTCGGCGATGAGCTCGCCGATGGCCGGGTCAGCGGCGGAGATCGACGCGGTGGCGGCGATCTGCTGCTTGGTCTCGACCTCCTTGGCCTGCTTGAAGAGGTGCTCGATGACAGCCTCGACGGCCTTGTCGATGCCCCGCTTGAGGGCGATCGGGTTGGCGCCGGCGGCCACGTTGCGCAGCCCCTCCTTGACGAGGGCCTGGGCGAGCACGGTGGCGGTGGTGGTGCCGTCCCCGGCGACGTCGTCGGTCTTCTTGGCGACCTCCTTGACCAGCTCGGCGCCGATGCGCTCGTGCGGGTCCTCGAGGTCGATCTCCTTGGCGATGGACACACCGTCGTTGGTGATCGTGGGGGCGCCCCACTTCTTCTCCAGGACGACGTTGCGGCCCTTCGGGCCGAGGGTGACCTTGACGGTGTCGGCGAGGATGTTGAGGCCTCGCTCCATTCCGCGGCGGGCCTCCTCGTTGAAGGCGATGGTCTTGGCCATGCGTTCGTTCCTCCACTGGTGGCGGTTTGACGCAGCTGGCGAGCGCCCGCGACGGACGACCGGAGCGGTTGGCGGTCACGTCCCGCCACCCGCCCGGCCTCACCGGCCAGCCGGTATGTTCTGTCACTCTCGGACCGAGAGTGCTAACGCCGAGTCTGGCACTCTCCCTGTCCGAGTGCAAGACGCGTCCGGCCGTGGACGTAACCTTCTGGGATGTCGGTCGCCACCCTGCCCCGGACCGCCGCACCGGTCGAGAGCCCGGCGCCGCGCCGTCGTCGGCGGCTCCGCCGAGCCGCCGGGTGGGCGGTGGCGGCCCTGGTGTACGCCGTCGTCGCGCTGTGGTCCTTCCACCTCAAGGCGACCGAGTCCACCGAGGCCTTCGTGGACCTCTACCTCGACGGCGTGCACCTCAGCGCCGAGGGGACCGTCGGCGACGTCCGGGCCCGTGAGGCGGCCGAGTACCTGCCCGGCAGCCGGGTGCTGGCCCGCGACGCCGACGACCCGCGGGCCCTCGCCCTCGCCCAGGAGCAGCGCGACTGGCTCGCCGCCGGCACCGTGCCGGGCGAGGGGACGCGGTACGAGGAGCTCGTCTCCTCCGCCCTCCTGGACATCCGCACCCTCACCGGGGCCACCTTCGACGACCCCGGGAGCGAGACGGCGGCCGCCCCCGGCGCCGTGGTGGCGGGCTGGACGGACCGCTGGCGGTACGTCTGGCCGCGGGACGCCTCCTTCGTCGCCGCCGCGCTGGCCCGGTCCGGCCACCCGGACGACGCCGTCGAGGTCCTCGGGTTCGTCGAGCAGGCCCAGAGCGCCGGCGGCGGCTTCCAGGCCCGATACCTCCCGGACGCCTCGGGCGTGCCGGACGGCCGCGGGATCCAGCTCGACGGCACCGGCTGGGTGCTGTGGTCGGCCGCCACCGTCCTGGACACGCTGCCGGACGGCGCACCGCGCGAGGCCGCGCTGGAGCGGCTGCGGCCCCTCGTCGACCGCGCGACCGACCGCATCCTCGAGCTCACCGCCGACCCGCCGCACCTGCCCCCGCCGTCGGCGGACTACTGGGAGGTCCAGGAGGACGAGCTCACCCTCGGCACCGCCGCCCCCATGCTCGCCGGGCTCGAGGCCGCGGCGGGGATCTACGCCGCCGCGGGCGACCCCGCCCGGGCCGACGCCGCCGCCGGGCGCGCCGCCCAGCTGCGCACCGCGGTGGAGGAGACGTTCGGGTCGGACGGCTACACCCGCTACGCCGGCGACGCCGGTCCGATGACGGCGCTGCTGGGTGGGGACGGCCGCGACGCCGCCACCGCGATGCTGCTGCCGCCGTTCGTCGCCGAACCCCTGCCGGGCGCGGAGGAGGCCTGGCTGGCGTCGGCGCAGGAGATGGCCCGGCCCGCGGGCGGCCTCGCTCCGGGCTCGGGGTGGAAGCGCGACGGCATCTCCTGGACCCCTGAGACCACGCTGTACGCGCTGACGGCGGCCCGCAACGACCACCCGGAGCGCGCGACGGCGTGGCTGGACTGGGTCGAGGCCCACCGCACCGGCTCGGGCGCCATCCCCGAGAAGGTCCTCGCCGGCGGGGCCCCCGCCGCGGTCGCCCCGCTGACGTGGTCCAGCGCGAACGTCGTCCTGGCGGTGGCCGCGCTGGAGGACGCCGGGGCCCTGTAGGGGCCGCCCGGGGCGCTCAACGGGCCCGCGCCGCGGGCGGGCGCGGAGGGCTACTCGAGGTCGACGCCGTCCTGGACGGTGCGCTCACGCTGGTCGTCGGCCGGGGGGAAGATCTGGCCAGGGGTCACGAGGGCTCCTCGAGGAGGACCCGCGCTCGTGCGCGGGCGGGGGGAAGGACGTCGATCCGAACGTATCGACACCGCAGTCGTTCACCAGGGACCCAGGTCCCGGCGCGCCTCGGCCACGGCAGCACTCGCGCGAGGTGGCACACCCCGCCCCGCTCGCGCGACCGGGTCCGGGCGGGGCAGGATCGTGGGCGTGAGCAGCACACCCCCGACCGCCGTCCCGACAGGCGCCGCCGGCCCGTGGTCGCGGTACGTCGCCCTGGGCGACTCCTTCACCGAGGGCCTGTGGGACCTTCCCGACCCGGCCCGCCCGGACCGCCTGCGCGGGTGGGCCGACATCCTCGCCGGCCGTCTCGCCGGCCGGCTCGCGGCCGGACCGACGCCCGGCGACGACGCCGACGACGCCGGCAGCACGGACGGCGGCGCCGACGGGCTGGTGGACGACGGCCTGGTCTACGCCAACCTCGCCGTCCGGGGCCGTCTCCTGGGTGCCATCGTCGAGGAGCAGCTGCCCGAGGCCCTCGCGCTCGGCCCGGACCTGGTCAGCCTCGTCGGCGGCGGCAACGACCTCCTCCGCCCGGGGTCCGACCCGGATGCGCTCGCCGACATCCTCGAGGGCGCGGTGGTCCGGGTGCGCGCGACCGGCGCCGACGTCCTGCTGGCCACGGGCATGGACCCGCACGGCTCACCCCTCCTGCGCGCGACCCGCGCCCGGGTGGCGGTGTACAACGCCCACGTCTGGTCGCTCGCCCGCCGCCACGGCGCATCCGTCATGGACGTGTGGGGCATGCGCTCGCTCCGCGACTGGCGCATGTGGGCGCCCGACCGCATCCACCTCACCACGGCCGGTCACGAACGCGTGGCACAGGCGGCGCTCGTGGCGCTGGGGGTGGGGGCCGACGACACGGCCTGGGACGACCCGCTGGCACCCCTGCCCCCGGTGGCCCGCGCCGAGCGGCTCCGCTCCGACCTGCTCTGGGCCCGTCAGTACGCCACGCCGTGGATCGGCCGGCGGCTGCGTCGTCGCTCCTCGGGCGACACCCGCCCGCCCAAGCACGCCGAGCCGGTCGTCCTGACGCCCCGAACCTGAGCGCTCAGTCGCGCGGGCCGAGGTCGGGCGCGTCGCGCTGCCCGAACCGTTCGGCGAGCGCCCGACGGGCGGCGTACCAGCCCGCCATGCCGTGCACGCCGGGGCCCGGGACGGTCGACTGCGACGCGAGGTACACCCCGGGGACCCCGCCGTCGTAGGGGTTCCACGCCACCCGGGCGCCGAGGGCCATCCGCCGCATCGTCACCGCGCCGGAGGCGATGTCCCCGCCCACGAACGCCTCGTCGTGCTCCGGCATGCGCGCCGCGGGGATGACGTGCGCGGCGACGACGACGTCGCGGAAGCCCGGCGCGAACCGCTCGAGCTGCGCCGTCACCAGCTCGGTGACGTCGGCGGCCGAACCCGCCGGGACGTGCGCGTACGTCCACAGCGGCCGCAGCCCCCCGGCGCCGCGCGAGCGGGCCACGACGGTGGGGTCGGAGACGAGCATCATGGGCCGGGCCGGCAGCCGCCCGGCGGCGACGTCGCGCTCGGCGGCGACCATCTCGGCGCGGGTGCCGCCGACGTGGACCGTGCCGGCCGCGCCCACCCGCTCGTCGGACCACGGCACGGGGCCGGAGAGGACGAAGTCGACCTTCGCGGCGGCGTCGCCGTAGCGGAACCGCCCGAAGCCGCGCCGCGCGGACGGGCGCATCCGGGCGCCCCACACGGCGGCGAGCGTCGCCGGAGAGGTGTCGAAGAGGTAGGCCCGCGCCCGGGGCAGCGTCCGCCACGTCCGGACCGGCTCGCCGGTGCGGACCTCGCCGCCGTGGGCACGCAGGTCGGCCAGCAGGGCGTCGGCGATGGCCTGGCTCCCCGCGGCCGGGACGGGCCACCCGGGGTCGTGGGCGAGGGCGGCGAGCATGAGCGCGGTGCCGGCGCCGGCGAGGGACGGCAGCGCGGTGATGGCGTGCGCGGCGACGCCGGTGAGCAGCGCGGGCGCCACCTCATCCCGGAATCGGGCCCCCCACCAGGGGCCGCCCTGCTCGACGACGCCCGCGGCGAACGCGACCGCGGCGCGCGCACCGGCGGGGGTCAGCAGCGACGGCGGCACCGATCGGTGGTCGCCCAGCGCCAGGTCCACGACCGCCTCACGCCCGCGCACGAGCGGCCCGAGGAGGCCTCGCCACGCCTCTCCGTCGGCGCCGAGCTCCTCGGCGGTGCGCTCGAGGGAGCGGTAGGCCAGCGCCGCGGGCCGGCCGATCAGCGGCTGGGCGTAGGACACCTCGGGGACGACGAGCTCGACGCCGCGGGCGCCGAGGTCGAACGCCCGCAGGAACGGGCTCGCCAGGGCGAGGGGGTGCACCGCCGAGCACAGGTCGTGCACGATCCCCGGGGCGAGGCCGAGGTCGACGGTGCGCGAGCCGCCCCCGGCCGTCGGCTGCCCCTCGAGGACGAGCACGTCCAGGCCCGCCCGCGCAAGCGTGACGGCCGCGGCCAGGCCGTTGGGCCCAGCGCCCACGACGACGGCGTCGCGCACCTCCCGCCGGGCCGTCACGGTGCTCAGCCGGTGAAGTCCGCGCGCAGGACGATGGCGATGGCCTGGGTGGCGCTCGCGGACTCCACGAGGTTGGTGATGCCCAGGACGGAGGCCACCTCCTCGGCGGTGGCCTGCAGGCCGGCGTTGTTGTAGTACAGGGTCGTCGTGGCGGGGGTCGCCGAGGCGTAGTTGTCGGCCACGCCGCCGGTGAAGCCCTCCGCGGCGAGCCGGCCGACGACCTCGCCGGCCAGTCCGCCCACGCCGGCGCCGTTGAGTACGGCGATCGGGGTGCCGAGCTCGACGTTCGCGGCGGGCTCGGTCTCCTCCGGGGTCTGGGTGGTGGCGCCCTCCGTCGGCGCCTCGCTCGCGGCGTCGGTGGGCTCGGCGGTGGCCGTGCCGCCCTCGGTCGCACCCTCGGTCGCGGTGTCGGTGCCGCCCTCGGTGGCCGCGGCGGTGGCCGTCGCCGCCGCGGTCGGTGCCGCGGCGGGGTCATCGCCCCCGCCGAGCAGGGAGATCGCACCCCACGCCAGCAGCGGGGCCAGGACGATGACGGCGACCACGGGCAGCAGCGCGCGCCAGAGCGGACGCGGGCTGCGGTGGACGCCCTCGGGGGCGCGGTCGCGGCCGGCGACGTCGAACTCGTCCTCGTGGTCCTCGTGGTGCGTGCTCACGCAGGTGAGGTTATCTGCTCGGTGGACGCGCCCGCGCATCCCCCGCCGCGGCGGCGCACGGCCTGTGCCGGACAGGGGGCGGAGCGCACGGGCAGTGGCCGGGCAGGCGCGCGGGTGGGGCTACAGCCCCGAGCCGAGCCGCCGGGCGGAACGCTCGCGCTGGCGGGCCGAGCGCATGCGGCGCAGCCGCTTGACGAGCATCGGGTCGGCCGCGAGAGCGGCCTCGGAGTCCAGGAGCTGGTTGAGCACCTGGTAGTAGCGGGTGGCAGTCATGTCGAACAGGTCGCGGATCGCCGTCTCCTTGGCGCCGGCGTACTTCCACCACTGCCGCTCGAAGGCGAGGATCTCCTGCTCGGTCTCGCTGAGGGCGTCGGTGACCTCGTTCGCCCGGGCTGCCGTCACGGCGTTCCTCCTCGCTGGGACCTCTCGGGCCGGCCGCGCCGACCACCGTGGCCATGCTAGAGCAGCGAACGACACGCATGTCATTCCTCAGCGCGTCGCGTCGGCGCGTCGACCGGTCACCGGCCGGCCGGCACCCCCCGTCGCGCCGGGACCGCGGCCCGCCACCACGAGGTCCGGGTGAGCGTTGCCGCGTCGAGCGCCTCCAGCGCGCCCGCGACCGACCGGCGCCGGTCGAGCGCCTCGGCAGGCAGCCAGACCTCCGCGCCCGGGTGCAGCGGCAGGATCCGCACGCTCACCCGGTCACGCTCGGCGCCCGGCAGCACGTCGAGGTCGACGTCCCACGGCGAGCCGTCCCAGAAGCGGTCGGCGACGACGTCGTCGTCGACGATGAGCTGCGCGACGTCACCCGCCCACACCAGCCGGAGGACGCGCCGGTCCTCCCCGCGCGACGCCGTCCCCACGTCGGTGAGCCGGTAGCGCGCCGCGAGGTCGGTGAGCCTCTCCTGCGCCGGCGCCGAGGCCCGGCCCTGCGACCGGCCGTAACCGGGCGGCACCTCGCCGGGCCTGCGCTCGAGAACCACCCGTACCTCCCGCGGCGGGCGCGGCTGCCCCTCGCACCGCACGGGCAGGGACTCCCAGCCCTCGCCGAGGACGCGGACACGGGGCTCGACCGCCGCGCGGACGACGACGTCGCCGCCCTCGACCCACACCGGGTCCGCGCACAGCGTCACGAGCGGCCGCGCGTCGGCCTGCAGGACCCACACGTCGTCGGCGTCCTCGGCCGCGACGACCACCACGCGCGCCCGTGCACCGTCCAGCTCGACCTCGAGGGTCCCGCCCGGGCGCGCCCGGTGGACCCCGGGCGCCCGCTCCGCGAGCGCGCCGGAGACCACCGCGGCCGGGTCGAGGCACACGTCGACGTCGACGCCGCGCTCGGCGACGAGCACGAGCGTCGACGGGTCGGCCAGCGTCAGGGCGGACGCGGTCGCCCAGCCCACACGGATCCCGCCCACGTCCAGCCCGAACGGCCAGCGGGCGAGCGTCCCGGCCGGGACGTCGAACGGGCCGACGCGCAACCGGCCACCGGGCAGGTCGAGGGCGAGGACGACCCCGTGCAGGTCGGGCAGCGGCACGTGGGGCTGGTGCCAGCTGATCACGACGAAGCCGCTCGTCCCGTCCCCGCGCACCGCCCACCGCAGGGTCCGTGAGTCCTCGACGCCCTTCGGGAGGACGTCGGGCAGGCTCGAGCGCATGCCCACCAGCTGCGGGCCGAAGGCCCGGAGGAACGCGTGCTGGCGGCGCAGCGGCGCGTGGCTGGGCCCGAGGAGGCCGGCGGAGCCGATCGCGGCGTGGAAGTCGTAGTCGAGCCGGGGCAGGTCGTTGGGGTAGCCGGTCGCGTGGGACTCCTGGACCGCCGGGCCGGCGGGGTTCGTCCCGCCCGCGTACATGTAGTACCCCTGCCACGCCGATCCCGCCGCGATCTTGGTGTTGGCGACCGCGGCGATGTCGGCCCCCGTCGGGACGGGGCGGCGGTGGTAGGTGGTGGCCATGCCGCCGCCGAGCTCGCACGTCGCCGGCGGGAACGACTCGTCCAGCTTCCGGGGACTCACCTCCTCCGCGGCGACGCCCCGGACGTCGGCGCCGACCCCGGGGTCGTCCCACTCGTGCGAGACGAGGTAGTGCGACCGGAACGTGGGGTCCCAGGGTGCGTGGGCGTCGACCCAGAAGCCGTCGCCGTAGCCGGACCAGAGCGGGAGGACCTCCTCGGGCGGCAGCAGCGCGCCGCCCCACGCCGTCGCGGTCCACAGGGGGGCGCGCAGGCCGACCGAGCGGGCCATGGACTTCAGCGTGAGGAGGTGGTCCGGCTGGTCGTAGAGCTCGTTCTCCACCTGCACGGCGAGCACGGGACCGCCGGGGGCGCACAGCGCGGCGAGCTGCTCGCCCAGCGCCTCGAACCAGGGCCGGACGAGGGCGAGGTAGCCGGCGTCGTCGGTCCGGTGCCGCACCGGCGCGTCCTGCACCCAGTCGGGGAACCCGCCGTTGCGCACCTCGCCGTGGCACCACGGGCCGATGCGCAGGACGACGGCGAGGCCGAGCTCGTGGCAGAGGCGGACGAACGCGGCGACGTCGAGGTCCCCGTCGAAGCGCGGCGGGCCCGGGTCGCCCTGGTGGTGGATCCAGATGAGGTAGGTGGAGACGACGTCGACCCCGCCGGCCCGCATGAGGAGCAGGCGCTCGCGCCACCGCGCGCGCGGGACCCGTGAGTAGTGGATCTCGCCCGAGACGGGCACCCAGCCGACGCCGTCGCGGGCCAGGCCGCGGGCCGTCACCGTCAGGCGGGGGTCGGCGTCGGGGGCACCGGCCATCGCGGGGACGACGGGCGGACCCTGCCAGCCCTCGTGCCGGACCACCAGGACGTCGTCGTCACGCACGCCGGACCCCTCCCACCGCTGCCGGGGGACATCCCACCACACCGGAGCGCCGGTAGCCTCGTCGCGATGAGCCCCCTCCCCGTCGACCCGGCGTGGGCCGACGCCCTCTCCCCGGTCGAGCCGCGCATCCACGCCCTGGGCGAGTTCCTCCGCGGCGAGCTCGCGGCCGGTCACGGCTACCTGCCCGCGGGGCCGGACGTCCTGCGGGCCTTCACCTACCCCATGGCGGACGTGCGCGTCCTCGTCGTCGGCCAGGACCCCTACCCCACCCCGGGGCACCCCATGGGGCTGTCGTTCTCCGTCCAGCCGCACGTGCGGCCGGTCCCCCGCTCGCTGCGGAACATCTACCGCGAGCTCCACGACGACCTGGGGGTTCCCGCTCCCGACGACGGCGACCTCACCCCCTGGGCGAGGCACGGCGTCATGCTGCTCAACCGTGTCCTCACCGTGCGCCCGGGCACGCCCGCCTCGCACCGGGGGCGCGGCTGGGAGGAGGTGACCGAGCACGCCATCCGGGCGCTCGTGGCCCGGGGCACCCCGCTCGTGGCGATCCTGTGGGGCCGCGACGCCGCCACGCTCAAGCCGGTCCTCGGCGACACCCCGGTCGTGGAGTCGGCGCACCCGAGCCCGCTGTCCGCCTCCCGCGGCTTCTTCGGCTCCCGGCCGTTCTCGAGGGCCAACGCGCTGCTCGCGGAGCTCGGGGCCGAGCCGGTGGACTGGTCGCTCGCCGGCTGACCGCGGTGCCCGCCACGCGCGGTCGTGTCGCACGCTCGCGGGGTCGCGGGGCATCATGAGTACCGGGGGGTCACACCGACCGTCGGGCCGGCCCCCTCGAGGAGGAGACCATGGGAACCCCGGAGACGACGCGCGAGCCCGGGTGGCGCCCGGAGCTGGTCAACGACGCCCTCGTGCACCGCGGTCTCGTGCGGCCCGAGGAGCACGGCGACCACCCGGTCCGTGACCTCCTCAAGGGCGGTCGTGCCGCAGGCGCCCCCCGCACCGACGCCGAGAGCTACGGACGGGACTCCGAGCTCGTGGGAGCCGGTCCGGACGACGAGGACGAGTTCGTCCACGGCGACTCCGGCCAGGACTCGGGCTCGATCATCTGACCGGCTCCTCCTGACGTCCGCCGCTCCACGGGCGGCTCTCCCGGACCGTCGGACGGACGGCCCGGGTCTCCGGTCGTCCGGCCTGCTGTGGAGCCGCCTGTCGGAATCGAACCGACGACCGTCCGCTTACAAGGCGGGTGCTCTACCAGCTGAGCTAAGGCGGCGGGGCGGGCAGCAGTCTGCCACGAGCGGCAGGCCCGGGCCGAGCCGGCCACCCCCGTGCCGTCACTCCCCGGTGACCGCCTCGACGAGGGCGCCGGGCGTGTTCCACTCCTGGAAGACCTCGCCGTCGACCAGCACGGTCGGGGTCCCGGTGAACCCGTCCCGGCTGAACTGCTCGGTGGTCGCCGAGACCCACTCGGTGAAGCGGCCCTCGGCGATGGAGTCGGCCACGTCCTGGGGGACACCGGACTCGACGGCCGCCGCGGCGATGTCCTCGTCGGTGGGCTCGACGCCGCCACCGGACTCGCTCGCCCCGGCGTCGACGGCCTCGGCCCACAGCGCGAACAGGGCGGCGTGGAAGTCGGCGAAGGCCTCGGGAGCCGCGTCCGCGACGACGGCCGCCGCCTGGGCGGACCGGCCCGAGTAGCCCGAGAACTCCCCGGTCCGGTCGAGGATCGCCACGGGGTGGAACACGACCGTCGCGTCGCCGGCGGTCACCATCTCCTCGACGTCACCGGCGTTGATCTCCTCGAACATCGCGCAGAAGCTGCAGGTGTAGTCGAGGTAGACGTCGAGCACCGGGGCACCCTCGTTGGCCGTGCCGGCGACGAGGTCCGAGCCGAGCGAGATGCCGCCGTCCTCCACCGAGACGTTGGCCGGCACGGTCTCCACGTTCTCGGCGACGGGCTTCGAGCCCTGGCTGATGATCACGTAGAGGGCGATGGCGACGACCACCATGAGGGCGATGACACCGCCGATGAGGATGTTCCGGTTGCGGCGGTCACGCCGGGCCTGCGCCTCGCGCAGCTGCTTGGCCTGCTCGCGGGCGGCCTCGCGACGCTCGGCCTTGGTGGGGTTGGGGTTGCTCGGCATGACTCTTCCTGTCCCTGGGTCCGGTGCGGCGACGGCGACGGTGACGGCGACGGCGACGGCGCACCTGACAAGGGTAGGGCGCGCAGCGCCCCGCTCGTGCGGGACCGGTGGTGGTCGGGCGGTGGTGGTCGGGCGGTGGTGGTCGGGCGGTGGTGGTCGGGTGGTCACAGGGGCCAGGGGGGCTCCGGCAGCGGCGCCCAGCTCGGCGACGGCGGCGCGAGCAGCACCACCGCCACGACCGCCGCGACGACGACGAGGACCAGCACGGCCAGCAGCGCCCGGAAGCCGGCCGTCGGTGTGAGCACGTCGACGGCCGCGCGGGCGCCCTCGCGCGCGGGCAGGGTCGTCGGCGTGAGCCAGGCCACGCCCAGGGCCGCGGCCGCCGCGCCCCACAGGACCACCGGCGCGGTGAGGCGCGGGTCCCCCACCGAGATCCCGACCCACCAGGCGGCGGCGCCGGCGAGGAGGCCGAGCACGAGGCCGGGCACGACGGAGAGGAGCCCGCGCAGGAGGTGCCAGGGCACCCCGGCGAGCATCCGGGCGTCGTCGCCGGGCCGCGGGCCGCGGCGCAGCCGGGCGGTGCGGCGCGAGCGCCCGGCCCATCCGGCGGTGGCGGAGAGGACGAGCGCGACGGCCGCGACGAGGACGAAGACACCGGGGTAGGAGGTCGCGATGGCGGCCACGCCCAGCCCGACGACGCCGACGAGCAGGCTGCGCCGCCGCGGCGGCACGGCCCACCGGGGAACGGCGGGCGGGCCCTCCGGGGTCCAGGTGCCGCCCTCCGGCGGCGCCCACCGCTGGTGAGCCGGGGGCGCGCCGGGGCCGACCGGGCCCGGCCGGACCTGCGGCTCAGGCGCGGCCCCCCGCCAGGCCTGCTGCTCGGCGGGCCGGCCCGGCCCGTCCTCCCGTCGCGGCGCCGGCGAGATGCCCGGGGGGTACACGGGCGCGGTCGCCGGCTCCGCGGCGCGGGGCAGGGCGCGGGTGGCCGGCCCGGACCCGGCGGCGTCCGGCAGCGTCCGGGTGCGCCACGCCTCGGGGTCACCGGGGGCGGCGTCGCCCGGACCGCTCCGCGGATCGTCGTGGCCGCTCCGCGGCGCGGCCAGGACGCGGGTCAGCGCGGTCGACCCCCGCCCGTCGAGGGCGGCCAGGACGTCGTCGGGGCCGAGCCGGTCCGCGGGCCGCGCGGCGAGGGCCGCCGTGAGGGCGCGGGCGGTGCCGTCGGGCAGCCCGGCGGTGTCCACCTGACCGGTGGCGACCCGGGCGAGCACGGCGTCGGTCGGGCCCCGGCCGAAGGGGGGCCGGCCCGTCGCGGCGAAGACCAGCACCGCCGCCCACCCCCACCAGTCGCACCCGGGCCCGGGCTCCGCACCGGCGATGATCTCGGGGTCGAGGTAGCCCGGGGTGCCCGTCACCATCCCGGTCTGGGTGAGGCGGGCGTCGTCGGCGACCTGCGCGATGCCGAAGTCGATGACGACCGGCCCGGTGTCGCTCATCATGACGTTGCCCGGCTTGAGGTCGCGGTGGACCACCCCGACCGCGTGGATCGAGCGCAGGGCGTCGGCCAGGCCGTGCGCGAGGACCGAGAGCTCCTCGGCGTCGAAGGGGCCGTCGTGCGCGACGTCCTCCTCGAGGGTGGGCCCCTCGACGAGCTCGGTGACGACGAACGCCTCGGCGTCCTCCACCTCGGCGTCCAGGACCCTCGCCACCCCGGCGTCCCGCACCCGGTGGAGGAGGGCGACCTCACGCGCCAGTCGCCGGCGCGCCTGCGGGTCGGCGCCGATGTGGGGGTGCAGGAGCTTGATCGCCACGTGCCGGCCCTCGCCGTCCACGGCCTCGTGGACGGTGCCCATCCCGCCGGCGCCGAGCGTGCGCACGAGCCGGTAGCCGCCCACCGTGCGCCCGGAGGCCTGCGCCGTCATGGGTCCAACGTACCCAGCCGGCCCGTGCGGCCGGTCCGTCACCGGCCGGCCGGGCACCCGCTGCGCCCGGCCGCGCGCGGCACGGGCCCTCGCCCCACCGGGCACGTCACCACGGGCACGGATACGGTGGGTCGGAAGTCGACCAGGGAGCTGTGAGTCACCAATGCCGGCCGGAGAGCATGAGTTCGTCGTCGTCGCGAACCGACTGCCCGTGGACATCACCGTCGAGCCGGACGGTGGGCTGCGCACCGAGCGCTCGCCGGGCGGTCTCGTCACGGCCCTGGCGCCGATCATGCGCAAGAACGACGGCGCCTGGGTGGGCTGGTCGGGCCAGCCGGACTTCACGCACGAGCCGTTCGACGCCGAGGGCATGCGCCTGTGGCCGGTGCCGCTGAGCGAGCGTGAGGTCGCCGAGTACTACGAGGGCTTCTCCAACGCCACCCTCTGGCCGCTCTACCACGACGTCATCGTGGCGCCGGAGTACCACCGCAACTGGTGGAACGCGTACGTCTCGATCAACCGGCGCTTCGCCGCCGCCGCGGCCGAGGCCGCCGCCCCGGGCGGGACGGTGTGGGTGCACGACTACCAGCTCCAGCTCGTCCCGTCGGTGCTGCGGCTGCTGCGCCCGGACGTCAAGATCGGGTTCTTCAACCACATCCCGTTCCCGCCGGTCGAGATCTTCGCCCAGCTGCCCTGGCGGCGCCAGGTGGTCGAGGGCCTCCTCGGGGCCGACCTCGTGGGCTTCCAGCGGCCGGGCGACGCCTCGAACTTCCTCCGCGCCGTCCGCCGGCTCACCGACCTGCAGGTCCGCGGCCCGCAGGTGACCATCCCCGGCCGCTGGTCGCGCCCGGACCGCCAGGTGCGGGCCCAGGCCTTCCCGATCTCCATCGACGCCGCCTCCTTCGACGAGCTCGCGCGCACGCCCGAGGTGCTCGCCCGCGCCGAGGAGATCCGCAGGAACCTCGGCAGCCCGGAGGTCCTGCTCCTGGGTGTGGACCGGCTCGACTACACCAAGGGGATCCGCCACCGGCTCAAGGCCTTCGGCGAGCTCCTCGAGGACGGGCAGCTGCGGGTGCCCGAGGCGGCCATGGTCCAGGTGGCCAGCCCGTCCCGGGAGCGGGTGGAGCAGTATCGCCAGCTGCGCGACGAGGTCGAGGTGACGGTCGGGCGCATCAACGGCGACTTCGGCACCCTGGGGCGCGCCGCCGTGCACTACCTCCACCACTCCTACCCGATGGAGGAGATGGCCGCCCTGTACCGGGCCGCCGACGTCATGCTCGTCACCTCCCTGCGCGACGGCATGAACCTCGTCGCCAAGGAGTACGTCGCGGCCCGCTCGGACCTCGGCGGGGCGCTGGTCCTCAGCGAGTTCACCGGCGCCGCCGACGAGCTCGCCCAGGCCCTGCTCATCAACCCGCACGACATCGACGGCACCAAGGCCACCGTCATGCGCGCCATCGGCATGGACCCCCGCGAGGGCCGCCGCCGCATGCGCAGCCTGCGCCGGCGCGTGCTCGAGCACGACGTCCAGCGGTGGGCCGACGACTTCCTCGGCTACCTCGCCATGACCGCCCCCACGGAGACCCAGTGACCACCGAGCCCGCCCCCACCCCCGACCGCCCGGACCGCGACGTCCCCCACGGTGAGCGCGCCCCCGACGACGCCGGCGTGCCGGGCCCGGGCGTGGACGCGCCGCTGTTCACCGCCCACCTCGAGGAGGGGCTCGACGCCGCGCTGCGCGACCTCGCCGGCGCCGGCCGGCTCCTCGTGGCCCTGGACTTCGACGGCGTGCTCGCCCCGATCGTCCTCGACCCGACGGCGTCGCGGATCCTGCCGGTCTCCGCGCGGGCGCTGGCCGACCTCGCCGTCCTCGACGGCGTCGACGTCGTCCTCGTCTCCGGCCGCAACGCCGCGGACCTCGCCACGCTCGCCGACGTCCCCGACGGCACCCGGGTCATCGGCAGCCACGGCGCCGAGCTCGGCCGGGTCACGCTCACCCCGGACGGGCGCCGCGGGGTGGACGCCGAGGCCCTGAGCCTGAGCGAGGAGCAGGCCGCGCTGCGCGCCGAGCTGTTGCGCGAGACCGAGGAGCTGGCCGCCGCGGTGGAGGGCGCCTGGGTCCAGGCCAAGCCCGCCGCCGTCGTCCTGCACACCCGCCCCGCCGCCCCGGAGGCCGGCGCCGAGCTCACCCGGCGGGTCCTGGCCGGGCCGGCCGCCCGCGACGGCGTCCACGTCGTCGTGGGCAAGGAGGTCGTCGAGATGGCCGTCCTCGCGGTGACCAAGGGTGACGCCGTGACCACGCTGCGCTCCGACGTCGGCGCGGACGCCGTGCTGTACGCCGGGGACGACACCACCGACGAGGACGCCTTCGCCGTCCTGACCGGCGACGACGTCGGGATCAAGGTCGGTGACGGCGAGACCCTGGCCGGCTGGCGAGTGGCCGACCCGGAGGAGTTCTCCGCCGTCCTCGTCCGCCTGGTGGAGCTGCGTCAAGAGACCTCCGTCACGCGTTCGTAACAAACCTGTGCAAGGATGACCCCAGCGACGGCCCCTTCCCGGGGGCCGCCCGCTGTGTCAGTGCGGACACGCTCTCGGCACCCTCCACAACGGATCGTCCGGCACGTACCTGCCGGTGAAGGGATGTACATCACCATGGCCTCAGTCACCTTCGACAAAGCCACCCGCATCTACCCCGGCGGCGAGCGCCCCGCGGTGGACGCCCTCGACCTGGAGATCGCCGACGGCGAGTTCCTCGTCCTCGTCGGGCCCTCCGGCTGCGGCAAGTCCACGTCGCTGCGCATGCTCGCCGGCCTCGAGGACGTCAACGCCGGCCGCATCTTCATCGGTGACCGTGACGTCACCGACGTCCAGCCCAAGGACCGGGACATCGCCATGGTGTTCCAGAACTACGCGCTGTACCCGCACATGTCCGTCGCGGACAACATGGGCTTCGCCCTGAAGATCGCCGGCACCCCCAAGGCCGAGATCGAGACCCGCGTCAAGGAGGCGGCGAAGATCCTCGACCTCACCGAGTACCTCCAGCGCAAGCCCAAGGCGCTCTCCGGCGGCCAGCGTCAGCGTGTGGCGATGGGCCGCGCGATCGTCCGCCAGCCGCGCGTGTTCCTCATGGACGAGCCGCTGTCGAACCTCGACGCCAAGCTCCGCGTCCAGACCCGTACGCAGATCGCCTCGCTCCAGCGCCGCCTGGGCGTCACGACGGTCTACGTCACCCACGACCAGACCGAGGCCCTGACCATGGGCGACCGCATCGCGGTGCTCAAGGACGGCGTCCTGCAGCAGGTCGGCACCCCGGCGCAGATGTACGACACCCCGGCGAACGTCTTCGTCGCGGGCTTCATCGGCTCCCCGGCGATGAACCTGGGTGACTTCCACATCGAGAACGGCCACGCCGTCCTCGGCGAGGCCAACGTCCCGCTGACCCGCACCACGCTCGACGCCCTCACCTCCGAGGACAACGGCAAGGTCGTCCTCGGGTTCCGGCCCGAGTCCCTCGACCGGGCGTCGGCCGCGGGCCAGGGCACCATCCCGGTCACGGTCAACATCGTCGAGCACCTCGGTTCCGACGCGTTCGTCTACGGCGAGCTCGCCGGGTCCAAGGAGCTCAAGGAGCACCTGGGCTCGGGCGAGGACTCCAGCCAGATCATCGTCCGCATCGACCCCCGGGACGTCCCGGCCAAGGGCGAGACGATCCACGTGAGCATCCGTGAGGGCGAGCAGCACGTGTTCTCCTCCGCGACGGGCAAGCGCCTGCCGCAGTGACGTCCGGCCCGTAGGGCCGCACGTCGTTCGAACCCCGCACGGGGCGGGTCCAGCAGGACCCGCCCCGTGCGTTCGTGTCGGGCACGTCACACCACCGTCGCGCCCGCACCCCGCGCGACGACCGGACCACCTGGGAGGATGGCCGCATGGCCCAGGAGCTCCAGATCACCGCCGCCTCGGTGGAGCCCGCGCTGCTCGACCTGCCCTGGGACGTCCCGCTCGAGGAGTGGCCCGGCGAGGTCCTCGCCGCACTCCCCCGGGGCCTCTCGCGTCACGTGGTGCGGTTCGTCAAGCTCGGCGGACGGATCATCGCCGTCAAGGAGATCGGTGAGACGGTCGCCTACCACGAGTACGAGCAGCTCCGGGCGCTGGGCCGCCTCGGTGCCCCCTCCGTCCAGCCCCTCGCGGTCATCACCGGACGGCGCGACCACAGCGGGGAGGATCTCAACTCCGCCCTGGTCACCGAGCACCTGCAGTACTCGCTGCCCTACCGCGCGCTCTTCAGCCAGTACATGCGTCCCGAGACGGCGGACCGGCTCATCGACGCCCTCTCCGTCCTCCTCGTGCGCATGCACCTGCTGGGCTTCTACTGGGGCGACGTCTCGCTCTCGAACACCCTCTTCCGCCGTGACGCCGGTGCGTTCGCCGCCTACCTCGTCGACGCCGAGACGGGCGAGCTCCACCCCACGCTCACCCCGGGGCAGCGCGCCTACGACCTCGACCTCGCCCGGACCAACATCATCGGCGAGCTCATGGACCTCCAGGCCGGCGAGGTCCTCGACGAGGACGTCGACACCATCGCCGTGGGCAACCAGATCGTCGAGCGCTACGAGTCGCTGTGGGCCGAGCTGACCCGCAAGGAGTCCTTCGAGTCCGGCGACCGCTGGCGCGTGACCCGCCGGATCAACCGCCTCAACGACCTCGGCTTCGACGTGGGCGAGCTGACCATCACCACCGACATCGACGGCACCACGGTCTCGATCCAGCCCAAGGTCGTCGACGCCGGTCACTACCACCGTCAGATCATGCGGCTCACGGGCCTGGACGTTCAGGAGAACCAGGCCCGGCGCATGCTCAACGACCTCGAGTCCTACCGGGCGCTGACCGACCGGCAGAACGACGACGCCGTCGTCGTCGCCCACGACTGGCTCGCCGAGGTGTTCGAGCCCACCGTGCGCGCCGTGCCCCGCGAGCTGCGACGCAAGCTCGAGCCCGCCGAGATCTTCCACGAGCTGCTCGAGCACCGCTGGTTCATGTCCCAGCGCGAGCGGCGTGACGTGCCGACCGCCGAGGCCGTGCAGGACTACGTCGAGACGGTGCTGCGCCACCGCCCCGACGAGCGCTCGTTCCTCCACCACGGCGGCATCGCCGACGAGGCCACGGAGTAGGACGGTGCGGCGGGCGGGGCCCGGCCGTCCCGGCGAGCACCGTCGCACCCGGGGGCCAGGTCCGGCCGGGGGCCCGCGTGCTCGACGGTCCGGCACCAGCCGGCGCGGGCGTCGGGGCCGGCACCAGCCGGCGCAGGCGTCGGGCTCAGCCGTCCTGACGGCCGGGACCGCCGGGCGGCAGGAACCGGCCCTCGGGCGTGGTGTGGCGCGAGACCCAGCGGGCGGCGGCGAGCTCGGCCGCGGCGTCGACGAGCATCCACGCACCGACGGCCGCACCGACACGGCGGGTCCGCCCGGCGCTGCGCAGCGCCGTCGTCAGCGCCGCCGCCCCGATGAGCGCCTCGGTGGCCGTGGCACCCCGCATCACCCACGGCCGGTCCACGGCGATGCCGCGGTAGGTGCGCCAGAACGCCGGGACGGCGCCGTAGCCACGGGTCTCCAGGGCGACGGTCTCGCCGATGGCGTGCGCGATGCCGCGGGGCTCGTAGACCCGCGCGCCCGGCACCGCGAGCGGCGTGAGCCGGCCGTGGAGCACGTCGTCGGCCTCCTGCGGGAGGCCCAGCGCCCGCGCCAGCCGGCTGAGGCCGTCGGTGCGGTCCAGGAGTGCGTCGCGCACCGCGGTGCGGTCGAGGTCGGGCAGCGCGTCGGCGAGCGCGGTCGCCATGCCGCCGGCACCGAGGACGTCCTCGGCGAAGGTCGCGGCGGCCTTGCCGTCGGCGTCCCCGACGAGCCCGAGCGGGCGCCAGCCGGGCACCCACCGCCACGTCCGTGGCTGGGCCGGGGCGGGGCGGGTGACAACGACGGAGGGCTCGCCGTCCTGCACGTCGAGCTCGACCACCGGCAGCGCGTGGCGCCCCCAGCCGCCCACGCCGAGCGGCCGCTCGGCGAGCACCAGGCGGCGGTCGCCGCGGTCGAGCACGGCCACGGGGACGCCGAGGTCCTCGGTCCAGAACGGCACCTCACGAAGGGGCATCGCAGTGACGGCGGCGACGCGCACGTGCTCGGCGTCGTCGTCGGCCGCGCGCCGCCGGCCCCGGCGGCCGCGCCGGGTCACGGGCTCGGCGCCCGGCTGCGCCTCGTCCGGGCCGGCGTCAGGCGTCTCGTCGGTGTCCGTCCTATCGGTGTCCGTCTCGTCGGCGAGGTCGGTCCCCGCGACGTCCCCGGCGGGGCCGATGCCGGTCCCTTCCGCACCGAGGTCCTCGCCGTCGGCCTCGAGCTCGTCCAGGTCGTCGACGTAGACCTCGCCGCCCGCCCACACGTCGCCGACGGCGACCTCGGTACCGCTCGCGGCGGCCAGGTCGTCGACGAACCGGAACAGCGGTGGGCCGGGGACGACCTCGCCGCCCTCGACCACGGCCACGCGGCGGGTGCGGCCGGTGACGGCCAGGACCACCCCGAGCGCGTCCGGGGACTCCTCCCGGACCAGCGCGACGGCCTTCGTCTCGCGCAGCGCCTCCTCGAGGGCGGCATGGTCGACGGCGTCGCCGTAGAGCCCGCCGCTGTGGACGGTCCAGGTGACGGTCTCGCTCACGTGCTCACTCCTTCTCGGCCGTGGGGTGCGCCGGTGGTCAGGCCACCGGCGGGGTCGCGGCACGGCGCCGCGACACCTCGTACAGGGCGATCCCGGTGGCCACGGCGGCGTTGAGGGACTCCACCTGCGCGGCGATCGGGATCGAGGCGACGACGTCGCAGGTCTGGCGCACGAGGCGGGACAGGCCCTTGCCCTCCGAACCCGTGACGAGCACGAGCGGGCCGTCGGCCAGCTCGAGGTCACCCACGGCGGTGGGCCCGTCGCCGTCGAGCCCGACGACGAAGCACCCGGCGTCCTTGAGGTCGGTCAGGGCCCGGACGAGGTTCGTCGCCCGGGCGACCGGCACCCGGGCGGCCGCGCCCGCCGAGACCTTCCACGCCGTGGCGTTGACCCCGGCGGAGCGCCGCTCGGGCAGCAGGACGCCGTCGGCGCCGAAGGCACCGGCGCTGCGCAGGACGGCACCGAGGTTGTGCGGGTCGGTGACCGAGTCCAGGGCGACGATGAGCGGCGGGTGGCCGGCGCGCTCGGCCCGCGCGAGCAGGTCCTCCACGTCCCGGTAGGCGTAGGCGGGCACCTCGATGACGACGCCCTGGTGCACGGCGCCCTCGGTGAGGTTGTCCAGGTCGGAGCGCGAGACCTCGACGAGCGGGGCGCCGAGGGCCGTGGCCGTGCGGACCACCTCCGCCACACGCTCGTCGCTGGCCATGTTGCCCGCGAGGAAGACCTTCGCCAGGGGGATGCCCGACCGCACGGCCTCGGTGACGGGGTTGCGCCCGGCGATGAGCTCGTGGTCCGAGCCCACCCGCAGCGCCTCGCGGACCTTCGCGGCGACCGTCGCGCTGCGTGCGGCGTCGCGCCCGGCCTGGCCCGCCCGCGCGGGTGCCTTGGCCTCCGCACGCTCGACGGCCGCCTTGCGCTTGGCGGCGGGGTGGTGCGGGCGCTCGGTGGCCTTGGGCGTGGGGCCCTTGCCCTCCAGGGCCCGGCGGCGCTGGCCGCCGGAGCCGACGACCTGCCCCTTCTTCGAGCCCGGCTTGCGGACGGCGCCGCGGCGCTGGGAGTTCCCGGCCATCAGTTCTTTCCCTTCAGCTGCCAGCGTGCGCCGGCGTTGGAGTCCTCGACGACGATGCCCGCGGCGGCCAGCTGGTCGCGCAGGGCGTCCGCCCGGGCCCAGTCCTTCGCCTGGCGGGCCTCGACCCGCTCGGCCAGGACGGTGGAGACGAGGGCGTCGAGGGCCTCGTGCTCGGCGGAGCCGGCGGCCCCGGCGCCGGTGCGCCACGGCTCGGCCAGCGGGTCCAGGCCGAGGACGTCGAGCATCCCCCGGACGCTGAGCTGGGCACCGCGCGCGGCGGCGTGGTCGTCCTCGGCGAGGGCGGTGTTGCCGGCCCGCAGGTGCTCGTGCACCACCGCCATGGCGGCGGCGAGGTTGAGGTCGTCGTCCATCGCCTCGACGAACGATGCGGGGAGCTCGGCGCGGCCCAGGGCCGCGACCTCCTCGGCGGGGACCTCCCCCACGGTCTCCACGGACCGGGTGACGAACCCGGAGAACCGCTCCCACGCCGTCGCCGCCTCGGCGAGGGTGACCTCGGAGAACTCGACCGTGGAGCGGTGGTGGACCGTCCCGATGGCGTAGCGCAGGACGACGGCGGGGGTGTGCTCGAGGAGGGCGGACACGACGAGGGAGTTGCCGAGCGACTTGCTCATCTTCTCCCCGCCGATGGTCACCCAGGCGTGGTGGACCCAGTACCGGGCGAAGCCGTACCCCGCGCCGTGGGACTGGGCCTGCTCGTTCTCGTGGTGGGGGAAGCGCAGGTCGATCCCGCCGCCGTGGATGTCGAAGGTCTGCCCGAGGTAGCGCTGGGACATGGCCGAGCACTCCAGGTGCCAGCCCGGCCGGCCGCGGCCGTAGGGCGTGGGCCAGGCCGCGGTGGCCGGCTCGCCGGGGCGGGGTGCCTTCCACAGGGCGAAGTCGCGCGGGTCACGCTTGTCGGGCTCGGCGTCGCCGTCCTCGGTGGGCGTGAGGTTCTCCAGCGTCTGCCGGGTGAGCGAGCCGTACTCCGGCAGGGAGCGCACGTCGAAGTACACGTTCCCCGTCTCACCGGTGTACGCGTGACCGCGCTCGACGAGCCGGTCGATGAGCTCGACCATCTCGGTGACGTGGCCCGTGGCCCGGGGCTCGTAGGTGGGCCGGGCGACGCCGAGGGCGTCGTAGGCAGCGGTGAACTCCTGCTCGAACCGGTACGCCCAGGCCCACCAGGGCACGCCGGCCTCGGCGGACTTCGCGAGGATCTTGTCGTCGATGTCGGTGACGTTGCGGACCAGGGTCACGTCGAGCCCGCCGCGGCGCAGCCAGCGGGCGAGGACGTCGAACGCGATCGAGGAGCGCATGTGGCCGATGTGGGGCGAGCCCTGGACCGTCGCGCCGCACAGGTAGATGCCCACCGACCCCGGCTCGACGGGTTCGAAGGGGCGCACCGACCGGGTGGCGGAGTCGTACAGGCGCAGGCTCACCCGCCCAGGCTACCGGCGCGCCCTGCCACGTGCCGTTTCCCCGGTCGGCGCCCGGGAGCGCGGCCGGGCCGCTACGGTGCGCTCGTGACGAACGCATCCGAACCCCCGCCCGAGGCCGCGGCGGCGGCGGTCTCCCCCGGTCTCGTGGTTCCCGAGCTCGCGAGCGAGCCCGCACCACGGCGCACGATCGCCGCGTGGAGCCTGTGGGACCTCGGCTCAAACGCCTTCAACACCGTCATCCTGTCGTTCGTCTTCTCGGTCTACGTCACCCAGGCGGTCGCCGCGGACCCCGAGAACGGCCAGCAGGTCTACTCCAACGCCCAGACGGTGGCGGGTCTGGGGGTGGCGCTGCTCGCTCCGCTCATGGGTGCCTGGGCGGACCGGGTGCGCAACCGCCGGCTCATGCTCACCGTGGCGACCCTCGCCGTCGTCACGACCATGGCGCTGATGTGGTTCGTCCGGCCGGAGAACTCCTACCTCCTGCTCGGGGTGAGTCTCATCGCGCTGGCCTCGGTCATCGCGGAGATCGCCGGGGTGTTCTACAACGGCATGCTCCTGCAGATCTCGACGGCCGGGACGATCGGTCGCATCTCGGGAACCGCGTGGGCGCTGGGCTACGTGGGCGGCGTCATCGCGCTGGTCGTCGCGCTGTTCGGGTTCATCCTCGACGGCGGGATGCTCGGCATCCCCACCGAGGACGCCGCCAACGCCCGCGCCGTCGCCCTGCTGTGCGCGGCCTGGTTCCTGGTCTTCTCGATCCCCGTGATGATCTGGGGCCCGAAGGAGGTCCCGGACGCCGCGCGGGTGCGTGAGCCGTTCCGTCCCGCGCAGGCCTACCGCGACATCGCGACCAGGGTGGTGCGGATGTGGCGGCAGGAGCGCCCGCTCCTGCACTTCCTCGTGGCCTCCGCGGTCTACCGCGACGGGCTCTCCGCCGTGTTCTCCTTCGCCGGCGTCATCGCCGCCACCTCCTACGGGATGGACACCGTGCAGGTGGCGATCTTCGGCATCGCGGCCAACGTCGTCGCCGCGGCCGGGACGTGGGTCTTCGGCAAGGTGGACGACCGGGTCGGGCCGCGCCCGGTGATCGTGTGGTCGCTCGCGGCGATGATCGGCTTCGGCCTCGTGATCGTGGCGGTCGACTCGACCGCGGTGTTCTGGGTGTTCGGGATGGCCATCGCCGCGCTGGTCGGGCCGGTGCAGTCGGCCTCGCGCACCCTCCTCGCCCGCGTCGTGCCCCCGCACGAGGCGAACGAGACCTTCGGTCTCTACGCCACCGCCGGCCGGGCCGTCAGCTTCATCTCCCCCGCGCTCATCGCCATCTTCACCGCCGTGGCGGGAGCGCGGATGGGCCTGCTCGGCATCATCCTCACCCTCGCCATCGGGCTGGCCGCGATCTGGCCGCTGCGCATCCCGGGCGTCACCTCGAAGAGCTGACGAGCCTCGACTCAGGCGCCTGGCTCCCGCGCGGAGAGCACGAGCGCCGTGGCGACGGCGGCGACGCCCTCGCCCCGGCCGGTGAACCCGAGGCCGTCGGTGGTGGTGGCACTCAGGCTCACCGGGGCGCCGACCGCGCGAGCCATGGCCGCCTCGGCCTCGGCGCGGCGCGGGCCCACCTTGGGGCGCAGCCCGACCACCTGGACCGCCACGTTGCCGATGTCGAAGCCGGCCTCCCGGACCCGGCGGGCGGCCTCGGCGAGGAGGCGCTCGCCCGCGGCGCCGGCCCACTCGGGGTCCGCGGTGCCGAACTGGCTGCCGAGGTCACCCAGGCCGGCTGCGGAGAACAGGGCGTCGCACGCGGCGTGGGCGGCGACGTCGGCGTCCGAGTGCCCCTCGAGACCCACCTCGTCGGGCCACCGCAGGCAGGCCAGGTGCATCTCCCGCCCCGAGCCGGGCTCGGCGAAGGCGTGGACGTCGGTCCCGATCCCGGTGCGCGGCAGCATGGTCGAAACCGTAGCGCCAGCCGCCGGCTCCCTCACCGCGCGGACCGCAGCGGCGCCACCGCGGGCTCGGCGCGACGTCATGCTGGTGCCGGCTCGATGTCACGCTGTTGCTGCTCTGCGCCGAGGAATTTCCGCCACACCGTCACATCGCTGCCGCAACAACGTCACATCGCCCTGGGCACCACACTCCAGCGCTGCCGACACGACACCGCTCCCGGCCCAACGCGTGACGTCGACCCGTCCGCGCCAGGCCCGAGCGCTCAGCCGCGGTCGGACAGCAGCAGCTCCGCGATGGCCAGGTCGTGCGGTGTCGTGATCTTGAGGGCTCGCTCGTCGCCAGGGACCACCCACACCTGTTCGCCGAGCGCCTCGACGAGGCCGGCGTCGTCCGAGGCAGCCGCGGCCTCGTCGCCGGCCCTCGACGCCCCCGCGACGTGCGCGGCCTCGAGCAGCGAGCGGTCGAACCCCTGCGGGGTCTGGACGGCCCGCAGGCTCGCACGGTCCACCGTGGCGGTGACCGGCTCGGCGCCCGTGGCGTCGGCCGGCCCCACCCGCTTGACCGTGTCCGTGACGGGCAGCGCCGGCACGACCGCGCGGTGGCCGCCGCGGACCGCGGCCTCGACCGCCCGGACCGTCCCCGGCGGGGTGAGGCACCGCGCGGCGTCGTGGACCAGGACGACGTCGACCTCGGCGGGCAGCGCCGCCAGTCCGGCGGCGACCGAGGCCTGGCGGGTGGCGCCCCCGGGGACGACCGCGACCGCCAGGGTGGTGCCCGGGACGTGACCACCGGGGAAGAGCGCAGCGAAGGCACCGAGCTCGGCCGCGGGGACGGTCACGACGAGCGCGTCGAGGCAGCCCGCCTCGGCGAGGCCCCGTGCTGCCCGCAGGACGAGCGGGACGCCCCCGAGCTCGACCAGCGCCTTCGGCACACGCGCGCCGAGCCGGGTCCCGGAGCCGGCGGCCGTGAGGACGGCGGCGCTGCCCCGCCGGCTCACGGCGACATCACCCTGCACGGGAGGCACCGACGGGTCAGCGACGACGACCGGCGCGGGCGGAGCGGCTCAGGACGCGAGGACGTCGTCGAGGATGGCCTCGGCCTTGTCCTCGCCGGTCTTCTCGGCGAGCGCGAGCTCGGAGACGAGGATCTGGCGGGCCTTGGCCAGCATGCGCTTCTCGCCGGCGGAGAGGCCACGGTCGGTGTCGCGGCGGGACAGGTCGCGCACGACCTCGGCGACCTTGATGACGTCGCCGGAGGCGATCTTCTCCACGTTCGCCTTGTACCGGCGCGACCAGTTGGTGGGCTCCTCGGTGTACGGCGCGCGCAGCACGTCGAAGACCTTCTCGAGCCCCTCCTTGCCGACGACGTCCCGCACACCGACGAGGTCGACGTTCTCCGCCGGCACCTGGATCGTCAGGTCGCCCTGGGCGACCCGGAGGTGGAGGTAGAGCTTCTCCTCCCCGCGGATGATGCGGGTCGAGATCTCCTCGATGAGAGCGGCGCCATGGTGCGGGTAGACAACGGTCTCGCCGACAGCGAAGGTCATTTCGTGGTGCTCCCTAAGTCGTGAGTAAGGCTATTCTAACACGCCGAAATGGCGAGATTCCGCGGCTCTCGAGGGGACCTGACGGGCGGCTCCCGGCCCGGGCCGCCCCCGGAGGTGACGGATCGTCACGAAGGACTGGCGCTCTCCGGTAATCTCGCGGTGGGCGAGCGCCGCGCTCCACCTCGCCCCGCACCCGAAGAAGGAGATCTCGTGGCCCGCACCGCCCCTCGCGCCCGCACGGTCGCCGTCGCCTCCGCCGCCGCGACGCTCACGCTCGCGGGGTGCTCGGTCGCCAACCCCATCACCACCGCCGTCCCCTACGCCCCCAGCGACGGGGTGCGGGTGGAGGTCACCGACGGCGTCGTGGTGGAGAACCTCATGATCCTCGCCGAGGGCGAGGGCGAGGAGGGCCTCGTCATCGGCTCGGTGGTCAACCGCTCCCGCGAGGACGTCGAGGTCACCCTCAGCCTGGGCGAGGGCGGCGGCGAGGTGCCGGTCGAGGTCGCCGCCGGCGAGAGCGTGAGCCTGGGTGAGGCCGGGCTGTCCGTCGCCTCCCTCGAGGTGCCGCCGGGTGCGGTGCTCCCGTCCTCGGTCTCCACCGACGTCGGCGGCGCGGTCGAGGTTCCGGTGCCGGTCCTGGACGGCACGGTCCCGCCCTACGACGACGTCCTCGACCAGGGCTGACCTGGCCGCCGCCCGCTGTCGCGGGTGCCGCTAGGCCGGGGCGCTGACGAGCTTGTACCCGAGCCCGCGGACGGTCTGCAGCATGGCCGGGCGGGAGGGGTCCTCCTCGATCTTGGCCCGTACCCGCTTGACGTGGACGTCGAGCGTCTTGGTGTCGCCGACGTAGTCCGCGCCCCAGATCCGGTCGATGAGCTGACCGCGGGTGAGGACCCGGTCGGGGTTGCGCAGGAACAGCTCGAGCAGCTCGAACTCCCGCAGCGGCATGGCGACCGGGTCGCCGTCGACCTGGAGCTCGTGGCGGTCCACGTCCATCCGCACACGGCCGACGGTGAGGACCGGGGGCTCGCCGAGGTCGTCGTCCCCGGCGGTGCGGCGCAGCACCGCGTGGACCCGCGCGAGGAGCTCGCGGTAGGAGTAGGGCTTCGTCACGTAGTCGTCGGCGCCGAGCTCGAGCCCGACCACCTTGTCGATCTCGCTGTCCTTGGCCGTGAGCATGATGACCGGGACCTTGCCGTGCTGGCGCAGCTGCCGGCACACCTCCGTCCCCGACATCCCGGGGAGCATGAGGTCGAGCAGCACGAGGTCGATCCCGCCGCGCTCGTAGGCCGCCACCGCCTCGAGCCCGTCGGCCACCGGGACGACCTCGAACCCGTCCCGCTCCAGCTTGTAGGTCAGCGGCTCGCGGTAGGACTGCTCGTCCTCCACCAGCAGGATCGTCGTCATCGGCGTGCTTCCTTCCTGCCGCGCCGGCGCGCGGCGCGTGTCTCGTCGTCGCCGCCGTCGACCTCGTCGCGCGGGGTGGTGCCCTGCCCGGCCGGGCCGGTGCCGCGGGCCGGGACGGCGGCATCGTCACGGTCGTCGGCGTCCTCGGTCCCGCCGGCCTCATCCGGGCTCTCGCCGGGCTCGATCGCCTCGGGCAGGACGAGGGTGAAGGTCGAGCCGCGGCCCTCGGCGGACCACAGCTCGACCCGGCCGCCGTGGTCGCTGGCGATGTGCTTGACGATGCTCAGTCCCAGCCCGGAGCCGCCCGTCTCGCGCGAGCGCGCCTCGTCGAGGCGGTAGAACCGCTCGAACACCCGCTCGCGCTGGTCCACGGGAATGCCCGTGCCCTGGTCGACGACGGCGATGCGCACCAGGGCGTCGTGCCGGGACACCCCCACCGACACCCGGGACTGCGCCGGGGAGTACCGGATGGCGTTGTCGAGGAGGTTGCGCACCGCGGTGGTGAGCAGGGACGCGTCGCCGTAGACCTTCAGCCCGGTTGTCCCGCCGACGACGACGGACACGCGGCGGTCCCGTGCGGCGACGCGGACCCGGTCCACCGCCTCCGTGACGACGTCGTCGACGTGGACGAGCTCCGGCTCGACGAGCGCGTCCGGCTCCTGGAGCCGGGAGAGCTCGATGATCTCCTGGACGAGGGCCGCCAGACGACGGGACTCCTTGCCCATCTGGCCGGCGAAGTGGCGTACGGTGCCGGGGTCGTCCGCGCTGTCCGCGACGGTCTCGGCGAGCAGCGAGATGGCACCGACGGGGGTCTTGAGCTCGTGGGAGACGTTGGCGACGAAGTCACGACGCATCTCCTCGACGCGGCGGGCGGCGGTGCGGTCCTCGACCAGCACGAGCACCCGGCCGGCCTTGAGGGGGGCGACGCGCACCTGCATCCGCAACGTGCCGGCACCCTCGACGGTGCTGCGCGGCAGGGTCAGCTCGGTGTCGCGGATCTGCCCGTCCCGGCGCAGGCCCTCGACGAGCGCCCTCAGCTCGGCGGGGACGAGGGCGTCGTTGCGCACGAGGCCGAAGCTGTAGGCGGCCGGCGAGGCCCGCAGCACCTCGTCGTCGGGCTCGAGGACGATGACGCTCTGGGGCAGCACGCTCAGCACCGAGACGACGTCGTCGTCGACGGTCCCGTCGTCGGAACGCCCGGGACCGCGCTGCTCGCGCTCGCTCAGGCGGAACGCGAGAACCCCGACGGCGCCGACGAGCACCCCCAGGAGGGCCACCCCCACGAGCTGCCAGATCTGGTCCACGCCGTGAGCGTACGGCCCGCCGGACGTCTTCACCGAGACCGCCCCGGCAGGCCGCCGGCCGTTCACCCGCGCGCCACCGGGTGTACACCCAGGATGGCTTGACTACGGTAGGAAGCAGAGCAACGGCACGAACCGGTCACGAGCCGACGGCTGGACCGCACACCTGGAGGAAGCCATGCGCGAGATGTTCACCCACGAGCTGGAGGCCTTGCGCGACGACCTGGTCAAGATGGCGAACCACGTCGCCGTCGCGATCGAGAAGGCGACGTCCGCCCTCGACAACGCCGACCTCCTCGTCGCCGAGGAGGTCATCGACGCCGACCGCCGGATCGACGGCATGGAGCGCGCCCTGGACGACCAGGGCATCTCGGTCCTCGCCCGCCAGCAGCCGGTCGCCACCGACCTGCGCGTGGTCGTCTCGGGGCTGCGCCTGTCCGCCACGATCGAGCGGATGGGCGACCTCGCCCGCCACGTCGCCTACGTCGCCCGGGGCCGCTACCCGCAGACGGCGCTCGACGGCCCCATGCGCGACCTGGTCTCGGAGATGGGCTCCCAGGCGGTCAAGGTGGCCCAGCGGGTGACCCAGCTGCTGGAGAACCGGGACCTCGACCTCGCCGCCGAGATCGAGCGGGAGGACGACGTCCTCGACGAGCTGCACCGCCGCTCGTTCGAGATCGTCCTGGACGAGTCGGTGCCCATGACCCGCCAGCAGGTGGTCGACGCCGTCCTGCTCGGTCGTTACCTCGAGCGGTTCGGCGACCACGCCGTCTCGGTCGCGCGGCGCGTGTCCTATCTCGTCACCGGTGACACCGTGTTCGAGACCGACCACAAGGACGGCGAGACGGACGCCCACCGCGACTGACCGGAGCCGGCACCGTCAGGAAGGCGCCCTGGCACGCCGGTCAGGATCGCCGCCCACCAGGTCGGAGCACGCGAGAGCCCCCGCACCACCAGGTGCGGGGGCTCTGCCGTGTCAGGGGCGCGCCGGTCGGCTCACTTGCCCTGGTTGGCGACGGCCTTGATGGCCTCGGCGGCGGCGTCGGGGTCCAGGTAGGTCCCGCCCTTGGTGACGGGGGTGAGGTGCTCGTCCAGCTCGTAGACCAGCGGGATGCCGGTCGGGACGTTGAGCCCGGCGATCGTCTCGTCGTCGATGCCGTCGAGGTGCTTGATGATCGCGCGCAGCGAGTTGCCGTGCGCCGCGACGAGAACGGTCTTCCCGGCCTTGAGGTCGGGCACGATCTCGGCGTCCCAGTACGGCAGCGCCCGCTCGAGGACGTCCTTGAGGCACTCGCTGCGCGGGATGGGCTCGCCGGCGTAGCGGGGCTCGGCGTCCTGGGAGTACTGCGACCCGAGCTCGATCTCCGGCGGCGGGACGTCGTAGGAGCGGCGCCAGAGCATGAACTGCTCCTCGCCGTACTCCTCGCGGATCTCCTTCTTGTTCTTGCCCTGCAGGGCGCCGTAGTGACGCTCGTTGAGGCGCCAGTCGCGCTTGACGGGGATCCAGTGCAGGTCGGCGACGTCGAGGGCGTAGTAGGCCGTCGAGATCGCGCGGCGCAGCAGCGACGTGTGGAGGATGTCCGGGGACACCCCCGCCTCCTTGAGCAGCTCGCCGCCACGCTTGGCCTCGGCGACGCCCTTCTCGGACAGCGGCACGTCCACCCAGCCGGTGAACAGGTTCTTGGCGTTCCACTCGCTCTCGCCGTGGCGGAGCAGTACCAGGGTGTAGGTCATGGCGGCCATTCTTCCATCCCCGACCACGGGCGGCCCGGGGACCCAGGTCACGAGGTGAGGGACCTCACTCACCGGCCTCTCACGCAGACCGGCCGGCCCCCGTGAGGGAGCCGGCCGGGTACAGGCGTCCGGAGGACGTCCTGCGTCGGGGAGACCTCAGTTGGTCGCCTTCTCGTAGGCCTCGCGGATCTCGGCCGAGATCCGGCCACGCTCGGAGACCTCGTACCCGTTGTCACGGGCCCAGTCGCGGATCTTCCCCGCGTCGGAGCCGGACGAGGCGCGGCCCGCGCCGGCCTGTGCCCCGCGCTTGGCGGGCGCCTTGCGGCCGCCGGCGCGGCGGGCGTGCCCGATCCACTCGGCGAAGGACTCACGAAGCGCGTTCGCGTGCTCGTCGGTGAGGTCGATCTCGTACGAGACGCCGTCGAGCGCGAACGTCACCGTCTCGCTCGCCGACGAACCGTCGATGTCGTCGACCAGAGTCACCTGAACCTTTTGCGCCATGTTTCTCGATTCTTTCTCTCGTCATTCCGGTGCGAGCCGGAGTGAGTACCCCCTGCGGTGGAACGGGACCGGTCCACCCACCGAGAACACTAATTGGCGGCAACGTCATTGTCACGCCAACCACGGAGAAGTTGTGGAGAAGCTATCCGTCCCTTCCGTCGGGACGCTTCGCCGCCTCGCGGTCCATCCGTTCCAGCGCCGCGCGCTCATTCCGGTCGGCGTTGACCATGGCGCGAATGACGACGAAGAAGAGAATTCCGGTGCCCACGGACGGGATGAGCGCGAGGAGGTGGTCCACACCTGGAGTCTACGTGCCGGGGCCGGGCCACGCCGCGGGGGTGCGGAGGGGGCGGCCCACGGAGGGGGCGTGGCGGTGAGGGGCCCCGGCCAGGCACGACGTGCGCACGTCTGGTCCGCGGCGGTCGCAGCGGCGCACGCAGCGTGCGATCGGTAGGCGGCCGCCTCGGCGCGAGAGGCATCGACGGTGGGTCATCCGGTTGTGCGCTCGTCGATTTCCACGCATGGTCAGATCTCGTGGGTCGTTCGTCCGGTCGGATATCAGAACTGCTCCGTCCACAAAACGATGTGATGCAGTCCTCAGAAATGGGGTCGGGAACTGCCCCGACCCGAGGGGGCGACACCCCGTGGGCGTCGCGGCGAAATTTCCGAAACCGCCAGCGGGAAATACCTGGGGTGGCATTGGGCTGCACCGGCCGGCCCCGCCCGTCGTGCGGCGACGAACCGCCCGGGCCGGACCAGGAAAACGTTCAGGCCCACCCCGCGCCGGGGTGGGCCTGAACAACCGGAGCCGCCTGTGGGAATCGAACCCACGACCTATTCATTACGAGTGAATCGCTCTGCCGACTGAGCTAAGGCGGCGCGCCCGCCCGGGAGCTGCCGGGCGCGGCCCGACCACTCTACCGGCAGGTCCGGGGCGGCGACAAAACGGCCCCCGGTCCACCGCCGCGGCCGTCCTCAGCAGGTCGCGCCCTCCTCGGGCACCACGCCGTCGAGGAGGAACCTGTCGACCGCGGCGTTGACGCAGTCGTTGGAGCGGCCGTACGCGGTGTGCCCGCCGCCGTCGTAGGTGAGGAGGAAGCCGCTCTCGAGCTGGTCGGCCAGCGCGACGCTCCACTCGTAGGGCGTGGCCGGGTCGCCGGTGGTGCCGACCACCATGATCGGCGGCGCACCCGCCGCGGTGACCGGCTCACGCTCCGCCTCGCCCTGCGCGGGCCAGGCGTCGCACAGCACGGCGCCGTAGCCCATGATCGGCCCGAACGTCGGGGCCGCCGCCTCGAGCTCGTCCGCCTCGGCCTTCCACCGGGCAAGGTCGCCCTCGACCGGGTAGTCGAGGCAGTTGACCGCCCAGTTCGCCTCGGTGGTGTTCACCGGGTAGGAGCCGTCGGCCTCGCGGCCGGCCAGGAGGTCGGCGAGGAAGAGCAGCTGGGAGCCGTCCCCCTCGTTGATGGCCTGGTCGAGGGCGGCGGTGAGGGCGAACCACGTGGAGTCGTCGTACAGCGGGGTGATGATGCCGGAGAAGGCGAGGGAGGCGGTGAGCTCGCGCCCGTCCGCCGTCGGCAGGGGCGTGTCGCCCGTCAGCTCGAGGAGCGTGCGGACCTGGCCGACGGCGTCGTCGACGCTGCCGGTAAGGGGGCAGTCCGGCCCCGCCAGGCAGTCCTCGGCGTAGGCGCGCAGGGAGCTCTCGAAGCCGACCGCCTGCGCGAGGGTGGTCTCGTGCGCGGAGAGGCTGGGATCCATGGCCCCGTCGAGCACGAGCCGGCCGACCCGCTCGGGGAACAGCTCGGCGTAGGTCGCCCCGAGGTAGGTCCCGTAGGAGAAGCCGAGGTAGTCCAGCTCCTCCTCGCCGAGCAGGTGGCGCAGGACGTCGAGGTCCCGGGCCGCCGAGACGGTGTCGACGTTGGCCACGAGGTCGCCGGACGTCGAGGCGCACCCGTCGGCGATGAGCTGCGCGTCGGCCTGGTAGGCCCGCAGGCCCTCGTCCGTCTCGAGGTCGTACTCCGCCGCCCGGAGGCGGTCGAGCTCGGCGTCAGATACGCAGTCCACCGGGGTCGAGTCGCCCACGCCGCGCGGGTCGAGGCCGACGACGTCGTAGGCCTCGCGCAGCTCGGCGGTGAAGTAGCTCGGGGCGGCCTCCGCGAGCTCGATCCCGGAAGAGCCCGGACCGCCGGGGTTGATGACGAGCGACCCCTGCTTCTCCCCCGCCGCGAGCAGCCGCTTGGCGGCGAGGGTGATGCTCTCCGCGCCGGGGTCGTCGTAGCTCAGCGGCACCGTGATCTCGGCGCACTCGAAGGTCTCCCCGCACGCGGTCCACGCGACCTCCTGGCCGTAGTACTCCGCCAGCCCCTCGGGGACGTCGTCCGTCGCCTCGCCGGCGGTCGGCGACGCCGACGGCGACGCCGAGGACGTGGCCGAGGACGGCGCGGGGGACGTCGACGGGGCGGCCGTCGGCTCGTCGCCGGAGACCGAGGTGCACGAGGTCAGGACGAGGGCGGCGGCCACGAGAGCCAG